>JAEZQX010000246.1 GCA_023441105.1 Pseudomonadota bacterium | reverse complement strand
GGGCCGGCCTGCGCAGGCTCCGGAGCAGGCGGCGCGGGCCGCCGACGCCGGACTGCCCGAGGTCGTCTACGCCTCGCCCCCGCCACCAGCCGCTCGGAGACTGCAAGTGCCGGCCTGGCCGGCGGATCCGACGCCCAGGCGCGCCTTCGCGCCGCCGCTTGCGGCTGCCAACGCAGCGGCAGCCGCGCCGGAGCGCGGGCTGGTCCGAGTCTTCTTCGCCACCGCCTCGCGCGCCATCGTGGCGCCTGAAGACGGGCTGGCGCTGCTCCTGCGCGAAGCGGCCAATGCCGACGAGATCAGGGTCACCGGCTTTACCGACGCCACCGGCTCGCGCGCCGCCAACGACGTCCTGGCGCAAGCCCGGGCCGATGCGGTGGTGCAGATTCTCCTGCGGCGGGGCATCCCCTCCAACCGCATCTTCAGCAGCGCCGTCGGCGCCGACGAGTACATCGCGGACAATGCGTCGGAGCGGGGCCGCGCGTTGAACCGGCGGGTCGAAGTCCTGCTGCTGAGGAATCGCGCGCCGATGCCCCTGGGCGGGCAGCCACGGGCGATGCAGTGATCTCCCGGTTGCCGCCGCCGCCAAGTTCCGCTACGTTTGCGCCACTGCAGCCGCCCCATGGCGCCGCTGCTTGGACAACCAGAGGAGCGCCTGGCGCATGCAGATCAGCGGCATCCCGTTCGGGACCACGGATTGGGACCGGGTCGAGTCAGAGCAGCATCCCGGCATCCGCGGGATCGCAGTCTGGCGCACCCGCCAGTTCGGCACCATTCGGGTGAGAATGGTCGAGTACTCCGCCGGCTACCTTGCGGACCACTGGTGCAGCAAGGGGCACATCCTGCTGTGCCTGCAAGGCGAGCTGCATACCGAGCTGGAGGACGGTCGCCATTTCAAGCTGACCGCCGGGATGAGCTACCAGGTCGCGGACCAGGCGGAAGCGCACCGGTCGTCGCCGCCGACCGGCGCGAAGCTGTTCATCGTGGATTGAACCGGCCAGCCGCGTCAGGCGGCGACGTCCTGCGCGCGGGCAGGCTTCTGCAGTGCCGCCTTGGCGGCCATCGGGTGGCGCGCCGGCGCCGGCCGACTGACGGTGGGCGGCATGCCATTGCCGGCAACCGGCGCAAGCACCGCGCGCAAACCATACATCGAGACCGGCGGGAAATTCATCGCCACCGTGAAGAGCCGCTTGCTGACGATGCCGCGGGCCCGCATGCCGTCGAAGAAACGGGCGCTCATCTGGTGCGGCAGGTAGCGCATCTGCATGACCGAGCCGCCGCTGCGGCAGACCGACACGAAGAACCTCACCACCTCATCGGAGTAGAAGCTGCCGGCGGTGGGCACGAAGGAAGCGAGCAGCACCCGTTGGCCCTTGAGATCCGGAAGGTGCTCGTACAGGTTCTGCACGTAGTCGGTGACGACCGACGCCTTGGGATGGCGCTGCGCAAAGCGATGCGCAAAGGGTGCCTCGCATTCCACGAATACTGCCGTCGGACAGCAGTGAAGGATGCGACTGGCGACCACGCCGCTGCCGATTCCCGCTACCACCACCCGATCGTAATGCGGCGCCAGCCGGGCAACTTCCGCTGCCGCGCGTTGGCCAAAGATCGGTGTCGAAGGGCATACGCTTCCGGTAACGGCGAATCGCTTGATATAGCTCATGAGTTCTCGACGGACTGGGCGGCGGACCCATGGCCCCGACCCAAAGTCGCTATGATCCTTCTGGAAAGGGCGGCATGCAAGCCGCCCCGGCCTGCTGTTCAGCCGGCATGGTACCGCTTCGTTCCGGAACACCGCGCGCGCCTCGGCCGCCGCGGCTGCGTGCATCGAGAGCCTTTGTCATGAAGGCGAGGTCGAGCACGCTGCACGCACGCGGCATGGCGGTGCTGCAAACGAGACAGCTTGCTCGCATGCCGTGGTCCAGCGCCGGAGCGATCGGGAGTGAAAGCGTGGATCGAATCGGGATGGAGGGCGTGGTTGGCGTCTTGAGAAGGCACCGACTCGCCAACCAGATCGGGATCCTGCGATCGCGATGCCTCGCGATGGCCTGCGACTTAATAACCCGCGACTGGAAGCTGACCCGCGACTGGAAGCCGCGCGGCAACGAAAGCGCGAAAAGCCCTGGGGTGAGCGCCTCAGCCCTGCTGAGCGCCTCGGGCCTCGCTATTTCACCTGGAATGACCGGAGACCCGCCGAAAGCGGCCTGGCGGCCACTTCGGCATCGGGTTCCGGACTGACGGCGCCAAGCGCGCCGATTGGCATCACTACTGTGCGCCGGAGGAAGAGCTGCCGCCTGCCGGAGGCGTCGCCGGCGAGCCGGTGCCTGCGGGCGGCGTTGCCGGGCTCATCGGCGCGGATCCGGACGGTGCGGACCGGGTGGCACCGGGGCCGCCCTGGTCAGGAGCACTGGCCGGCCGCTGCTCGAAATCGCACGCGGCGAGAGCAAGGGCACAAAGCGATGCTGCGACAAGTTTGGTCTTCATGGTCGATTCCTCTTTTGTGGTAGAACTTCCGTTGAGCAAACCGGATGCCCAGCCTTCCGGGGTAATGCGTTTCCGGGGGTTAATCGGGCATCACGCTGCGCTCCTTCTTTCCCGGCTTGCAACTTCATTCAACAGCGGGGATGTAAGCACTGCGTTTCGGTTTGAGACATCGTGTGGTCCGGACCGGTTGGAAGCAATCGGCGCGGGCTTCGTAAGCCCGCAGAACCAGGCACCACGCGGGCCTCCAGCCGGTGGCGCCCGGGTGACGCAGTTGCGATAGGATGCTTGTGTTACGCGCGGATACATGGTTTGAGGCTCCCGAACCAGGACAATGCAAGTCGACCTACAAAGACTATGGACAACAACGAAACCCCAGATCATGTTCTCGTCGTCGATGACGATGCAGACATCCGAGACCTGCTGGCGGAGTACCTGGGCCAGAACGGCATCAAGGTGACCGTCGCGCGGGATGCCAAGGAGATGCGCCAGGTGCTGGATGGCACCAAGCCCGACATCATCGTGCTCGACGTGATGATGCCCGGCGAGGATGGCCTGACCCTGTGCCGCGAGTTGCGCTCGCGCTCCAACGTGCCGGTGATCATGCTCACCGCGCGCGCCGAAGAAGTCGATCGCATCATCGGCATCGAGATGGGCGCCGACGACTACATGGGCAAGCCGTTCAGCCCGCGCGAGCTGCTCGCCCGGATCAAGGGCGTCCTGCGGCGCACCCGCAGCCTGCCACCGACGCTGGGCGGCGCACAGCGGGTCAAGTTCGCCGGCTGGATCCTGGATTCCGGAGCCCGGCACCTCGTCGGACCCGACGGCGTCATCGTCTCGCTCAGCGGTGCCGAGTATCGGTTGCTCGCCGTGCTCGTCGAGCATCCGAACCGGGTGCTGGATCGCAACCAGCTGATGGACCTGACCCTCGGTCGCGAAGCGACGCCCTTCGATCGCAGCATCGACGTGCAGATCAGCCGGCTGCGCAACCGGCTCAACGATGACGCGCGCGAGCCCAGGATCATCAAGACGATCCGCAACGAAGGCTACATCCTCGCCGCGCAGGTCGAGAGGGTGGATTGAGGCTGCGGCTGCCGCGCTCGCTGTTCGGCCGGACCGTGCTGGTGCTGGCTGCGTGCCTGCTGTTGTCGCAGCTCGCGAGCCTGCTGGTGAATTTCTTCGACCGCGGCAGCTCGATGTACCGCCTCAATTCCGAGCAGATGGCGCAGCGCATCGCCCGCTCCGCCAGCCTGCTCAATCGCCTGCCCAAGGAGGAACGGCTGATCGTCGCCCAAGAGCTTGGCGGCCGCGACTTCAGGATCGAGTTCGCGCAGCGGCCGATCGAGATCGAAAGCGGCTACATCGAGCTCGACGAGTACGAGCGGGGCTTCGCTGCCGCCATCCGCGACGAGATGAACCCGCCGCTGCTGACTACGGTAGAGATCACCCGGGCCGCGCGAGCCAGGACGCCGGAGGAGGTCGCGCCGCCCAGCGCCAACGCCTTCGAGCAGTGGCTGGCGCGCCGCTTCTATTTCCTGTTGCCCGCCACCTTCTCGGTGGTGAGCCAGATCGAGCTGGAGGACGGCTCCACCGCGGCGTTCTTCGTGCGCATGCCGCAGGAACCGCTCGGCCAGTTGGAGGCGCTGATTCCGAAGCTGCTGATGTGGATGGCGATCATCTTCGTGCTGGCGCTAGTGATTGCACGCATGATGACCAGCCCGCTGCGCCAGCTGGATCGGGCGGTGACCAGCATCGGCAACAACCCGACCGGCTCGAGCTCGAGCTCGGTAGCCATCCCCCGCACCGGGCCGATCGAGCTGCGCCGGGTCATCACCAGCTTCAACGAGACCCAGGAACGCATCCGCCGCTACATGATCGAACGCTCGAGCCTGCTGGCGGCCATCTCCCACGACCTGCGCACGCCCATCACCCGGATGAGGCTGCGCGCGGAAATGCTGCCCGAACCCCAGCGCGGCAAGTTCGTGCACGACCTGATGGAAATGGAGGAGCTGGTCGGATCGTCGCTGGATCTCTTCGCCGAACTCGGCAAGACCACCGAGCGCCAGCTGGTGGATGTGACCGCGCTGCTCGAGAGCATCACCAATGACTGGACGGATACCGGCCACGAGGTGACCCTGGAGGGCGCGGCACGCACCGTCTATCCAACCGAGCCGTCGATGCTGCGACGCTGCGTCAACAACCTGGTGTCCAACGGCATCCGCTACGGCGGCCGGGCGCACATCGAGCTCGCCGACAGTCCCGCCTTGCTGCGCATCTCCATCCGCGACCATGGTCCCGGCATGGCGGAGGAGGACCTCGAGCGGGTCTTCGAGCCGTTCGTGAGGCTCGAGCCGTCCCGCAATCGTGACAGTGGCGGTTCGGGCATCGGCCTCGCCATCTCCCGCAATATCGCCCGCTGGCATGGCGGCGACGTGAAGCTGCGCAATGCGCCGGGCATGACCGGCCTGATCGCCGAGATCAGCCTGCCGCGGGTCAAGACGCCGGCGGACGTCGCCGCGCCGAAGGCACGACGTGTCGAGGCGGCTCCCGAAGCGGTGGCGCCGGCGCCGGACCGCGCCACCGAGGAGGCGCGCGCCTCGGCCACGGTGCTGCCTGGACCGATCCCGCACTGACCCGCGCGGTCCCGGGAGCGGACGGCGCGGAGCGGTTCGTTGCGTCGCGCCGGTCAGGCCTTCAGCAACCGCTCGATGTCTTCCTGCAGATCCTCCGGCGAGGTCTGGGGCGCGTAGCGCTTGAAGACCGCCCCGTCGCGCCCGACGAGGAACTTGGTGAAGTTCCACTTGATCGCCTCGCTGCCCAGCAGGCCGGGTGCAGCCGCCTTGAGGTGCCGGAACAGCGGATGTGCACCGCTGCCGTTCACTTCCACCTTGGCGAACATCGGGAAGCCGAGGCCATAGCTGGTCTCGCAGAAGCGGGTGATGTCCTGCTCGTCGCCGGGCTCCTGCTGGCCGAACTGGTTGCAGGGGAATCCCATCACCACCAAGCCCTGGTCGTGGTACTTCTCATGCAGCTTCTGCAGGCCGGCATATTGCGGCGTGAAGCCGCACTTGCTGGCGGTGTTCACGATCAGCAGGACCTTGCCGGCATGATCCGACAGCGCTGCTTCCGTACCCGCCAGCGTCCGGGCGGAAAAGTCGAAAACGGTTGTCATGGCGTGGCACCCATGGTTGATGTGTCTCGGCATCCTGCGACCTTCGCCGGCAATGGGCGAGGACTGCGATGCCCGCGTGTCCGTTGCCGGAAGTTTAGCGCCGGTGGCAGGGTCGCGAACCGGAGCCCTGCCGCGACACTGGCGAAGCTCGGGTAGACTGCTGCATCGGATCATCCGCCCGCGCCGCCGCGCGCGCATGCCCAAAAGAGTGCCGCCTTGACCGCCAGCACGTCATCCCACAAAGCCCCGCCCCTGGCCGCCGACCCCGCCACCGATCCGGCACTGCTGGCCGAGACCGTGGATATTCTCGGCCGGCTGGTGGGCTTCGACACCACCAGTTCCGGCAGCAATCGCGAGCTGATCGATTGGGTCGCCAACCGCCTCGACGACCAGGGCATCGCCGCCTTCGTGCAGCATGGCGATGAACCAGGCAAGGCGAACCTGTTCGCCACCATCGGGCCGCCGGACCGGCCGGGGGTGATGCTGTCGGGGCATTCGGACGTGGTGCCGGTAGCCGGCGAAGTCTGGCAGAGCGATCCATTCCTGCTCAGCGAGCGCGACGGTCGCCTCTACGGCCGCGGTTCGGCGGACATGAAGGCGTACATCGCCTGCTGCCTGGCCATGGTGCCCACCTTCCAGCGTGTCGGGCTCGACACGCCGGTGCACCTCGCCCTCTCCTACAACGAGGAGAGCAACATGCACGGCATGGGCCAGCTGGCGGCGCATCTCGCCACCTCGCCGGTCAAGCCGGCCGTCGCCATCATCGGCGAGCCGACGCTGATGCAGGTGGTGGTGGCCAACAAGGGGGCGGCCGTCTACCGGATCAAGGTCCGCGGCAAGCCGGTGCATTCGTCCTTTCGCCACCTCGGCGTGTCCGCGGTCGAAGTGGCCGCCGAGATCATCGTCTTCATCAACGCGCTGCAGAAGGAGCTGATTGCGGCCGAACGCCATGACGGCTTCGAGTTCGCGCACACCAGCCTGCATGTCGGTCGCATCGAAGGCGGCACGGCGCAGAACATCACCGCCAGGGACTGCGAGTTCCTGTTCGAGATCCGCACGCTTCCGGGTGTCAACACCGCCGGCATCGTCGGCAAGGTGCGCGACTACTGCGACCGGGTCCTGCTGCCCCAGGCGCGCGCGGTATCCGGGGAGTGCGCCATCGAGTTCGAAAGCCTGCTGGATACACCCGGCCTCGACGAGCGCGGCAACCGTCACCTGGCGCAGGCGGTCATGCCGCTGTGCGGCTGCCTGGCGCCGCGCCGGGTCAGCTTCGGCACCGAAGGCGGCATCCTGCAGTCCGCCGGCGTGCCCACCGTCGTGTGCGGTCCCGGCGACATCTTCGTCGCCCATCAGCCGGACGAGTATGTCGAGCGTGCACAACTCGCCGCCTGCAACCAGTTCCTGATGTCGCTGACGAGCAAGCTGGCCGCGGGCCAGTGGCCTTGATCGCGACGCATCGGCTCACCTGCGCGAGCGCGGTGGACGAGTCGCCGGCATCGCCGGGCAGGCAGTCCTGCCCGGTCGGCGCCGGCGCAGCTGAGCCCGCCTCCGGCCGCTAAGCATGGATGCGATGTCGATCGCCCAGCTGCTGGTGCTGGGCAGCGTCACCGGTTTCCTGGCCGGCCTGCTCGGCATCGGCGGCGGCATGATCATGGTGCCGTTCCTGACGATGATCCTCGATGCCCGTCACTTCCCGGCCGACGCGGTGATCAAGGTCGCGATCGCCACCTCGCTCGCCACCATCGTCTTCACCTCGCTGTCGAGCGTGCGGGCGCACCACCGTCGCGGCGCCGTGCGCTGGGAGATCGTCAAGGCCCTGGCGCCCGGCATCGTCGTCGGCACGCTGCTTGGCGCCCAGGTGGTCGGCGCCTTGCCGGGCAGGCTGATCGCCGCATTCTTCGCCGCCTTCATCGGCTGGTCGGCAACCAGGATGCTGTGGCCGGGCGCGGGCAAGAGCAAGGACGGCCAGCCCCGCGGCTTGCCGTCGCCGGCCGGCCTCGCCGCGACCGGTGGCGTCATCGGCGCGCTGTCGGCGTTTCTCGGCGCCGGCGGCGGCTTTCTCACCATTCCGTTCCTGACCGGTCGCAACGTGCGCATCCAGGAAGCGATCGCAACCAGTGCCGCCTGCGGCTTTCCGATCGCGCTCGCGGGCACCATCGGCTACGTCGTCGCGGGATGGCACCTGAGCCTGCCCGACCACACCTTCGGCTACCTCTACCTGCCGGCGCTTGCGGTGATCACGCCTGCCAGCGTGCTGCTGGCGCCGCTCGGTGCCCGCGCTGCCCACGCCTTGTCGGTGCGGCGGATGCGCTCGCTGTTCGCGGTCATCCTCTTCGGGCTTGCCGCCTACATGCTCGCCCGCGCCGTCGGTCTTGCCTGACGGCGGTCGCCGGCGCCCGCCGGTGCTGGTCCGGCGCGCCGGGCGGCCGGCCTTGCGCGGCCTTGTATGGCGCAGGACTTCAGCATACGATTGCTCACCGGCTCCATAGAAGCCGCAGGTCCGATGAACGCGCCCCTGGTCCGCAGGGCAGGCGCCACAAGAAAGGAGACAGCATGATGAAGTCACTGGTGGCGGGTGCCGCCCTGGCGCTCGCGTTGAGCTCGGCCGTGGCCCAGCCGAAAGAGGTGAGGATCGGCGTGATCTTCGACCTTTCCGGACCGCTCGCCGCCGGCGGCTCGGTCGCCAGCAACCTCGGCACCAAGTACGCCATCGACATGGTCAACGAGCGTGGCGGTGTCGAGGGCTACAAGATCGTCCCCATCTACGCGGATGCGCAGAGCAAGGTGGATGTCGCCATCAACGAAGCCGAACGCCTGCAGAACCAGGAGAAGGTCGACCTGATCATGGGCGTCTTCTCCAGCGCCCAGTGCGTGCCGATGGCCCAGAAGGCGGATGCGGCCAAGCGCTTCATGTGGATGAACGTCTGCGTCGCCTCGGCCGTGTTGAAGGACAAGAATTTCTCCTACGTGTTCCGGCCGCAGGTCCACTCCGATCAGTTCGGCGAGGCATCCTGCACCTTCCTCAGGGATTCGGCCAAGGCCAAGCTGGGCAAGGAGCCGAAGGACCTCAAGGTGGCGATCATCTACGAGGACGGGCCCTACGGAGCCGGCGTCGCCGCCGGCAACGAGACGACCTGCAAGGCCCAGGGCATGCAGGTGGTGCTGAAGGAAGGCTATTCGGCCACCGCGCCGGACCTTTCGCCGCTGGTGACCAAGCTCAAGCGGGCGCGCGCCGACGTCATCCTGCACACCGGCTACAACCCGGACATCACGCTCTTCCTGCGCCAGGCCCGCGAGCAGAACCTCAAGTGGGCGGCGTTGATCGGCCATGGCGCCGGCTACGGCCAGTTCGACAAGCTCTACAACACCTTCAAGGACGACGCGAACTACATCTACAACGTCGATCCGGTGGCGGCGCAGCTGCTCGACGCCAAGACACTCGCATCCGGGCTCGGCGAGCTCACCGCGGAGATGATCAAGCGCTACAAGGCAGAGACCAAGGCCGAGGAGGTGCCGACCCACGTGTCGATGGGATTCAACCAGACTTGGATCTTCCTCAACGACGTGCTGCCGCGGGCCATCAAGAAGCATGGCGGCATCGACCCCGAGGCGCTGCGCAAGGCGGCGCTCGAGACCGACATCGCCGTCGGCGGCACCATCCAGGGCTATGGCGTGAAGTTCTACGGGCCGGGCACGCCGATGGCGGGACAGAACGAGCGGTCCACGCCGGCGGTGATGCAGTACATCGGCAAGCAGACCACGGTCGTCTGGCCGGCGGCGATCAAGACGACCGATGCCGTCCTGCCGCTGCCCAAGGGGCACGCCTACGCGCCCTGAGGCAAGGTTGAGCGACGCGCTGCTGTCGGTGCGTGGACTTACCCGGCGCTTCGGCGGGTTCACGGCCGTCCAGAAGGTTTCGTTCACGCTCGCACAGGGCGAGATCCTGGGCCTGATCGGGCCCAACGGTTCGGGCAAGAGCACCACCTTCAACCTGATCGCCGGGGCACTGGCCCCGAGCGAAGGATCGATCCGCCTGCGCGGCGAGGAGATCGGCGGCGCCATGCCGAACCGGATCTGCCGCGCCGGCATCGCCCGCACCTTTCAGATTCCGCGGCCGTTCCGCAAGCTGTCGATCCTGGAGAATGCCAGCCTGGCCGCGTTCTACGGCGCGGCCGAGCGCATCGGCGCCGAGGAGGCGCAGCAGCGGGCGGTCGATGCGCTGGCGCTGGTGGGCCTGCCCGTCGCGCCCGGAACCCCGGTGGACGGCCTGGGCGCCGCCGGGCTGAAGAAGCTGGAGATGGCGCGGGCACTGGCCACCCAGCCGCAATTGCTGCTCGCCGATGAAAGTCTCGGCGGGCTCGACGAGCAGGAGATGGAGCAGGCGGCGGACATGCTGGCGCGCATCCGGCGCGAACGCGGCATCACCATCATCTGGGTGGAGCACATCATGGGGGTGCTGATGCGCGTGGTCGACCGCTGCATCGTCCTCGATCACGGGGAGGTGATCGCCGAGGGAACGCCGCAGGAGGTCGCCAACCATCCCAAGGTGATCGAGGTGTACCTGGGCACCGATGCCACCGAGGTGCAGGACCAGGTGAAGCGGCGCGCCGGCGGCGAAGGGGCTCGTTCGTGACGGCGATGCTCCGATGACGGCGATGCTCCAGCTCAGCCGGGTCAGCGCCGGCTATGGCAGCTTCCAGGCGCTCTTCGATGTCGATCTCGAGGTGCGGGCCGGTGAGGCGGTGGCGGTGCTCGGGCCCAATGGGGCGGGCAAGACGACGCTGCTGCGGGTTATCTCGCGGCTGATCGACAGTCGCCAGGGCGAGTTGCGGATGGACGGGCAGCGCTACGACGCCATGCCCGCCTGGGAAGTGATCGGTCTCGGCATCGCGCAGGTACCCGAAGGCCGGCGGCTGTTCCCGCGGCTGACCGTCGAGGACAACCTGCGCATCGGGGCCTACCTGCCGGCTGCGCGCCGCCAGCTGTCATCCCGGCTCGAGTTCGTCTATTCGCTGTTTCCGCGCATGCGCGAGCGGCGGGCGCAGCTGGCGGGCACCATGTCCGGCGGCGAGCAGCAGATGTGCGCGATCGGCCGGGCGCTGATGAGCGGGCCGCGCCTGCTGCTGCTGGACGAGCCTTCCGCGGGGCTCGCGCCGGTGGTGGTGCAATCGATCTTCGCGCTGATCCAGAAGATCAGGAACGAGGGCTACACGGTGCTGATCGTCGAGCAGAACGTGCGCCAGGTGCTCGGCGTGGTCGACCGGGCCTACCTGATGGAGACCGGACGGATGCGGGCCAGCGGCTCGGCGGCCGAGATGATGGGCAACGAGGCGGTGCGTACCGCGTACCTGGGCATGTGAGCGGCATGGACTCGATCTTCGACATCTTCCTGCTCGAGGCGGTCATCAACGGCCTCCTGCTCGGGGGGCTGCTGGCGCTGCTGTCGCTCGGCCTCAACCTGATCTTCGGCGTGATCGACGTCGTCTGGATCTGCTACGCCGAGCTGATCATGATCGGCATGTAC
>JAEZQX010000231.1 GCA_023441105.1 Pseudomonadota bacterium | reverse complement strand
TGCGCGACCTGTTCAAGCAGGCGCGCGAACATGCGCCGGCGATCATCTTCATCGACGAGCTCGATTCCATCGGCCGCGCGCGCGGCCAGTCGTCGATCGGCGGTTCGAGCGAACAGGAACAGACCCTCAACCAGATCCTCACCGAGATGGACGGCTTCTCGAGCCAGCAGGGGATCATCGTGCTCGCCGCGACCAACCAGCCGGACGTGCTCGACAAGGCGCTGCTGCGGCCCGGTCGCTTCGACCGGCAGGTGGTGGTCAACCTGCCCGACAAGTTCGGACGTGAAGCGATCCTCAAGGTGCATACCCGCAACGTGCCGCTCGCCGCCGATGCGGACCTGCTGGAAGTGGCATCCACCACGCCGGGCCTCTCCGGCGCGGACCTGAGGAACCTGGTCAACGAGGCGGCGCTGCTCGCGGCCCGTCGCGGCCAGGACGACGTCCGGATGAAGGACTTCATGGACTCGCTGGAGAAAATCGTGCTCGGCCCGGAGCGGGCACTGCTGCTGAGCCAGGAAGACCGCGAGCGAATCGCCTATCACGAGAGCGGCCATGCCGTCCTCGGCCTGGTGGTGCCGGGCGCGGACCCGGTCAATCGGGTCACCATCGTGCCGCGGGGGCGTGCCCTGGGCGTCACCTACCAGCGACCCGATGCCGACCGCTACAACTATCCCGAAGCCTACCTGCGGGCGCGCATCATCGGCATGCTGGGCGGCCGCGCGGCGGAGGAGGTGGTCTACGGCACGAGGACCACCGGCGCGGAGAACGACATCGAGCAGGCGACCAATCTCGCGCGCAGCATGGTCACCCGCTGGGGCATGAGCGACAAGCTCGGCATGGTGCAGCTCGCTCCGCGGCAGAATCCCTATCTCGGCGGCGCCACTGGCTTCGGCAGCGACAAGCCGTTCAGCGAAGAGACCGCCCGCATCATCGATGCGGAGGTGCTGCGGATCATCGGCGAGAGCCATGCCGACGCGCTGCGGCTGCTGCGCGAGCACCGCGCGCAGCTCGACGCACTGGTGGCGGCGCTGCTCGAGCGGGAGACCCTGGACGAGAAGGAGATCCTGGAGGTCACCGGGCTGCCGCCGGCGCCCGCGCTGGAGACTCGGCCGTTGGCGGCGGTTGCCTGATCGCTCGCGACCTTGCCTGACCTGCTGGCCGTCCTGTAGATCTTCGCTCGGCGGCCGCTTGCAGCCGGCAGCAGGTGCGGCTGACAGGATGGGCGAGTCGCACGGGCTGAAGCTACCCGCCGGTGGAAGCCTCGGCGGCGACGAGCCAGCCCTCCTCGATCCGCGCGACCTTGGCCGCGAGCAGCGACGCCAGTACTTCGCGCGTCAAGGTGGTGACGTCCTTGCCGAAGTATTTGCGGTTGATGCGCTGGATCAGCGGCAGCTCGCCGTAGGTCCGTTCGAGGTCCTCGAGGCGGAGCCGCCCGCGGTCGAGCAGCATGAACGACAGTCCGACCTTCATCCCGAGCAGCCCGTGCCGCTCGGGATTGGCGCGGAAGTAGGCGAGCCGCTGGTGCGCCCGCTCGAGTGCCGTTTCGAAGCCGCCGAACATCGGCCCGTGGCCGGGGATGACGATGTCGACCGGCAGGTCCGCGATCGCCTGCAGCGTCGCGGCCTGCGCCTCGAACCCGGGTTCGTCGAAGAACTCCGGAAAGACGATGCCGAAGCCGTGCTCCCAGAGCGCGTCGGCGGAGACGAGGATCCGATGCTCCGCCTGGTAGAGCAGCAGCGAGTCCATGTCGTGGCCCGGCGAGCCGATGGCCTGCCAGGGCAGTCCGCCGATCTCGAGCGTGTCGCCGTGATCGTAGTAGTCGTCGGCCGCGAAGCGGTCGCAGGTTTGACCAAGCGTCGCGTAGTGCAGCTTCTCCTCCTGCCAGGCCTCGATCGCCTCGCGCTCGTGCAGCGGGATGGTGATGCGGCAACCGTAGCGCGCCTGCAGGGCGGCGTTGCCGCCGACGTGGTCGGAATGGGTATGGGTGTTGACGACGCGGTGCAGTCGCTCGCCGCCGAGCGCATGCTCCACCAGCCGCAGCGTCAGTTCGCGCCGCGAGCTGTAGCCGCTGTCGACCAGCACGTTGCTGCCATCGCCGCCGCGGCCGAGCAGGTGGTTGGAGGAGAGCCAGTCCCGCTCGATGAACTGCAGGGACGGCGGCAGTACCAGGTCCGCTTTCATGGGCGAAAGTATCTCACCTGCCCATCGAACCGGCGCCGGACCAGCGGCGCTAGCGCACCGGCTTATCGCACCGGCTTATCGCACCGCCTGCAGCACCGCCTACAGCACCGCCTACAGCACCGCGACGGCCACCGTCACCCGGTTGCGGCCTGCGCCCTTGGCGGCATAGAGGGCGCGATCGCTGACGTCGATCAGGCCGTCCGGATCGGATGCATGCTCTGGATACGAGGCGACGCCGATCGAGACGCTGACCCGGGTGCCGCCGACGATCTCGATCTGGTCGTTGATCCGGCTGCGGATCTCATCCGCGCGCCGCTTGGCGGCGGCGGCGTTGGATCCCGGCATCAGGATCAGGAACTCCTCGCCGCCCCAGCGGCAGACGATGTCGCCCGACCGGGCGTTCTGCGCCAGGATGTCCGACACCATCCGCAGCACCCGGTCGCCGGCGTCGTGGCCGAAGCGGTCGTTGATGCGCTTGAAATGGTCGATGTCGACCATCTGCAGCGCCAGCGGCGCCCGCGAGCGGTTGGCGCGCTCGAATTCGATCGCCAGCTGCTCGTTGAAGTAGCGGCGGTTGAAGAGGTTGGTCAGCGGATCGCGCAGCGACTGCTGCTCCAGGCTGCGGCGCAGCGCCAGGTTGGCGAGGAACTGCGCGATGTTGGCGGCGAACAGCTGCGCCACCTTCTCGAAGTCGGCCGAAGCCTCGATGTCGGAGGTGATGAAGGGCGCGACCCGGCGCAGGTTGATCAGGCCGGCGACCTGGCCATGGGCCGACATCGGCAGGCAGAAGGTGTTGCGCGACGGACCGAGCCGCAGGTGATTGCAGCGCAGGGTGAACTGGTTGAGCGAATGCGGGTAGGGCTTGTTCTGGCGCAGCGCCCAGCAGTCGTCGACGACGATCTGTTCCGCCGATTCGTTGGTGGCGCCCCAGCCGTGCAGTGCGGTGAAGCCGCCGGTTTCCTGGTTGAGCGTGTAGATGGAGCCGGCATCGGCATCGAACAGCTTGACGGCGAACTCGCCGGCCACCCGCGCGGCTTCCGCCGGCGAGGTGCAGGACTGCAGCATCTCCGCCATCTCCTGCAGCATGCCGTAGTTGCGCTGCTGGAAGCGGCTCACCTCGAGGGTTGCCGCCAGTTGCGCCGCCGTCTCGCGGTAGGCCTGGGTGCGCTGCGTGACCCGGTCCTCCAGCTCGGTTGCAAGCCGCTGCAGCTCCTCGTGGGCCACCATCTGCTCGGACAGGTCGGTCACCACGCCGAGGATGCTCGCCACTTCGCCCTTGTCCATCAGCGGGCTGCTCGACATCTGCACCGGCACCAGCCCGCCCTTGACGTTCAGCAGCTGGCGCGTGCCGCGCACAGACAGCCCGCGGCGGTGGCGCTGGAGCGTGTCGACGATCGACGAGCGGTCCTCCTCCGGCACCAGGTCGAGCAGCGTCATGCCCTTCAGCTGCTCCGGGTTGAAGCCGAGCATCTCGGTGATGCGTGGATTGGTGAAGGTGATCCGCCCGATGCGGTCCAGGATCCAGATGCCTTCCGATGCGGTGTCGACCAGCAGGCGGTAGCGCGCCTCCGAGAGGGCGACGACCTCGTTGGCCCGCTGCGCCCGTTCCACCTGCGCGCCGAGCTCGCGATTGGCCTCCTCGAGCTCGTTGCGCGACGGCAGCGACAGCAGCCGCCGCGCCGCGGGATAGATCAGCACCAGGGCTGCCAGCGAGGTGACGATGGTCGCGGCCTTGGCCCAGCGGCCGAGGGCCTGCGGCGGGTTGAACTGGCCGAACGCGTCCAGCAGGTAGATGAGGCCGACGAGGCCGACGAACAGGCCCAGCAGCCAGAGCAGCTTCGGCTCCGGCAGGTCGGGCCGCCGCCGCCGCAGGATGGCGATCGCGAGCGGCACGCACAGGAATGCCACCGCCGCGACCAGCTCGACGCCGACCGTTGCCAGCAGCAGCACCGAGTCACCGTTGATGGTCATGTGTGGCTCCACAGAAGGGCACATCGGACAGGCACCGATACTAGCCCATGCGGCCGGGACGGACGGTCAGCCGATGCCTATGGACGGCGGTCGGTCGTGTCGGAAGGTATCGGAGGGCCGACGAACGGCGCCAGCGTGGCGGGCGGACGACGCGGCGGGGGTCAATCCGGCCTGACCGGCGGCGGGGTCAGCGGCACCGCACCGGCGCCCCCCACGACCCCAGCCGGCGTTTCCCGCGGCGGCGCCTCCGAGGGGGCCACCGCTGTCGCCGGCGTCAGCGCCGCCCGGCGCCGGCCGAGCGCTTCCCAGACGAGCGCCTTGCGGTCGTCGCTCATCATGCCCCAGCCGGCGATTTCCTCGAGCGAGCGGTAGCAGCCGGCGCAGAAGCCGGTGGCGTCGTCGATCCGGCATACGGAAATGCAGGGCGAGCGCACCGCCCGACCGAACACCGTCGGTTTCACGGGCGCTCAGTCCGGCTGCCGGATCGCCACCAGCGCTTCGCCTTCGGCCACCTGGTCGCCGACGCCGTAATGGATCTGCTCGATGACGCCGTCGTCCGGCGCGGCGATGGTGTGCTCCATCTTCATCGCCTCCATCACCAGCAGCGGCTCGCCCTTGCTGACGGCGCTGCCGGCGGCGACCAGCACTGCGATCACCTTGCCCGGCATCGGGGCCGTCAGCCGGCCGCCTTCCTCCGCCGCCTCGCCGGCATGGGCCAGTCGGTCGACGTAGCCGAGCCGCAGGTGCCGGCCGGCGGTGAACAGGTGCAGCGTCTCGTCCTCGAAGACGGCGTCGGCCTGCGCCAGCCGGTCGCCGACCTGCAGCAGCGGCCGCCCGCCGTCGGCCGGGGCTTGCGACGGGCGGCGCGGCAGGAACACCGCCGGCGCTTCGCCTTGGGTGGCGTCAGGCTGCGCGAGCCAACCGTCCGCGGCGTAGGTCAGCAGGACTTCGCGCGGGCCGCTGCTGTCGACGAAGGCGAGGCGCGGCTGCTGGGGGGCGCCCAGCCGCCAGCGGTCATGGCGCGACCAGGGGTCGGGCCCGTCCTGCTCCCGGCCGAGCACCGCCGCGGCGGCAAGCGCCAGGTCCTCCGCGCCGGCAGGACGGGCCGGCGGCAGCAGCGCATCGCGCCGGCGCTCGATCAGTCCGGTGTCGAGGTCCGCTTCGGCGAAGGCCGGATCGTTCATCAGGCGGCGCAGGAAGTCGACGTTGGTGGCGGGACCGACCACCTGGAATCGCGCCAGCGCCTGCGCCATGGTGCGCCGCGCGACCGCGCGGTCCTCGCCCCAGACGATCAGCTTGGCGATCATCGGGTCGTAGTACGGCGTGATGGCATCGCCCTGGCGAACGCCGGCATCGATGCGAACCCGTGCCTTCGAGGCGCTGGCTGCGCCGCCGACCGCCGCCTCGCCGACCACGAACTGCACGGCCAGCGGCAGCGCCAGGTGCTGCAGCACGCCGGTGGACGGCAGGAATCCCTTCTCGGGATTCTCCGCATAGATGCGCGCCTCGATGGCATGGCCTTCGATGCGCAGCGCCGCCTGGTCCACCGGCAGCGGGTCGCCGGCTGCGATCCGCAGCTGCCACTCCACCAGGTCGAAGCCGGTGATCATCTCGGTGACCGGATGCTCCACCTGCAGGCGCGTGTTCATCTCCATGAAGAAGAAGTCGCCGCCGGCATCGAGGATGAATTCCACCGTCCCGGCGCCGACGTAGCCGACCGCCTTGGCGGCAGCGATCGCGGCCTGGCCCATCGCATCCCGGCGCGCCTGGGTCATGCCCGGTGCGGGCGCTTCCTCGATGACCTTCTGGTGGCGCCGCTGCACCGAGCAGTCGCGCTCGAAGAGATGGATGCAGCCGCCGTGGCGGTCGGCGAAGACCTGGATCTCCACGTGCCGCGGCTTGGTGACGTAGCGCTCGATCAGGACGGCATCGTTGCCGAAGCTGGCGGCAGCCTCCCGCTTGCAGGACGCGAGCATGGCATCGAACTCGCCGCTCTTGGCGACGATGCGCATGCCCTTGCCGCCGCCGCCGGCGCTTGCCTTGATCAGCACCGGATAGCCGATGCGGTCGGCTTGCTGCTTCAGCCGGGCGGGGTCCTGGTCGGCATCGTGGTAGCCCGGCACCAGCGGCACGCCGGCTGCCGCCATCAGCCGCTTGGATTCGGCCTTGAGGCCCATCGCGCGGATGGCGGCGGGCGGCGGGCCGATGAAGACCAGCCCGGCGGCGTCGCAGGCCTGGGCGAAGGCTTCGTTTTCCGACAGGAAGCCATAGCCCGGATGGACCGCCTGCGCGCCGCTGGCCTTCATGATGCGGATGATCTCGTCAGCCCGCAGATAGGACTCGCGTGCCGGCGCCGGACCCACGCGGAAAGCCTCGTCGCACAGCGCGACATGGCGGGCGGCGGCATCGGCATCGGAATAGACGGCCACCGTGCGGATGCCGAGCCGCCGCGCCGTCGTCGCGACGCGGCAGGCGATTTCGCCCCGGTTGGCGATCAGGATCTTGTCGAACAACGGCGCCTCCAGTTTCGGCCGATTCTACCGGTGGCAGCGGCGGCGCCTCAGTTGCCGGCCTGCGGACCGGTCAGGAGGGTCATGCTGCGTTCGTAGATGGCGGTCAGGCGGTCGAAGGTGGCGAGCAGCGCCTCGCTTGCGCCGGCCAACGCCAGTCGTCCGGCAGCCGCGCCGTCGCCGCTGTCTTTGCCCCGGTCTTTGCCGCTGGCGCTTCCCGCCCGGTTGCCGATGTTGCCGACGACCGTCGCCCATTCCTTCTGCGCGGCGGCGAGCAGGGCGGCCGTCTCCGGCGTGGCGAGGGGGATCGTGTTCAGGTACTGCAGCGATGCCTCGAATTCCGCCATGGCCGCGGCAATCCGGTCGGTCGTCGCTTCGGCCAACGGTTCCGGCAGGAGCGCCGCCAGCAGCGCCAGCTTGACCACCCGTTGCGACAGCATCCGCTGCCGGCCCGAGACGTTGACCAGGCGCAGCGGCTTGCCATCGTGGTCGAGCTCGAGGCTGGCGGTGAGCTGTTCGGCGAGTTGCAGCAGGCTTTCCGCCGCGTCGTCCAGCGCCGCGAGCCGCGCTGCATCCGCCGGCCGCCCGAGCGGCTTGCGCAGCAGCTTCCAGGCTGCCTGGATCGGCTGCACGAGATCGCCGTACGCCCCCGGCGCCAGGGTTTCGGCGAGCCGGGCCAGGTTGGCGTCGGTACGCTCGACGGTTTGCGCCAGCAATGCGCCGGTGCCGGCGGCATCGGTGCCGGTGGCGAGGAGCGCATGCAGCTTGACCAGGCGCTGCGAGAGCATTCGCAGCTGCCCGGCACGGTTCACCGCTTCCGCATGGCGGGCCGCGTCGATCACCTCGCGCGAGACCTGTCCGACGCGGCGGTTGTCGCGCATCGAAACGCCGCGCAGCAGCCGGAAGGCCTCTTCCTCGGGCAGCTGGGTCGCCCGCATGAGGATCCCCTTGGCCCGATCCACCAGCTTGCGCTCGTCGAAGCGCCGGTCGAGGTCGGCAAGCGCCCGCCGCAGTTGCTGCTCGTGGCGAAAGCGCGCCTGTGCCAGGCGGACCAGCGGTCGCAACCGCACCCCGTCGAAGCCGCCGAAGACGAGCGCATGCACACCCGCGTCGACCGCGTCCGCGACGGCATCGCCGTCGAGACCCGCTGCGAACATCACCACCGGATGCGGTGCGCTGGCCTGCATCGCGCGCAGCGCGGCGAAGGTCTGTGGTCCGGGATAGGCATCGTCGACGACGATCGCATCCGGTGCCTCCTGCACGGCCGCGCGCACCAGTTCCTCGCAGTCGACCGCACCAACGCAGTGAATGCCGAGGCGGGCCAGGTCGGCCTGCACGCGCTTGGCGTGCTCGGGTGCATCGGTGAGGACGAGGATCGAGATCATCAGCGGGATCAAGCAGTTACAGTGCCACCCGCCGCTCGCGCGCAGCGGCCGGTGACTGCGGCCGGTGGGTCTTGGCACGCATGTTGCATTACAACATACGGGTGCGATGAAGCACCCCGCCGTGGGGCAGGCTCCCTCGGCAAGCGCACGCCGTAGTGCGCGCACGGATCCAGCACTGTCCCCCGCAGGCCGACGACCTCGGCTCCTGTCGCGCGACCTCCGCCTGCGATCCCAGCTCCTCGGTTCCCCCCAGCTGGCCTCTCGGGCCGACGCCGCGCAGCCGCTGCGCGCCGCCACCAGTTTCCGCCGTCCACCGTCCTGGAGATTCTCCTCATGCCCGAACCGAAGTACGACCTGCCGCGCCGCCGCTTCCTGGCCGGCGCCGGCTCACTGGCCGGTGCCTCCGCGCTCGGCATGCGCACCGCCGCCGCGGCGCAGCCGGAGAAGGAGGCGCTCAAGTTCGGCTTCATCAAGCTCACCGATTGCGCGCCGCTGGTGATCGCCTACGAGAAGCACTTCTTCGAGGACGAGGGCCTGAACGTCACCCTCGAAGCGCAGGCCAACTGGAAGGTGCTGCTGGACCGTGTGATCGACGGACAGCTCGATGGCGCGCACATGCTGGCCGGGCAGCCGCTCGGCGCGACCATCGGCTTCGGCACCAAGGCCGACATCGTCACGGCCTTCAGCATGGACCTCAACGGCAACGGCATCACCGTCTCGAACGAGGTGTGGCAGGAGCTCAAGCCGTTGCTGCCGACCGAGAACGGGATGATCCGCCATCCCATCAAGGCCGATGCACTGAAGACCGTCGTCGAGCGCTGGAAATCGCAGGGCAAGGCTTTCCGGATGGGAATGGTCTTCCCGGTGTCGACGCACAACTACGAATTGCGTTACTGGCTGGCCGCCGGCGGGTTGCATCCCGGCTACTACTCCCGCAGCGACATCAGTGGCACGCGGGGCGCCGATGTGCAGCTGTCGGTGACCCCGCCGCCGCAGATGCCGGCGACGCTGGAGGCGGGAACGATCCACGGCTACTGCGTGGGCGAGCCATGGAACCAGCAGGCGGTGCTCAAGGGGATCGGCGTGCCGGTGATCACCGACCTCGAGATCTGGCGCAACAACCCCGAGAAGGTCTTCGGCGTCACCCGGCAGTGGGCGACCCAGCACCCGGCCACCCACGTCGCCGTGGTCAAGGCGCTGATCCGCGCCTGCATGTGGCTCGACGCCAGTCCTGCCAACCGCATCGAGGCGGTGAAGCTCCTGGCGCAGTCCAACTACGTCGGCGCCGACGAGGCAGTGATCGGCAACAGCATGACCGGCACCTTCGAATACGAGAAGGGCGACAAGCGGCCGATGCCCGACTTCAACGTCTTCTTCCGCTACTTCGCCACCTACCCCTTCTACAGCGACGCGGTCTGGTACCTGACCCAGATGCGGCGCTGGGGGCAGATCCCGGAAGCGAAGCCCGACGACTGGTACCTGGACACCTCCCGCAAGGTATACCTGCCGGACGTCTACCGGGCAGCCGCGAAGGCCTTGCTGGCCGAAGGCCTTGCCGCCAGCGGCGACTTCCCGGGCGACACCGATGGCTTCAAGGGCCCGCAGGACGGGTTCATCGACGGCATCGTCTTCGACGGCCGCAAGCCGAACGAATACCTCGAGAAGTTCCGCCTCGGCCTCAAGGGCGCTGCGGCGGCTTGAGCGATCGCGCGCGGACGACAGCAATCCAGGACCGGCATTCAGGGACGACAGGACATGGCGATGATGATGAGAACCTTCCGCAGCATGCCCACGGAGCCGCGCGAGATCGGGCGCGCGCTGTGGTTTCCGGTCGTGGTGCCGGCGGTCGCGCTGGCGCTGTTCATGGCGCTCTGGGCAGCCGTCGCGCCACGAATCACGACCAGCCTCGGGGCGGTTCCCGGCCCGGCGCAGGTGCTGGAGCAGGCGCAGGCGCTCTACCGCGACCACCGCGCCGAGCGGCAGAAGAAGGCGGCCTTCCTCGAGCGCCAGGAAGCGCGCAACCAGCAGCGCCTCGCGGCCGATCCAGCCTACCAGCCGCGCCGCTTCGAATGGACCGGCAAGCCCACCTACCTCGACCAGATCGCGACCAGCCTGCTGACCGTCTTCACCGGCTTCCTGCTGGCGACGCTCGTGGCGGTGCCGCTGGGCATCCTGGCCGGCTCCTCGCGGATCGTCCAGGCGGCGATCAACCCGATCGTGCAGATCTTCAGGCCCGTGTCGCCGCTGGCCTGGCTGCCGATCGTCACCCTCATCGTCAGCGCGGTCTACGCCACCAGCGGCAAGCCGATGTTCGAGAAGGCGTTCCTGGTGTCGGCGATCACGGTGACGCTGTGCTCGCTGTGGACCACGCTGATCAACACCGCCATCGGCGTGAACTCGGTGGACAAGGACCTGCTCAACGTCGCCCGGGCGCTGCAGCTGCCGCTTGCAACGCGGGTACGCCGGATCGTGCTGCCGTCGGCGCTGCCGTACATCTTCACCGGGATGCGGTTGTCGCTGGGCGTCGGCTGGATGGTGCTGATCGCCGCCGAGATGCTGGCGCAGAACCCGGGCTTGGGCAAGTTCGTGTGGGACGAGTTCCAGAACGGCAGCTCGGCGTCGCTCAGCCGGATCATGGTCGCCGTGCTGACCATCGGGATCATCGGCTTCGTGCTCGACCGGCTGATGCTGCTGCTGCAGGGCGTGGCCGCACCGCATGCGCCGGAGTAGGCCGATGGATGCCACAGCCGGGACCGCAGCCGTGACCCGATCCACTGCCGCCGCCACTGCCGCTGCCGCCGCCCCTGCTGCCGCAGCCGATGCGCGGCCCGCGCCGCACCGGCTTGCCGAGCCGGCCGCGCTCGCGCTGCGCGGCGGGACCAAGGGCTACCGCCCGCCGCAACCGCCC
>JAEZQX010000228.1 GCA_023441105.1 Pseudomonadota bacterium | reverse complement strand
TCGCGCTTCTCGTAGATCATCATCTTGCGGAACGTGCTGATCCGGTCGAGGCCGGCGTTGGTCCGGGAATCCGACAGGAACACCATTCCGGCGTCCAGCCTGACGCCAATGCAGTAGGTCATGCCCTCGCCTTCGAGACTGCTGTGTCGGCCGCCGGAAATGCGGCCATCGTGCAAGTCTAACAAGGTGCAGGCTGCCATTCGCCGCCGAGGCCGGCGGCCGCCGAGGCGCGCCTGCCGCTCAGCGGGGAGTATCCTCTCCCGCGGTCGCTGCCGCAGCGCCGCCGGAGACCGGTCCTCGATCGGCGGTCGGCGCCGATGAGGCGAGGCTGACGGTCCGGCGGGTGGGGAACAGCTCCCAGCCCGTGCGCTGGTGCAACCAGCCCCAGAGGCCCTGCTTGAAGCGGATGGTGACGATCACCGCCATCGACCCCAGGCCGATCAGGTACCAGGTGCCGTAATCGCTGAACAGCCGGTTCAGGCCCCAGAACACCAGGGCGCCGACGATCGGTCCTTCGATCCGGCCGATGCCGCCGATGACGACCATGAAGATTGCGAAGGCGGTCCAGTTGACGCTGAAGGCGGCGTCGGGCGAGATCCTCAGGTTGCCGAGGAAATAGAGCGCGCCGACCAGCCCGGCGCCGAACGCGGCTACCACGTAGACGCCGCGCTTGGTGCCACGCACGTCGATGCCTTGCGATTCCGCCGCCGCTTCGTTGTCGCGGATGGCCAGCAGCGCGAGCCCGCGCTTGCTGCGCAGGAACAGGTAGACCAGCCCGATGATGGCGACGACGCTGGTGACCGCAAGCAGATAGGTGGCGGTTTCGCGCAGGCTGCGGTCGATGCCGCGCAGCGCGGTGAGGCTCGTTCCCGAGCCGCCGCCGACCGCGGCGATGTTGGCGAAGCCGAGTCGGAAGACCTCGGCGATCACCCAGGTGCCGATCGCGAAGTAGCCACCTTGCAGCCGAAAGGCGACGAACGAGACCGGTATGGCGACCACGGCCGCCGCCAGGGCGCCGAGCGGCACGGCGAGGAAGGGATTGATGCCGGCGAAGTTGCCCAGCACCAGCATCGCATAGCCGCCGCAGCCGAAGAAGGCCTGCTGGCCGATGCTGACCATGCCGCCGTAGCCCGCCAGCAGGTTCCACATCATGGCGAAACCGAAGTAGCAGGCGATCTCGATGAAGTCGCGCATCCAGCTCGGGCGCTGCTCCGCCGGCGCCCACCACGGCAGGGTGACGGCGAGCACCGTCAGCGCGGTGGCGGCGGCCAGGGACCACCGGCCGGCACGGTCGCCGCGGCTCACCGCCAGCTTGCTGACGGCGCCGGCTGCCGGCTGCTTCAGATCCTGCACGTCAGTCCCTCGTGCGCGGGAACAGGCCCTGCGGCCGGATCACCATCACCGCCAGGAACATCAGGTGCCCGGCCCAGATACCCCAGCCGGGATCGAGGCGGAAGCCGACCTGCTGGGTGATGCCCAGCAGCATCGAACCGGCGAACGTCCCCCAGAACGATCCCATGCCGCCGATGATCACCGCTTCGAACGCGAACAGCAGCAGTTGCGGTCCATCCGCCGGGGACACGGTCGTGCGCATCGCCTGCAGCACGCCGGCCACCGACACGAGCAGAAAGGCGAGCGCGGTCGCAAGGGCGTTGATGCGGGCCGGGCTCAGCCCCATCAGCTCGGCGGTTTCGAGATCATCGGAGACCGCCCGGAAGGCGCGACCCAGTCGCGTGCCGCCCAGCAACCATTGCAGCCCTGCGGTGGCCGCGATCGCAATCGCCAGCACCAGCAGCGGCAGCACGCCGACGAACACGCCGCCGCCGACGGCCAGGCTGGCGGTGGCCAGGCCAGGTGTCTCGATCGCCCGCGGATCCGCGGTGAACAGTTCCTGCAGCAGGTTCTGGATGACGATGGCGAGACCGAAGGTCACCACCAGCGACGGCAGCGGGTCCTTGCCCAGCGTGCCGTTGAGCACGAAGCGCTGCAGCGCGTAGCCGAAGCCGAAGGCGAGCGGCAGCAGGAGCAGCAGCGCGAGCAGCGGGCCGGCCAGGCTGCCGCGCAGCCCGGCCGGTGCCGCGCCCAGCAAGGCGATCGCCGCGAAGGCGGCCAGGATGATGAAGTCGCCGTGGGCCGTGTTCGTCAGGCGCATAACGCCGAACATCAGTGACTGGCCGAGGGCGAACAGGCAGTACAGGCCACCGAGCAGCAGGCCCTGGAGCAGGATCTCGATCATCGGATCCCGAAGTAGGCTTGCGAGATCGTCTCGCGGTCGAGGGTCCGCGAGCTCCCCTGCAGCACCACGCGCCCTTCGCGAAAGCAATAGACGCGGTCCGCCACCGACATTGCCAGCGCGATATCCTGCTCGACGATGACCAGGCTCGTCCCGCCGGCAAGCAACGCAGGCACCGCGGCGTAGATCTCCTGGATGACCAGCGGCGCCAGGCCCAGGCTGAGTTCGTCGCAAAGCAGCACCGCCGGATTGCTCATCAGCGCGCGGCCGATCGCGACCATCTGCTGTTGCCCGCCGGACAGCGTGGTGGCCGGCTGGCGACGCTTGCTCTCCAGCACCGGGAACAGCCGGTAGATCCGCGCCAGGTCCCAGGCGCCGCGGCGCCCGGCGAACGCGCCCATCCTGAGGTTCTCTTCGACGCTGAGACTGGCAAAGAGCCGCCGGCCTTCGGGTACCAGGCTGATGCCCCGCCGGACGATCTCGCCGGGCGCCAGCCCGCCGATGTCGGCGCCTGCATAGCGCACCTGCTGCGCGGGCGCCTTCACCTGGCCGATGATCGCGCGGAGGAATGTGCTCTTGCCGGCACCGTTGGCGCCGATGATGGCCACCAGCTCCCCGGTGCGCAGCGCGAAGTCGATGCCGAAGAGCGCCTGCGCGTCGCCATGGAAGCCGGTGAGGCCACGGGTCTGCAGCAGCGCCTCTGCGCCATCCGCGGCCAGCGGTCCGGGCGCGCTCACGCTTCCATCCCGATGTAGACGCGCCGCACCTCGGCATCGCGCATCACGGCTTGCGGCTCGCCTTCGGCCAGCTTCTGGCCGAAGTTGAGGACGAACAGCCGGTCGGCAAGCGACAGCAGGGCGTGTACCACATGTTCTATCCAGACCATGGTCACGCCCTGCGCCTTGATCCGGCGCAACTCGTCGACCAGCTCGATCGCCTCCGGTTCCGTCAGCCCGCCGGCAATCTCGTCGAGGAGCAGCAACCGGGGTTGTGTCGCCAGCGCGCGGGCCAGCTCGAGGCGCTTGCGGTCGAGCAAGGTCAGGCTGCCGGCAGGGCGGTTGGCGTGGCGCAGCAGCCCGGTCTGCTCCAGGACCAGGGCGGCCGTCTGCCAGGCCTGCCGTTCCGGCAGGCCGCCGCCGAAGCAGGCGGCTGTCACCAGGTTCTCGAATACCGACAGGTTGCCGAAGGGTTGCGGTACCTGGTAGGTGCGGCCGATGCCCGCGCGACAGCGCTGGTGGGGCCTGAGCCGGCCGATGTCGCGGCCGCGCCAGAAGACCTGTCCGTGATCGCAAGCGATCTCGCCGGCGATCAGGTTGAAGAGGGTCGTCTTGCCGGCGCCGTTGGGGCCGAGGATGCCCAGCACCTCGCCTTCGGATACCGCCAGCGAAATGTCGTCGGTGACCTTGAGCGCGCCGTAGGACTTGCTGACGTGGCTCAGCGCGAGCAGCGTCATCGCGGATGGCGTCCGGCAACGTGCTGCGGCGGCTGGCCCGGCCGGCGGCGCACTCAGATGAGGCGCAGCTTGCCGTTGGTCGGTATGTTGGGTGCAGCCTGGTTGTCGACGATGGCGAGCTCCATCCGGTACCTGCTGCCCTTGCCCCATTGGCCCAGCACCAGGGGTGTCTTGCTGACATTCCTGAACGGGCCTTCGCCGCCGAAGCGCACCGGCCCGACGATCGTCTCCATGGCCGTGGCCGCGATCGCGTCGCGCACCTGCTCCTGCCGCGGGCCCTTGCTGCGTGACAGGACATCGGCCGCGACCTCGAACAGCGCGTGGGCGAAACCGATCGGCTGCGTCCATTGCGATCGGGTGACCGCTTCATAGGCGTCGGCAAGGGTCTGCGCGCTCTCGCCGGTGAGCGAGGACTTGAACGGATGCCAGGGACTCCACCAGACTTCCGTGGTGAGGCCGTCGCCGCTGTCGCCGAGCGCCTCGATGGCGCCGGGAAACAGCAGCGCCTTGCCGAGCGTGATGACCTTCGGGGAGAAGCCCTGCTGGCGCGCCTGCGTCAGGAATGTCCGGGCATCCGGCGGGATCACGACGCCGGTGACGATCTCCACGTTGGCGCGCTTGAAGGCGGCGATCTGCGCGCTGAAATCCTGCGTGCCGTTCTGGAAGCGGCCAGGGTCGGTCAGGGTGTAGCCCATCGCCGCCAGCGGCTTCGGGAAGCCGACCTGCTTGTCGCCCCAGGCGTTGCCGTCGCCGTCGTTCGGAAAGAGGCCGCCCACCTGCTTGTTGGTCTTGACGCTGTTCCAGCCGTTGGTGAAGTTGGCGATGACGTCCTCGAGCCCCCAGAACATGTGATAGGTCCAATCGAAGCCCTTGGCCGGATCACCTTTGCGGCCGAAGAACCACGGCTGCCACGGCACGACGCTGCTGAGGCACGGCACCTGGTTGAGCTCGCAGAGATCGCTGACCGGATTGGCTGTCTCGGGCGTGCCGGCGGTCAGCATCAGGTTCACCCGATCCTTCAGCACCAGGTCGTTGGCGACCTCGCCGGCACGGTTCGGACTCGACTGGCTGTCCTTCAGCAGGATCTGGACTGCCTGCTTGCGGCCGCCGACGTTCAGGCCGTCCTTGAATGCCCGCTGCATCCGCTCGATCACCCACCGGTCGGCCTCCCCGAACGGCGCGAGCGGCCCGGTCTGCGGCGAGACGTAGCCGATCTTCACGGTTCCGGCGGTGCCCTGGCTGCGGACGAGGCCGGCGGTCATCGATGCGGCGGCGGCGGCCGCCTTCAGCACGGTCCTGCGATTCGGCTTCATCTGCATCTCCCTGTCACGTGGCTGGTCCGCATCCCGGCTGCCGCGGCGGCAGGCGTGCATCCACCGTCACCGCGCGCCTTCGCGCGCCGGAATCCGGGCGTTCGGGCATCGGGCCGATCAGAAGCTGACCGGCACCTCCGGGCTTTCGCCTTTCTGGATTTCATGGACCAGCGTGGGCGAGCCGTTCTCCCAGACCAGCAGCATCGAGCGCTTGGGGCTGAAGCCCTGGTGGCGGCAATACGCCGGCATCGCAGCCATGTCGCCGGCCTTCATGATCACCCGCGCGAGCGGCCTGCCGGTATCCTTGTGGGCACAGTCCCAATGGATCTCGTCGGTCATCTGGAAGAACCATTCGACACGGTCGTTGGCGTGGATGATCGGCAGGATGTGTTCTTCGGTGGTGGGGCACATGAAGCTGTACTTCACGACGGAGGTGAAGCTCGGGTTCCAGGTGACCTGCGACCGGCTCAGGAAGGCGAACAAGTTGAAGGCATGGACCTCGCCCTCGAAACCGGGCTCGGGATGCAAGTCCGGCGGGTCCTGGTCGACGTCCAGGAAGGCGCGGTTGACCGGTGCGCCGCGCTCGTCGCTGCGCAGCGCCAGGTCGTCCGGCAACCCGACGCAGCGCTTGGCCAGCTCCCGCGCGCGGGTGAGCTTCGGGATGTTGCTGCCGTTCTTGCGGCCATAGGCGGTGCCGGTTTCCTGGGGGGCGGCGAACGGATCGAAGCCTTCGTTGGTCCAGTCCTGGAGCATCTGCTCGAAGGTGGCGCGGATCTGCGGCGTGGGGAAGTTCTCCAGGAGGTCGACGCCCGCCTCCTTCATGGTGCCGTTGCAACTGCCGGCGTAGAGGTCCACCGACTGGTACTTGTTCACCGTGCCGATCACGTGATCGAAGTTGACGCCACCGTAGAAGAACCCCCACGCCACGTCGCGCATCAACGCGCGCAGGAAGCTGCCGACGTCCATCGTGTGGCTGAGGGGACGGCCGTCACGGGTCTTCCAAGTGACGTGGGCGAAGTATTCGTCGCGGCGAAAGCCGAAGCTGCCGAGGGTGAAGCTGCGGTAGCCCAGCCTCTCATCCGGCGCGCTGGCGACGACCTGTTCGGCTCCGGCGGGTGCGTTCATCACGGCCTCCTGGTTGCTGCGGTATCCGGTCGGCGATCAGGCGATCAGCTGCTCTGGCAGATCGTCGGCCAGCGCTCCACCGACAGCTCGCCCTTGCAGGTCTGCTGGACCAGGACCGCCGGCGCCGTGCTGCGAAACCGGTAGGCGGCATTTTTGGGCAGCAGCGCCTGGTGGCCGCGCCTGATCCTGAGCCAGCCCATCCTGCGTCCGCGCGGTTCTGCCGCCAGCATCACGGCGCCGTTCCTGCTTTCGTCGGGCACGCCCTGGTCCGCGTCCAGCCTGACCAGGTGGATCTCCGTTTCGCCGTCCATGCAAAGGACGAACTCGTCGTGGGCGCAGGTGTACCACGGCGACTCTCCCTCGGCGCGGATGACCTCGAGGACGTAGATCTGGTTCTGGCCGAAGACGACCTTCTCGTAGGGCTTTGCCCGGCTGGCGATCTCGAAGCAGTTGGAGAAAGCGTAGTGCCTTGGGTCGTCGTCGATGACCTGCACGCCGCCCTTCTCGAAGCGCTCGAGGGAACCGAACACGGTCTTGTACGGAACCTGGGCCATGTCGCCTCCTGATCCGCGGGTGCCGGGCTGCCGGTTGCCGGCTGCCGGTTTCATCCGGCCGGGGCCGGCGTGCCGCTGTCTGCGTAGCGGTCTTCGTAGTCTAGGCAGGCGACCGCGGACGGGATAGGGGGAAGGCCGCGAGAAGATTGTGCAGAGATGCAAAATGCCGGGCCGGAAGGCCAAGGAGGTCGATCAGAGCGGCTCGAACAACCCCAGCAGGTCTTCCTGCGACAACGCCTTGCCGCCGGCGGCGAGCGATCCGGAGAGCACCGCCGCCGCCAGCTCCGCCTTCCTCGCCTGCAGCGCCAGGATCCGCTCCTCCACCGTCCCGGCGGCGATCAGCTTGTGGACGAACACCGGCTTCTCCTGGCCGATGCGATGGGCCCGGTCCGTGGCCTGGTTCTCGACCGCCGGGTTCCACCACGGGTCGTAGTGGATCACGGTGTCGGCCGCCGTGAGGTTGAGGCCGACGCCGCCTGCCTTCAGCGACAGCAGGAACAGCTGCGCATCGCCTTGCTGGAACTGCTCGACGGCGCCGCCGCGGTCGCCGGTGTCACCGTCCAGCCGGCTGCGCGCCACGCCGGCGAGCCGCGGGTCGGCGTCGATCGCCGTCTCGATCAGGTCGAGCATGCTGGTGAACTGCGAGAAGACCAGGGCCTTGCGCCCCTCGTCCACCAGGGTCGCGAGCAATTCGATGAGCGCGTCGCGCTTGGCCGAACGCGTCACCCGGGGGGCGCCGGGCAGCTTCACCAGCGCCGGATCGCAGCACGCCTGGCGCAGCTTGAGCAGCGCGTCGAGCAGGACGATCTGGCTGCGGGCGAGGCCGGCCTGCGACAGGGCCTCGCGCACGCGCTTGTCCATCGCCGCACGGATCGATTCATACAGGTCGCGCTGCTCGCTCGGCAGCTCGATGCGCTGGATGATCTCGGTGCGCGGCGGCAGGTCGGCGAGGACCGACTGCTTGGTCCGGCGCAGCATGAACGGTCGCACGCGCGACTCGAGGGCACGCAACCGTTCGCCGGCCACCTCGGTGCCCGGCTGGCGCTCGATCGGCCCGCGGAAGCGGCGCCGGAACGATTCGTCGGGTCCGAGCAGGCCCGGCAGCACGAACTGCATGATCGACCAGAGCTCGCCGAGGTGGTTCTCCAGCGGCGTGCCGGTCAGGGCGAAGCGGTGGCCGGCGGCCAGGTCGCGTACCACCGCTGCGCCGAGCGTGCGCGGGTTCTTGATCATCTGCGCCTCGTCGAGGATCACCGCGTGCCAGCGCTGCTGGCGCAGCAC
>JAEZQX010000207.1 GCA_023441105.1 Pseudomonadota bacterium | reverse complement strand
CCAAGTTCATCTTCATGGAGCAGTTCAAGCGCCACCTGCTCGAATTGAAGGCCAGCGGGCGCGAGATCATCCTGTGCGGCGACTGGAACGTCGCCCACAAGGAGATCGACCTCAAGAACTGGCGGGCCAACCGGAAGAACTCCGGCTTCCTGCCGGAGGAACGGCTGTGGTTGACCGAGATCTTCGAGCAGATCGGCTTCGTCGACGTCTTCCGGCGCCTCGACGAGCGGCCCGAGCAATACACCTGGTGGAGCAACCGCGGCCAGGCCTGGCTCAAGAACGTCGGCTGGCGGCTGGACTACCAGATCGCCACCCCGGGGATCGCCGCCAAGGCGCGGCGGGTGGAGATCTTCAAGGAGCCGCGGTTCTCGGATCATGCGGCGCTGATCGTGGATTACGCGGTGCGGGCTTAGGCAGGGAGGTGCCGTCCCCCTCGGGCCGCGCGCTCACCTGCAGTAGAGATCATTGGCATATTATGCCATTGCTGCTAGGATCCGCTATCTAGTATCGAAATAGCGAGGGTTCGTGCATGCCCACACGCAACGTCGTGCTCACCAGTCATCATGAGGACGTCATCGACCGGCTGGTAAAGTCGGGCCGTTACCAGAACGCCAGCGAGGTCATGCGCGAGGGCCTGCGTCTTATCGAGCAGCGTGACAAGCGGGAGAGCGCGAAGCTCAAGGCGCTGCGCGAGGCCGCCAGGGTCGGCTTCGCCGACCTGGACGAGGGTCGGTTTCTCGACTTCCCGTCCTTCGACGAACTTGAGGATCACCTGACCCGCACGACCGAGGAAGCGCTAACCTCAAGGCCCCGCTGAGTTACATGCCCAAGCCGCGGTGGAAGGTCCGGCTCACGGCAGCCGCCGAAAAGGATTTCCGCGAGATCGTTCTTTGGACGGCCGCTCGTTTCGGCGTCGAACAGGCGCGCCGTTACCGCGCGACGATCTTCGCGGCCCTGCATGAACTCGGTGACGGCCCGGACACGGCGGGGACTCGCGACCGCGCGGAACTCGGCAGGAACCTGAGATCCCTGCACGTTTCGCGGAAAGGACGGCGTGCCCGCCATGTCATCCTGTTTGCCGCTGGCGACGACACCACGATCGATATCGTCCGCATTCTTCACGACAGCATGGATCTGTCGCGGCACCTGCCTTCGGAGCGCGGCGAAGAATAGGCCACTCGCGGTGCGGACGCGGGGCATCGAAAAACCGTGCGCGCCTTGCCGTCATCGGTCGTTGGAGGTCGAGTTTGCCTCGGGCGCAAGGAAGGGGGTCATGGGTGTCTTTGGCGGAGTGACAATCAGATCACGACACCAAGCATCCCCGACGAAGCCGTGGGACGGCGCGCGGAGATCTCCAAGGAGCAGCGCTCCGAAGATGAGGCCGACAAAGCTGAATCGACGCGCGCAGCATTCCGACTCATGGCCTAGACTGGTTGCAAGGTTGGGCAGCTTCCGGCCAGAAGCCGCTCTTCCATAGTAGGAGGCCGGAAGTCTGCTAAAGACTGATTGCGGTCAGTCAACGATCGCAGAGGAGGGTCGGCGATCGCCGAAACCTGCCGCTCACGGCTGGGTGCCTCGGCAGACTGCTTCGATCAGAGACCATTCCTTCAGCCGCATTGCTGTGGATGGCCGCCACGGCTGCAGTGCCGCAATGACCTACGACCGCTTCTCCTGTCTGCGTACTGGCGCTGCCGACCCAAAGCGGAAGTGACTGAGTGCCGATAGCAGCCGATCAATGTTCGATCTCAGCCGACCGCGGAGGCGGACACCGGCTACGGAAGGAAGATGAGCAAACATGGCCTGCAGCGGCCAGACGGTGGCTGCAGTAGCGGGGCGGCGCTTGGCAGCGCCTTTCATGTGGAACTACCGGAAAGTCGGTAGTGAGCCGTCTATGTTTTCGTAGGACCAGATGTTCGTTCCCGTCTTAGTCAACCTAGCCGTCTGCCCTGACTCCAGCACAAAGTTCGGCGCCCTCCCTGCCCAATCGAGGTCTCCATCACTGCCCCATGAGGTTGCAATGTCTGTCCCGGTGAAGGAGCCGTCGATCTCACGTCGTACCCATTGAACGTGATTCAGTTCCAGGTACGTCTGACCACGGTCATTCCAAGCGAAGTTGACGGCCTTCTTGTCTTTCCGGGTACTGGGATAGGCTATGCCCGCAAGCGGAAAGCGGCCTGTCCACCGAGTATTTCCATCAATGAGTTTGGACTCAGTGCGCTCGCACACGTGCGAAAAGCCATTTGCGAGCCCGCAGGCAATGGACCACCAGTACATTTCTGGATCTTCCATTACGGGAAGCGTGAAGACAGAGGCGAAGAAGCCCACGATGAACTGGTCCTCCGATCCTCCAAGCTGGGTGCCGCCTAGGGCAAGCTCGTTTGGGAAAAACGTGGCGAGCGATTGTCTGTCGAATCCACCGTTCGCCAAGGCAATGGTTTGCTGATTTGTTCGCCACTCAGCAAGGCAGAAATCACCTGACTCTGCGCGGGCCTCTGCAAATGCTGTGTCGGGTGAGTCGGCCGAATAGAGAACACTTTGGCCTTGATCATTGAGCCGACCAACAGGGGCCACGCCAAGAGGTGGGGCTCCGATCTCTTTGACGTTCTTCGGCTTCTCAGGCATCTTCCTGACGCGAAACAATCTTGCCCCTGAGGTTAGTGCTGGGACCTTCAACTGCATGCCAAGGGAAACCCGGTTGAGGCGGTCGAACGCCTCAGCGATTGATTTCGGCGGGCGCGCCGCACGGATGTCAACTAGGATTGACTCGACGAGCTCTGTATGGAGGGACATTTGTGCGGGGTAAGGTGCTGTGGAGCGCAGTGTATGCACCATCACATCGACTGCGCCCTAACACCGAGCGATGTCGTAGGCACAATGCGTTGAGTTTAACTGTTTTTCTCATGGCTCATGCGTTCTAACAACATCAAGAATCATCGAAGTAGCACAGCCATTACAAGGAGATTGAGGCCGTCGAATACCCGCTCCGAGCCAGATCCCGCAACGGCGGAGAGCGTCCGGTTGTGGCCGGGGCTGTGAGTCCGCCTGTAAGTCGGAGAGCTGCCGTTCAAACTTGACTCGGTCCTTAACCCCGTTTTAGCGAGCTTCTGCGACTCGGCGGTCCGGGAGAGCATGCTGGTTGGCCCTCAACTCGATTGGAGACCATAATGGAAGCCGCAGGCAACGCCGTTAATCGCGAGCCTTGGAACAAGGGCAAGATCGTCGGGCAGAAGACTCCGCTCAGGCTCAAGGACATCTGGGCGCTCCGCGTCCGCTTCCAGATGGAGCACCGGGTTCGCGAGCTCGCGCTGTTTAACCTAGGCATTGACAGCAAGCTGCGCGGATGCGACCTCGTTGCCTTGAAGGTCCGGGACGTTTGTCATGGGGACCAGGTGGCGACGCGCGTCATCGTCATGCAGCACAAGACGCAGCGCCCGGTGCAGTTCGAGATCACGCAGGCCACCAGGGAGGCCTTGCAGGCGTGGATCAAGCAGGCCGAGCTGAAGCCGGAGGACTTTCTCTTCCCCAGTCGGCTTCACGACTCACCTCATCTCGGTACCCGCCAGTATGCCCGCATCCTCGGGCATTGGGTCGACGAGCTGGGTCTGGACCGCGCCGACTACGGGACGCACTCCATGCGCAGGACGAAGGCGACGCTGATCTACCGGCGCACGAAGAACCTGCGCGCCGTGCAGCTGCTGCTGGGCCACTCCAAGTTGGAGTCGACGGTCCGGTACCTCGGCATCGAGGTCGACGACGCCCTCGAGATCTCTGAGCAAACAGAGATTTGATCCAGCGGACCGCTGGTCACTCTCGCAGGGCGGGGGCGGCCGGCCGCGAACGGCTGCTGCCTAGTGCGCGGCCGGACTCACGCTGCCGGCCAGAGGCGGACAGTCGAGATCGTAGCCCCGGCGACCGCCTCAGACTGACTCGGACATTCAAACTTGACGTCGGAACGTTCACCAGTGCCTCAACCGTTCGTTCGCTGAGGAAGGACTCAAGTGACCGCTCGGCCACCCAGTCTGGTCGCTCGGCCGAGACCGGCCAAATGAGTTCCCGGAAGCGACTCCTTCCGCCAAGGATGAACTGCGCTCCCGACCCTGAGCAAACCTTCAAGCATCGCACCCAAGGAAGTCTGTCATGCTTCGAGGGGCATCGCAGCCGTCCCGGACTACTTGGTTGGGGACATGCAGACGTGTCAGCGTAGTCGGCTGTACAAGCCTGTCAACCAGCTTCAGTCATTGCCGGAATCGGCGATGGAAACTTACACTGCGCGTTTAGAAGAAGAACACGCAGTCATCTCACGCGATTCAGTTCAACAAGGTTTATCAGCCGCAGCGGGAGCCAAATGCTTGATTCTCATGTCGTTTTGTGGCCGATAAACGCTGTTCGTTAGGCGGACATATGACGAACGAGTCTTCTCCGCCTCCTGGTGGCATCCCTGAAGAGGGTAATGCAGCCAAAGCCGCACGGGGAGCGATGCAGGTAGCGAGCGGAGCAATACCTCTTGTCGGCGGCATCCTCTCAGCCCTTGCAGGCGCGTGGTCGGAGCGCGAACAGGCAAAGGTAAACAGATTCTTCGAGCAATGGGTGCGTATGCTCGAAGACGAGATTCGGGAGAAGGAAGCCACCGTCATAGAGGTCATGTCCCGCCTCGATCTCCAGGACGAGAAGATTTCTACTCGGGTCGAGAGCAAAGAGTTCCAGTCTCTCGTCAAGAAGACCTTCCGTGACTGGGCCGGTGTTGAGAGCGAGCAAAAGCGCATCCTTATACGGAACACCCTCAGCAACGCCGCAGCATCAATGATCTCTAGTGACGATGTCGTCCGCATGTTCATTGACTGGATTGGGCAGTACTCAGAGCTTCACTTTCAGGTTATCGGTGCGATCTACAACTCAGGCGGGATCACACGCGGAGCTATCTGGAGCAAGATTGGTAAAGGTCGAGTACGCGAGGACTCAGCCGACGCTGACTTGTACAAACTCCTGTTCCGTGACCTCAGCACTGGAGGCGTCATTCGGCAGCACCGTGAGATTGACTATCATGGAAACTTCATTGCCAAGCCTGCTGCAAGACGCCCAAGCAGTTCAGGCAGTGGATTGAGAACGCTCACCTCTGCCTTCGATAACGAGGACCGGTATGAACTCACCGAATTAGGGCAGCAGTTTGTCCATTACGCGATGACAGAGCTCACCCCCCGTATTGCGTATACGTACAAGCCGGAGGCGGGCGGCGACGGTGCTGCCTAGCCCCTCTCGCGAGCCGCTCACCTACGTGACTTTCCGTTGAAGGGAAACAACATTGGTGATCGAGACCAGTTCGGGGACAATTTCAGAGTTCTCAATTTCCTTTTAGTGGCTTTAGGATTCGGCGGCCCCTCACACTGCTCCTCCAGCAAGAACAGATTCGACAGCGAACAGTCGCGCTCAACAGCAGAATGAGCGGCTGGTGCACTGACACGACCCACTTTCTGCCGTGCACATCAAAGTCTTCACCACGACCGACGGACTCCCAGGGAAGGGATAGCCATGTTCGATTTCAAGAGTCTTGGAGCCGCCTCCAAGCCCGAAGTGCCTGCCACCCTGTTCGACCTGTTCGGCCAGCTCGATCGCAAGACCACCCACAGCAGCTTGAGGCCGGTGCAAGTTTCGTCCTTCAAGTCGCTGGATGCGCTAGGCGATGAACGCGACGTGGTCCTTAAGCTAAGCACCGGCTCGGGCAAGACCGTCGTGGGCCTCGTCTACGCCGAAATGATGCGCCGGCGCTACCGAGGCGAGCCCTCGGTGTTCCTGTGCCCCACTAACCAACTGGTGGACCAGGTCGTCCAAAGCGGCTCAGCGATTGGCGTGAACGTGGCAGCCTACGTCGGCAGGAACACGCCCTACGACGCACTGGCGGGCGAAATGGTACTCGCGTGCACCTATGACCGCGTCTTCAACGCCCGAACCGTGTTCGAAAGCCGCGGCATCCGGCCGTCGTGCTTCGTGTTGGACGACGTGCACGCCGGAGTGGAGCGCATCCGCGGTTGCTTCACGACCAAGGTGCCCGAGATAGCCTACCCCGCGCTCGTGGCAATGTTGCGTCCACTTTGTGAGACCACGGACCCAGCCGCCTGGCACGCCATCGCCTACTCGGCCGCCGACACGCCCTACGAGGTCCCTTACTGGGTTTGGGCAAACGTGCACAAGCAGGCTTTCGCGCTGCTAGACCAGTACAAGGAGGACGACAGCCTGGACTTGTTCTTCCGCTGGGGCAACATCTCCCGCTACCTCGAGCTTGCTCGGGTGTGCCTCACCGGTCAGCAGGCAGAGATCTCCTTGCCGCTGGCAGCGGTTGAGGAGAACGCGGCCTTTGCCAAGGCGCGACATCGTCTGTTCATGTCCGCTAGCATCAAGGATGGCTCATCGCTTGTGGCGGATCTCGGGTGCGCGAGCGCAGCACTCCAGCGCATCATCGAGCCGAGCGAGGATGAAGGTGCCGGCGAGCGCATGATCCTGCCCACGTCGCTAATCGCCGCCGACGCGCGCAAGGAAGAAGTGGCGCAGGTCTGCGCGGGCCTGGCCAGAACCACCAACGTGGTCGTCTTGACGAGCTCGGGCGGCCAAGGCGCTGAGTGGACCAAGACAGGTGCGACTCTCTCCGAAGGCAGGGACGTGGAGAACGCCATAGAGACGTTGCGCACGTCCAACCACAACTTTGCGGTGTTTGCGCAGCGCTTTGACGGGGTGGACCTCCCCGACGACGCGTGCCGAGTGCTAGTGATCGACGGAGTGCCCAGTGGAGACCGCCTGTGCGACAAGGTCGACGCGGTGCGCCAGAAGGATTCGCCCGAGTACGACATCCGCACGGTCAACCGGTTTGAGCAAGCCCTCGGGCGCGCGGTGCGCTCCAACGCCGACTATGCCGCTGTGCTCTTGGTGGGCGTGGATATCGCGGCATTCATCGGCAAGAAGTCTGTACGGGACATCTTCGAAGGCCGTACCCGCGTGCAAGTGGACCTCGGTCGAGAGCTGGCCAAGCTCAAGCCCGGGCAGGCGCTTACGGACGTCTTGCCGGGTTTAGTAAACGCCTTGCTCAGCCGCAACGAAGATTGGAAAGAGGCTCACCGCGCCCGCGTGAAGACAGCCCCGCGCGTGGCGCGCGCGGCCGGCGAGCTCACCGTGTATGAGAAGGTGGCCGACGCCGAGCGCCAGGCGTGGCTGTCAGCCAAAGGGCGCAACTTCCAGAACGCAATAGCGCTCCTGCGCGAAGCGTCCAATCTGCCCGGTCTGCACGAACTACAGAAGGCAGAACTCCTCTACCGCACTGCCACGTATTTGCACCAGTTCGATCCCGCAGGAGCAGCAGCCGCCTACCGCGCCGCGTTTGAGATCAACTCCAACTTTCCCCGTCCCGACCAGGTCGTGGACAAGCGCTTTGCCCGCGTGAGCGAGCAAGCAGTAGACGTGGCGGCGTACTTTGGCAAGTTCATATCTGCCAACGCGGCACTTGCGCGGCTCAATGAGATCAAGGCAAAGCTCAGCTTTGGCATGCCCGCAGACGTGGTCGAGCAAGGCCTGCACGAACTCGGCCAGGCCTTGGGCGCGACCTCCGCGCGCCCGGAGAAGGAAACCGGACGCGGCCCAGACAACCTGTGGCTGTTCGATGACGTGGCGATGTGCATTGAAGCCAAGAGCGAGAAGCGTGCGCCCATAAGCAAGTCCGACGCAGCGCAGCTTGTGCTAAGTCTCCAGTGGTGCCAGCAGCAAGTTGCCATCAGCAAGACCGACATCCATCCAGTCCTCGCCACGGATTCGACGAGTGCCGACCGCCTCGAGGATGTCGCCTTCGGCCCACGTCTGCTAAACGAGGCCAATATCTTCGAGATTGTGGACGCGCTCCGTCAACTGGTGATGGGGCTGTCCTTCGACGGACCTCTGTTTGGGGATCCGGTTAGCGTGGGCAAAGGCATTCTCTCTCGGGGGCTGCTGGGCAAGCAGATCCTGCAGCGCCTCAGCACCATGACCGATTGAGTTGCGCCAAAGCTGGCCGGTTACTGTTCGTTGAGGGTCGATGGTGTAAGAACCAGGCCCCAACTGCCTGCGCGAGGTACAAGCTGTAGTTGACCGATTTGATGGCCACTCCTCGTCCGCCGATCTCGATCGTGAGCAGTCAGGCGATCGGTCAGTCCGCATCCGCGTCTGAGCCAAGTGGCTCGTGGCCGATGGCTGTTAGCCTAGTCACCAGCTTGAAATCAGCCATCGGGGATCGAGATGCCGCGAGCATCCGGATGACCGCAATGTGGCCGACAGCCGACGTTTAGGCCGCAGCCAGGACCGGCAAGAACCGCTGCAAAGCAGTCGCTCAGACTTGCCTATCAAACGGTCATGATTGGTCGGAAGCCGTTCATCACCGCGATCGGCTGAAATTGTCCGGCATCGCCGCCAAAGCGCGCCGGGGAGATCTTCAAGGAGTCGCGGTTCGCGGATCCTGCCCCGCCGATCGTGGATTACGCGGTGCGGGCGTAACTCGGCGCGCGAGCGCCCCCGCTCATGCAGCGGCTTAGGACCGCGCTGCGCCGAGGATCTACCGGGCGCCGGCCCGCCGCAGCCGGCCTTCCCCGACTGCTTCCCGTTCCGGCCTCAGCACCCGATCCCCCGCCGCATCCTTGATCCGCGTCACCAGCCCCATCCGGTTCATCAGCGCAATGAACGGCTCCGGGTCGAGCTCTTCCACGTTGACCATCTCGCGCCGGTCCCAGGTGCCGTCGGCGATCAGCATGGCCGCGGCGACGGCCGGCACGCCGGCGGTGTAGGAGATTGCCTGGCTGCCCACTTCCCGGAAGCATTCCTCGTGGTCGCAGAGGTTGTAGATCAGGAATTCTTCCTCGCGACCGTCGCGGGTGCCCTTGACCAGGTCGCCGATGCAGGTCTTGCCGGTGTAGCCGGGCGCCAGCGACGCCGGATCGGGCAGCACCGCCTTCACCACCTCCAGCGGCACCACCTCCTGGCCGCGCGCGGTGCGCACCGGCTGCTCGGACAACAGCCCGAGGTTCTTCAGGACGGTGAAGACGTTGATGTAGTGGTCGCTGAAGCCCATCCAGAAGCGGATGTCGGGCACATCGAGCGTGTGGGACATGGAATGCAACTCGTCATGCCCGGTGAGGTAGGTGGTGCTGGGCCCCGTCACCGGCAGGTCCCACACCTTGCGGTGTTCGAACATGCGGTTCGCCTTCCAGGCGCGATTCTCCCACGACCAGGCGGTGGCGGTGAATTCGCGGAAGTTGATTTCCGGATCGAAGTTGGTCGCGAAGTAGCGCCCGTGGCTGCCGGCATTCACGTCGATGATGTCGATCGAATCGACGCGATCGAAGCAATTGTCGATGGCGTACCGCGCGTAGGCATTGACCACGCCGGGATCGAATCCGACCCCCAGCACCGCGGTCACGCCGGCTTCCTTGCAGGCGCCGCGACGCTGCCATTCGTAGTTGGCGTACCAAGGTGGCGTTTCGCAGACCTTGGCCGGATCCTCATGGATGGCGGTGTCGAGGTAGGCGGCGCCGGTTTCGATGCAGGCCGCCAGCACCGACATGTTCAGGAACGGCGATCCGGCGTTGATCACGATCTGGCTGTGCGTCGCGCGGATCAGGAACCGGGTGGCGGCGACATCCATCGCATCGAGCGCATGCGCCTGCAGGCGGCCGGGTCGCTGCAGGCTGCCCTTCTCATGGACCGAAGCGATGATGGCTTCGCACTTGGACAGCGTGCGTGAAGCGATATGGATATCGCCGAGCCTGGCATTGTTCTGGGCGCACTTGTGCGCTACCACGTGCGCAACGCCACCCGCGCCGATGATCAGGATGTTTCGCTTCATTGTTACACCTCCCTCGCTCAGATGATCCGGGTCCTTCGTCAGGACAGGCTGCCGACGTAGTCGTCATATGAAAAAGCGCGCGCCACCCGGACGCTGCCGTCGATCTCCCTGACGGCGATGGCGGGCATGTGGATGCCGTTGAACCAGTTCTTCTTGACCATGGTGTAGCCGCCGGCATCGCCGATCGAGATGCGGTCGCCGACCTCCAACGGCCGATCGAAGCGGGCATCGCCGAAGATATCGCCGGCCAGGCAGGTCTTGCCGCAGACCTGGTAGACATGCTCTGCGCGTTCCGCGCCGATCCGCGCGCTCTCGCGGTAGATGAGCAGGTCGAGCATGTGGGCCTCGATGGAGCTGTCCACCACCGCCAGATGCTTGCCGTTGAAGCCGACGTCCAGGACGCTGACCTCGAGCGTCGTGGTGTGGCGCACGGCAGCTTCGCCAGGCTCCAGGTAGACCTGGACGCCGAAGGCAGTGGCGAAACGGCGCAGCCGCTCGCAGAAGGCCTCCAACGGATAACCGGGCGAGGTGAAGCCGATGCCGCCGCCGAGGCTGACCCAGGCCAGCCGGCCGATGATGTCGCCGTAGCGCTGCTCGACTTCGCCGAGCATGGCATCGAAGCGCTCGAAGTCCTCGTTCTCGCAGTTGTTGTGGATCATCACGCCGTCGAGCCGATCGACGATGGCGCGGATGCGATCGGGATCGGATTCCCCCAGCCGGCTGAACGGCCGTGCCGGATCCGCCAGGTCGAAGCCGGAACAGCTGAAGCCGGGGTTGAGCCGCAGGCCGCGGGGCCGCTCGCCGGCGACCGCCTCGAAGCGTTGCAGTTGGCCGATCGAGTTGAAGATGATCTTGTCGCAGTGTTCGACGACCTCCTCGATCTCGTGGTCGGCAAAGGCGACGCTGTAGGCATGGGTCTCGCCGCCGAACTTCTGCCGGCCCAGCTTGACCTCGAACAAGGAGGAGGACGTGGTGCCGTCCATGTGCTGCCGCATCAGATCGAACACCGACCAGGTGGCGAAGCACTTCAGGGCGAGCAGCACCTTCGCCCCGGCGCGTTCGCGCACCTGGTCGATGATCTGCAGGTTGCGGAGCAGGGCTGGCTTGTCGATCAGATAGTAGGGAGTCTGGATCACGTCCGGGGTCCGCCTAGGCCTCGCCGTGGCCGGACGCCTTGCGGCCGCGGCGCTGCTTCCTGACGGTCCGATTCCGATCGCCGAGGTGATCGATGGCCACCGGCGGCTGGTGGGGGAAGGTGGCGACCAGCGTGAGATGGCCGCCGACGCATTCCACGTAGTGCCGCAAGGTGGACAGCAGCATGTCGCTGCGCTTTTCCAGCCGGGAGATCGTGTCCTGGCCGACGCCCAGCGCCGTCGCCAGGTCCTTCTGCGTCTGTCTTGCGCCCTTGCGCAGGTCCTTCAGGCTTGCCAGCGGCATGATGTCGGCCTCGATGAGCTGGTAACGATTTCCTGGATCCGCCGCGACGCCGTGGGCGCGCTTCCTAGCCATCTGGAAAATCCTTGGGTATTCGGTGAGCCGCGGATTATGGCTTGAAAGACATATGGAGTAAAGACCATATCCGCGCCCCGCAAGGTGAATTGCGTACAGAAGCCATGACCTCACGGAGCTGCCAGCTGCGCGGATGCGTTCTCGCGCGCGACGCGGCAGGCACTTATCGCGTTAGTGCCGCCAAACCGGCCGACTGCACGGCTCTTATACGCCCAAGGATCGTCCCAGCCTGCGCAGGTGATCCGCCCCGTCGCCGCTCCACGCGCTGCCATGCATGCAGGCGAGCACTGCCGGCCGCAGCGCCGCCAGCTTGTCGATCAGCTTTCCGGTATGCACGCTGTGCGAGAAGTAGTCCATCTGCCCCCGAAACGCCTCGCTGACCTCGACCAGGTCGTCATGCACCAGGGCCCTCTCGCCGGTTCCCGGCTGGGTGAACAGGTCGCCGCAGAACAGCGTCCTTGCCGTCTGGTCGAAGAGATAGCCGCACTCCCAGCCGTGCGGCAGGTGCGGCGCCGACTGCCAGACCAGCTTGTGGCGCCCGGTGACGATCGCTTCGCCGTCGGCCAGGCCGATCGGCTCGACATCCACCAGGTCCGCGACGGAAACCATCGCGGCGATATCGCTGCAGACCGGCCGTGCCTGCGGTGCCGCTGCCAGGAAGTCGGGCAGGGCGCCGCACTCGTCCGCCTCGACATGCGAGAAGGCGACGTAGCGCAACTGCTCGAGCGGCAGCACCTTTTCCACCTGCGCGCGCACGAGGGGGAACAGCTTGCGCGGACCGGTGTGAAAGAGCAGGGGCTGTTCGTCGAGCAGGAGGTACTGGTTGAACGAGAAGCCGCCCGGGAACAGCTCCGGCGGCATGGCGATGCTGATGCGATGGAGGTCAGGCGCGATCCCGGTGATCGAGGCCGATGGCATGTTCATCATGATCTCCGCAGGCCCCGTGGCGCGAGGCTGGCGACGCGGGCCCGGGCGCCGGCAGCAGCTCGATGGTGCCCTCGCGCCGCCCCGGAGGCAACCGGAGCCGGACTGCGGCGGTCCACGCGCCGACGGCCGCCGGGGCGTCGCATAATCGACGGCCGGGCGCCGGACGGGCATTCTTGCGCCTGCCGGCGGCTTTGATTGCGGCGCATTGCCGCTGCCCGGCCAAACATCCCTACAGGAGCGACTGCAAGTGCAATACAGACGATTGGGTGCTTCCGGATTGATGGTGCCGGCCTTGAGCTTCGGGACGGCCACCTTCGGCGGCACTACCGAGTTCTTCAAGGCCTGGGGTGCTACCGACGTCAAGGAGGCGAAGCGCCTGGTCGACATCTGCCTCGAGGCCGGCGTGAACCTCTTCGACAGCGCCGACACCTATTCGAACGGCGCCTCGGAGGAAGTTCTGGGCGCAGCCGTCGCCGGCCGCCGCGACAAGGTGCTGATCTCCACCAAGGCGAGCTTTCGCTCCGGTCCCGGGCCGAACCAGCATGGCTCCTCGCGTCATCACCTGGTGGAGGCCTGCCATGCCGCCTTGAAGCGGCTCGGCACCGACTACATCGACCTGCTCCAGCTGCACGGCATGGATGCGAACACGCCGGTCGAGGAGACCATGAGCACCCTCGACGACCTGGTGCGGGCCGGCAAGGTGCGCTACATCGGCTGCTCCAACTTCTCCGGCTGGCACCTGATGAAGTCGCTGGCGGTGGCCGATCGCTACGGACAGGCACGCTACGTCGCCCACCAGACCTACTATTCGCTGATCGGCCGCGACTACGAGTGGGAGCTGATGCCGCTGGGCCTCGACCAGGGCGTGGGAGCCATCGTCTGGAGTCCGCTGGGCTGGGGCCGCCTCACCGGCAAGATCCGCCGCGGCCAGCCGTTGCACCAGGACAGCCGGCTGCACGTGACCCGGGAGGCGGCCCCGCAGGTCGACGACGAGCACCTGTTCAAGGTGGTCGACGCGCTCGACGAGATGGCCCGCGAGACCGGCCGCACGATTACCCAGGTGGCGATCAACTGGCTGCTGCAGCGTCCCACGGTCGCGAGCGTCATCGTCGGCGCGCGCAACGAGGAGCAGCTGAAGCAGAACCTCGGCGCCATCGGCTGGAACCTCGACCCGGACCAGGTGAGGCGGCTCGACGAGGTCAGTGCGGTGCCGCTGCCCTATCCCTACTGGCATCAGGCACTGAAGGCGGAGTTGACCACCCGGGTCCGCTGAGGCGTATGGTCGCCGGCGCGCTCGCACGGAGCCGGCGGCACCGGCTTGCGGCTTCCAGGGCCACGGACTCGCGCGAATTCAGGCAAACTGCCGGATCAGCTTTGAGATGGCGATCAGGTGATACCCCTGGACAACTACCGCGGCCTGCAGCGCAAGACCTTCCTCCTGATCCTGATCCTGGTCACGATCGCCTTCGTGGTGATCCTGCTGCCGTTCTACGGCGCGGTCTTCTGGGCCATCGTACTGGCGCTGCTGTTCACCCCGTTGCAGCGCCGGCTGTTGCGGTCGATGCCCGGCCGCCCCAACCTCGCCGCGCTGTGCACCCTTTCCTTCATCCTGTTCCTGGTGATCCTGCCGGTGACGCTGATCTCGGCGTCGCTGGTGCGCCAGGCCACCAATGTCTACGGTCGGATCCGTTCGCGCGAGATCGACTTCGGCCATAACCTCGAGCAGATGATCGGCCTGCTGCCGGACTGGCTGCATGAGCAACTCCAGCAGGCCGGCCTGCTGGAGCTCGGTGGCCTGCAGGAACGGCTGGGCGAGAGCGCGGCGCAGCTTGGCCAGTACCTCGCGCCGCAGGCGATCAACATCGGCCAGATCACGCTGAGCTTCCTGGTCAGCTTCGGCATCATGCTGTAGCTGCTGTTCTTCCTGTTGCGCGACGGCAGGCTGCTGGCGCTGAAGATCAATCATGCCATCCCGCTCGCGGAAGAGCAGAAGCATCACCTGCTCAAGAAGTTCGCCACCGTCATCCGGGCCACCGTCAAGGGCAACATCGCCGTCGCGGCTACCCAGGGTGCGCTGGGCGGCGTGATCCTGTGGGTGCTGGGCATCCAGGGCGTGCTGTTCTGGTCGGTGGTGATGGCGTTCCTGTCGCTGCTGCCGGCGGTGGGCGCGGGCCTGATCTGGGGGCCGATCGCGCTCTACTTCCTAGCCACCGGCGGTATCTGGCAGGGGATCGTGCTGATCGCCTGGGGCATCCTGGTGATCGGCCTGGTGGACAACGTCCTGCGCCCGATCCTGGTGGGCAAGGACACCAAGATGCCGGACTACGTCGTCCTGATCACCACGCTCGGAGGCCTGTCGGTCTTCGGTATCAACGGCTTCGTCATCGGGCCCCTGGTCGCGGCGTTGTTCATCGCCGCCTGGGACCTGTTCGCTTCACCCGAGAAGGTTGCTGCCGAGGAAGCGCAGGATGCGGCGCTCGAGGCGCAGGCGATGGTCGAGGCCGAAGAGAAGGCGCGCGAGCGGGCGGACAGGATCGAGCAGGCTGATCTCGCGCGGGAGAAGGCCGAGAGCGCCGGCGCGGCGCAGACCGCTGCGCGCAACGATGCCGGCGTTCCCGGCGGAGGCAAGGCGGCTGCCGGCACCTGACCGGCGATCGCACCAGGCCGGGCGGCGGCAGGTGCCGATGCGTTATAGGTGCCGGCCGAGGAACTCCATCGTGCGCTGCCGGGCGACCCTGGCCGAATCGGCGTCGTAGGAACCGCGCTGCTCGCAGTTGAAGCCGTGCTGCGCCGGATAGAAGAAGGTTTCGGCTTCGGGATAGCGGCGTGCCACTTCGCGGGCCTTGTCCACCGGCAGCGAGGCGTCCTGCTCGCCGAAATGCAGCATGATCGGGCGCTTGGGCGCCTCGTCGATGAAGTTGGGAATGCTGCCGCCGTAGTAGGCGACGGTGCAGGCCAGGCCCGACAGCCGCGCCGACGCAACCCAGGCGATGGTGCCGCCCCAGCAATAGCCGACGATGGCCGTCTTGCCGTATGGCCGGGCATGCTCGATGGCTGCGGCGACATCCTTCATGGTGTTCGACCAGTCCAGCTTGGCCATGACCGCCCGCCCGGCCGCGACGTCGTCCGCACTGTAGCCGGCCTCGAAATCGCGTTCGGCGCGATCGAACAGCTGCGGCGCGATGGCGACATAGCCGTCGGCCGCGAAACCGTCGGCCACGCCGCGGATGTGGCTGTTGACCCCGAAGATCTCGGGGCCGATGACGATGGCGCCCTTGGGCTTGCCCGGGGGCATGGCCTTGTAGGCCTTGAAGCGATGCCCGTCCTGGGCGGCGAGTTCGATGATGCTGCTGGTCATGGCTTGATCCTCATGCGCTTGTCCTCTTGTTTGTCCTCTTGCTAGATCACTGCTTCGATCAGGAACGGGCCGCGCCGCGATACCGCCTGTCGCAGCAGGTCGCTGAATTGTGCGGCATCGTGGGCACGTGCCGCATCCACCCCGAGTCCCATGGCCAGGTGGACCCAGTCCAGCGCCGGCTCGACGAGGTCCAGCATGCGCCGCGCATTGCGTCCCGGCTCGCCGGCGCCCACCATCTGCAGCTCGTTGTGCAGGATGTTGTAGCGGCGGTTGGCGAAGACGATGGTAACGACGTCGAGCGCCTCGCGGGCCTGGGTCCACAAGGCCTGCACCGTGTACATCGCGCTGCCGTCGGCCTGCAGGCCGATCACCTTGCGGTCGGGACAGGCGATGACTGCGCCGACTGCCATCGGCAGCCCGAGGCCGATCGCGCCGCCGGTGAGCTGCAGGAAGGCATGCGGCTCCGCGCCGTAGGGGGCGGGGAAGAACTCGCGGCCGGAGCTGACGGACTCGTCGCAGAGAATGGCGCCCTCCGGACTCAGGACCGCCAGCGCCCGCGCGATGGCGGCGCTGGTGAGCGCTCCGGTCGGCAGCTCGAGGCGGCTGCGCTCGCTGACCGCCGCGGTGACGTCGCGGCCGACGCGCAGCAGGTCGGCGAGCGCCTCGAGCGCGCCCTCCAGGTCATCGCCCGGGCCGGCGGCTTCGATGACCTGGCAATGCTCCGGCAGCACGCTCGACGGCTTGCCGGGATAGGCGAAGAAGGCCACGGGGGCCCGCGCGCCGACGAGGATCATCTGCCGGGTGTCGGCGAAGCAGGCGAGGGCGCGGTCGACCGCATACGGCACGCGATCGATGGCGACCCGTCCAGCGCCGCGTTCGACGCGCGCATTCGACTGCTGGGCCATGATCCGGATGCCGGTTGCCTGGGCGATCCGGGAGGCGGTGACCAATGCCTGGCCGCGCAATGCCTTGCCCGACAGCAGCATGACGGTGTCGCTTGCGGCATCCATGCCGCGGCGAATGGCATCGGCGGCTTCGCGGATGCGGGTCTCGCCCGGACGCCACGGCGGCAGCCGCTCGGCCTGGGCGATGGTCTCCGGCGCTTCGTCCCAGGCGGCGTCGGCCGGCAGGATCAGGGTCGCGATCTGCCCGGGGGGCGTCCTCGCCACCGTGACCGCCTCGGCACAGGCCCGCGACACGTCGGCGGCGTTGGCGATGCGCCGGACCTGGTGCGACATCGGCCGCGCCAGGCTCTCGATGTCGCTGGTCAGCGGCGCGTCGAATGCCAGATGGTAGGTGGCGTGATCGCCGACGATGTTGACCATCGGCGTGTTGGCACGCCGCGCGTTGTGGATGTTGGCCAGGCCGTTGGCGAGGCCGGGGCCGAGGTGCAGCAGCGTGGCGGCGGGCTGGTCCGCCATGCGGGCATAGCCGTCGGCGGCGCCGGTCACCACGCCTTCGGACAGTCCCAGCACGCAGCGCATGCGCGGCTGGTGGTCGAGCGCCGCCACGAAATGCATCTCGGACGTGCCGGGATTGGCGAAGCAGGTGTCGATGCCGTTGGCAAGCAAGGTTTCGCAGAGGATGTCGGCGCCGTTCAATGCGGATCTCCAGCAGGTTCGGGTCAGCGCTTCGCGGTGGCAGCCGGCCAGGGCACCGGCTTGCCGACGTTGGAGCGGTAGGGGCCTAGTTCGGCCGGCGAGACGCCGCGCGCACTGGCGTAGAGCGGCATCACGCGGTCGAGGTTGCGGCTGATCTCGCCGATGCGCGAATCGTGCGACGGATGGCTCGAAAGCCACTGCGGCGGCTGGCCCTTGCCGACCGCGGCCATCTTCTGCCACACGATCACGCCGGCGCGCGGGTCGAAGCCGGCGCGGGCAGCCAGCTCCAGTCCGACCAGGTCCGCTTCGGTCTCGTCGTCCCGCCCGTACTTGAGCATGGTGAGTTGCGCCGCCCCTGACGCCACCTGCCCGCCCAGGTCGCCGAAGCCGAGCAGGGCGCCGCCGATGGAAGCGATCACGGTGCCAATCTGCGCCAGCCGCATCTTGCCCACCCGCTCGCGGCCGTGCTCGCGCAGCGCATGCGCCATTTCATGGCCCATGACCGTGGCGACCTCGTCGTCGGTCAGCTTCAAGGTGTCGAGGATGCCGGTGAAGAAGGCGATCTTGCCGCCGGGCATGCAGAAGGCATTGACCTGCCGCGAGCCGATCAGGTTGACCTCCCACTGCCATTCCTTTGCCCGCGGATTGAACCGCGTCGACTGCTCGACCAGCCGCGCCGCGATGCCGCGCAGGCGGATGGTCTGCGGATGGTCGGCCGGCGCGAGTGCCTTCTGGGCTGCGGCCTGCCGGATCAGCTCGCCGTACTGCAGGGTGGCCGACTTCTCCACTTCGGCGGCGGAAGCAAGCCCGAGCGCGCGGCTGGTACGGCCGACGGCGACGCCTTCCGAGGTGGCGGCCGCGTCACGTTGCGCCTGGGCCCCCGCCGGCAGCAGCAGCGCCAGGCCGATGGCGGCGCTTGCCAGGCGGCGGGTGAACGGCAGTCGGCAACGCATGACCGGTCGCGGTCTTGCCGATCCCGGCGAAGGAGCGATGCGATGGCCACGGGGGAGGGCGTTCATGAGGGGTATCGTACCTTCCCTGTTCGGCGGCCGCCTGCCGTACGTCAGCGTGCAGGGGATTGGCGTGCGAGGGCGCTGCTACACTGCGCGCGATGGCAGATCCCCACCCCGCAGCAAGCGCCGGTCACGGCTCCGGCGGCGGCGCCCTGGCTGGTGCCGGCAGCCGGCTCGACGCCGGCAAGGCCCGCGTCGCGGCCACGCGAGCGGGGGGCGCCGGCTTCTGGCGCACCTACGGCCAGGTGTTCGCCTCGCGCCGCATCGCGGCGATGCTGCTGCTGGGCTTCTCCAGCGGCCTGCCGCTGGCGCTGACTGCCGGCGCCCTGCAGGCCTGGCTGACGATCGAAGGCATCAGCATCAAGACGATCGGCTATTTCGCGCTGGTCGGCCTGCCCTATACCTTCAAGTTCGTCTGGGCGCCGCTGCTCGACCGCTTCGAGCCGCGTTGGCTCGGCCGGCGGCGGGCCTGGATCTTCTCGTTCCAGGTGCTGCTCGCGGTCGCCTGCTTCCTGATGGCGCGCTTCGACCCGCAGACCTCGATCAACGCGATGGCGGCCCTGGCGGTGGCGATCGCCTTCCTCTCGGCTTCGCAGGACGTCGTCTTCGACGCCTACCGCGCCGACCTCCTCGATGCCGAGGAGCGCGGCGCCGGTGCGGCGGTGTCGGTGCTTGGTTACCGCCTGGCGATGCTGGTCTCGGGCGGCGCGGCGCTGATCATCGCCGACCAGTGGCTCGGCTGGCCGGCCACCTACCGCCTGATGGGCGGGCTGATGCTGCTGCTGGCGGGGATCACGCTGTTGTGTCCGCGCGCGCCGGACGTGGAGCGGCTGCTGAGCTCGGCGCGCGCCGAGTGGCTCGGCTTCGTGGTGATGGTCGTGGTCGGCGCGGCCGCCTGGTTCGGGCTGTCGCAGCTGGTGCAGGCGCTGCCGCTTGCGGGCACCTCGCGCTTCACCAGCCTCGCGCTCGACACCGCGGCGATGGTGCTGACCGGCGTGGCGGCGATCCTGGCCGCGCGGCGGGTCGGCTTCCCGTCGTTCCTCGCGCCGTGGGACGCCTTTTTCTCCCGCCGCCATGCGGTCCTGCTGCTGTTGCTGATCGTCCTCTACAAGCTGGGCGACGCCTTTGCCGGCAGCCTCACCACCTCCTTCCTGTTGCGTGGCGTCGGCTTCACCCAGACCGAAGTCGGTGCGATCAACAAGGGCCTGGGACTGGTTGCCACCATCGTCGGCGCGCTCGCCGGCGGCGCCTGGCTGTCGAGCCGGCCGCTGTACAACGCGCTCATGCTGTTCGGCATCCTGCAGGCGGTGTCGAACTTCGGCTACTGGCTGCTGGCGGTGCTGCCCAAGAGCTATGCGCTGATGGCGGCAGCCATCGGGGTCGAGAACCTGTGCGGCGGGCTCGGCACCGCCGCCTTCGTCGCCTTCCTGATGGCGCTGACCGACATGCGCTATTCCGCCGCGCAGTACGCGTTGTTGTCGGCGCTGGCGGCGGTCGGCCGCGTCTACGTGGGACCGGCGTCGGGCGTGATGGTCGAGAGCTTCGGCTGGCCGGCATTCTTCATGCTGACGGTGCTGACCGCGCTGCCGGGCCTGGCGCTGCTGTGGTGGTTGCGCGCCGACGTCCGCGCCTTGGGCGCGGTCAAGGCCGGGACGGCCATCGACGACTAAGGAGCCCGGCAGGCTGTCGCAATCGGGCGAGCGTGCCCGGTCGAGCGGGTATAGGATTCCCGGGAGAATGCCGGAGGAAGACCATGGTCCCGTCTCCCAGCCTTCGCCCCTTCCGCAGCCTGTTCCGCGATCCGTCACGTCGCCTCGCCCGCCTCGCTAGCCTCGGCTGCGCCACCGGTGCGCTGCTGGCGCTCGCCACCGGCTGCGGCAGCGACAGCGACAGCGACAGCGATCCCGCCCCTGGTGAAGCGGTCGACGTCACCGAGGTGGCCAGCCTGCCGAAAGCCGCCATCGACCAGGGGACCGCCGCCAGCGGGCTGCAGCCGCTGTCCGGCGCGGCGCGCTGCGACGTGTCGCTGCGCCAGCTGGCGTATCGCACCAAGGATCCGCGCGGCGACGATCCGATCCTGGTGTCGGCCGCGTTGCTGGTGCCGGGCGGCGCCGACTGCACCGGGCCGTTCCCGCTGGTCGCCTACGGCAAGGGCACCGACGTGCTGCGTGACCGCACGCTGGCCAATCCCGACGACCCGGAGACGCTGCTGCTTGCCGGCATGCTCGCCGCGCAGGGCTATGCGGTGGTGGCCCCCGACTACATCGGCTTCGCCCGCTCCGACTATCCCTACCATCCGTATCTGCAGGCGGACTCGGAGGCGACCACCATCCTGGATGCCGCGACGGCCGCCCGCGCGGCCTTGCAGCAGACGGGCGTTCGCCTGCGCAGCGCCGTCTTCCTCCTCGGCTACTCGCAGGGTGGCCATGCCAGCATGGCGGCACAGCGTGCCGCCGAACGTGACCGGCCGCGAGATCTGACGATTGCCGCAGCGGGCCATTCATCCGGACCCTACGACCTTGGCGGCACCTTCCTGGCCGGCCTGTCGCTGCTGCCGGCTGGCGGTGCCGCATCGACGCTGTTCGCCCCCTACACCCTCACCGGCTTCCAGCAGACCTACGGCAATCTCTACGCCACGCCGTCGGACTACTTCAAGCCCCCGTACGACAGTGGCATCGAGGACCTGCTGCCGGGTACGCTCACCTTCAACCAGTTGCTCGCGTCGGGGCGGCTGCCGCCGTTGCTGGGCGACCTGATCACCCCGCGGCTGATCGCCGACCTGCAGACTCCCGGCTCGGGCCTGCGCCAGGCGCTCGATCGCAACACGTTGCTCGGCTGGACGCCGCAGGCCCCGACGCTGCTGTGCGGCGGCGGCCGCGATCCGGTGGTCGACTTCCGCAATGCGCTGCAGGCCCAAGCGTCGTTCCAGGCGCGCGGCGCCAGCGTGCCGGTGGTCGACGTCGAGAAAGTGCCGGCATTCGCGCCGCAGTTCCCTGCCATCCTGACCGCGGCCCAGCTCGCCGCCTACCACGGCAGCACGGTGCCGCCGCTGTGCCTGAAGGTGGTGCGCGACCAGCTCTTCGAGCCGGTGAGGGCGGCGCTCCCAGCCGAGCCGGCGCCGGCGCCCGAGCCGCTGCCCTCGGCTCAGGAAACGGCGGCTTCCGTGCGGGTGGCGAGGTAGATGCCCGGCAGGATCAGCGCGGCGCCGAGGGCGTGGAACCATTGCGGCTGCTCGCCGAGCAGCGCCCAGGCCACCAGCGCCGCATAGATCGGACCCAGGTAGAGGATCAGGCCGGTGCGGGCGGCGCCCAGCTCCTTCTGCACGTAGGAATAGGACTGGTAGGCGCCCAGGCCCGGCAGCAGCGCGACCAGCAGGATCAGCCCGATCACCTGCCAGTCCGGCTGTGGCAGGCCGATGACCGCGGTCTCGACGATGGTGAAGGGCAGCAGGACCAGGACGCCGGCGAAGGTGATGACCGTGAGCCTGGCCAACGGGTCGAGCACGCTGCTCTTGCGCTTGAGGATCAGCGAGTACGCGGTCCACGACAAGACCGCCAGCCCGATCCAGATGTCGCCGCGGGTCAGCTCGATCGCGCGCAGGTTCGCGATCGAACCCTTGAACAGGATGACCGCGACGCCGCACAGCGCCACCGCCGCGCCGGCCACTTGCACCGCGCGCAGCCGCTCCCCGAGCAGGCGGACCGACAGCACCGCGATCAGCACCGGCGCCAGCGCATAGATCAGGCCGATGTTCACCGCCGGGCTGGTTTCGGCTCCGAGGTAGACGAACGCGCCGCAGATCCACATGCCGAGTGCGCCGAGCACCAGCGATACGCGCCATTCCCGATGCCAGCGCGGCCAGCCGCGCCGCAGCGCCGGCAACGCGAACGGCAGCATCACCAGGAAGGCGATCAGCCAGCGGGCCAGCGCGAGCTGGTGCGGGCCGATGACACCGACGGCGGCGCGCGCGCCGATGTAGTTGGCGCTCCAGAGCAATGGCGTGACGAAAAGCAGTATCTGCGCCAGGCGGTGGCGGGATTCGGGCGGCATCGGCGCGGCGATTGTACGGCCGCGCGAAGTGCCGTGATTTGACAGCGACAACGCCCGCGGCTGTAATGCCTTCTGCACACCGGTTGCCACGCTCGTGCCGGCAGGCCGGCATGAACAGGCTGAAAAGAGAATGATCGACAAGATAGTGCCGGACGTGGAGGCCGCGGTGGCCGGCGTTGCCGACGGCGCGACCGTGCTGGTCGGCGGCTTCGGCATGGCGGGCATGCCGTCGGCGCTGATCGACGGGCTGATCGCGCAGGGCGCCAGGGATCTCACCATCGTCTGCAACAACGCCGGCAACGGCGAGACGGGGCTTGCCGCGTTGCTCAAGGCGAAGCGCGTGCGCAAGGTGATCTGCTCCTTTCCGCGCCAGTCGGATTCCTATGTGTTCGACGCGCTCTACCGCGCCGGCGAGATCGAGCTGGAGCTGGTGCCGCAGGGCAATCTCGCGGAGCGGATCCGGGCTGCCGGCGCCGGCATCGGCGGCTTCTTCACCCCCACCGGCTTCGGCACCGAGCTTGCCAAGGGCAAGGAGACGCGCCGCATCGACGGCCGCGACTACGTGCTCGAGTACCCCATCAAGGCCGACCTGGCGCTCGTCAAGGCGCTGAAGGCCGATCGCTGGGGCAACCTGGTCTATCGCATGACTGCCCGCAACTTCGGGCCGATCATGGCGTCGGCGGCGCGCTGCACGGCGGTCCAGGTCGACGAGGTGGTGCCGCTCGGCGCGCTGGATCCGGAATCCATCGTCACGCCCGGCATCCACGTGCATCGGGTGGTGCAGGTGGCGAAGGGGCCGACCGAAGTAATGCATAGCGAGGCGGAGGCATGAGCGCCGCCGCACGGCCGCCCGAAGGCGGCGCGATCCTCCCTTGGGGGCGCAGCGGGACACGAACGGTCCCTGCGGACCGTTTGTGCCTGCGGAGCGACCCCGCCCTCCGGGCGGGGGCTCCATGTCGCGCTTCGCGACAGGAGGGTAGTCAATGAGCGGTTATAAGAAACTCAACCGCGACCAGATGGCCGCGCGACTCGCGCAGGACATCCCGGACGGCGCCATCGTCAATCTCGGCATCGGCTTACCCACGCTGGTGGCCAACCACCTGCCGAAGGACCGCGAGATCATCCTGCACTCCGAGAACGGCGTGCTGGGGATGGGCCCGGCGCCGGCCAAGGGCGAGGAGGACGAGGACCTGATCAATGCCGGCAAGCAGCCGGTGACGCTGCTTCCCGGCGGCGCGTTCTTCCATCATGCCGATTCCTTCGGCATGATGCGCGGCGGCCATCTCGACTACTGCGTGCTGGGGGCCTTCCAGGTCTCCGCCACCGGCGACCTCGCCAACTGGCACACCGGCGCACCGGATGCGATCCCGGCGGTCGGCGGCGCCATGGACCTGGCCATCGGCGCGAAGAAGACATATGTGATGATGGAACTGCTGACGCGGCAGAACGAGCCGAAGATCGTCGAGCGTTGCACCTATCCGCTCACCGGCATCGGTTGCGTCAGCCGGATCTACACCGACCATGCGGTGATCGACGTGACGC
>JAEZQX010000202.1 GCA_023441105.1 Pseudomonadota bacterium | reverse complement strand
GCATCGGGGCGGCAGGCGTCGGAGATCGCCGCTCAGGCACCCACGTAGGTGGTGGCCGGGATCGACTGCGTGCGGATGACGTCGGCGGGGGTGCGCTCGACGCGCGGTGCCACGAACTCGGGGTTCGGCACCAACGTGATCTCGCCACCTGCGACGATCAGGTACTGCGGCACGAAGTGTTCGGCGCTTCCCTGCTTCATCGATTGGCTGCTCTTCCAGTGCTGGGCCACGTTCGGCGGCAGGCCCTCGTCACTGTTGCTGCCGGTGCCTTGCGCGAAGGCCGGCACGACGGCCGCGGGAATCAGGAGGCCGGCGAGAAGCATGCGAGCTTTCATGATGTTCACCTCTTGTTGCTGCGACGAGGCACTGCGCCGTGTCGGTGAGGCAGATTCTGCGCATCACGCTTCTCATGGCTATCACGACGCATTCCCGCCGGGGATCGCTTTGATCACGAAGCGGTCTCGCGGGATGGCCGGGAGCCGGGAGGACGGGGAGGGCCGAGGCGGGCCGGAGCCGCGGCGCGAGGATCAGGCGAACGGCCGCAAGGAGGCGAGCATGGTGGGGATGAGCTCCGCCACCGTGGGATGGATGTGCATGGCACGGCGCGCGACGTCGTAAGGCGCACCGGCATACATCAGGTCGAGCAGCGAATGGACCACCTCGTCGCCGCCGGGACCGAGGATCGCGGCGCCGAGCAACTGGCGGCTTTCCGCGTCGACCAGCACCTTCATGAAGCCATCCGTCTCGCCCTTCTCCACCGCGCGGCTCACCCGCGACATCGGCCGCAGGCCGATCAGCGTCCTGCGTCCGGCTCGACGAACCTGCGCCTCGGTCATGCCGACCCTGCCGAGCGGCGGATCGATGTACAGGGCGTAGGCCATGATCCGGTCGCCCACCTTGCGGTCGGCGCCGTCGAGCAGGTTGTCGGCGACGATCTCGTAGTCGTTGTACGCCGTGTGGGTGAACGCGCCGCGGCCGTTGCAGTCACCGAGCGCATGGATGCCGGGAACGCTCGCCTGCAGGCGATCGTCGACGGTGATGTAGCCGCGTTCGTCGCTGGCGATGCCGGCCCTGTCCAGATCCAGGTCGTCGGTATTGGGCCGTCGCCCGACCGCCAGGAGCAGATGCGAGCCGCGCACGACGCGATCACCCGTGTCGGCCTCGGCGCAATCGAGGCCCACCTCGACGCCGTCATCCGTCCTGCCAACCCGGATGCACTCCGCCTCCAGTCGGATGTCCACGCCCTCCTGCTCGAGGATGTGGTGGATGGTCAGCGACACGTCGACATCCTCGCGCGGTATCAGCCGCTCACCCTTCTCGATGACGGTGACCGCCGAGCCGAAGCGCCGGAACATCTGCGCGAACTCGAGCCCGATGTAGCTGCCGCCGATGATGACCAGATGCCGGGGGACGAAGTCCACGTCCATGATCGACGCGTTGGTGAGGAACGGCACCGAGTCGATGCCCGGCAGCGACGGCACCGCAGCGCGGCCGCCGACATCGAGGAAGATGCGCTCCGCTTCCAGCTGCGTGCCGTCGTCGAGTCGCATGACCTTGCCGGACTCGAAGCGGGCATGGGCATGGAACACGGTGACGTTGGGCAGGCCGCGCATCCAGTCCTCGACGCCGCGGCTCGACCGGTCGACGATGGCGTCCTTGCGCGCCTTCACCTGGCGCATGTCGACCTTCACCGGCCCCGGCACGCGCACGCCATAGTCGGCACCCCGGCGCGCCAGATGCGCGGCGTAGGCGCTGGCGACCATCGCCTTGGTGGGAGTGCAGCCGGTGTTGACGCAGGTGCCGCCGAAGCGCCGGCGCTCGACGAAGGCCACCGTCATGCCGGCGCCCGCCAGCCGCGCGGCCAGCGGCGGTCCGGCCTGGCCGGCCCCGACGCCGATGGCATCGAAGCGCATCGCCGCCGTCCGGCTCAAGGCTTGCGGTCGGGTGCGGCCGCGCCGTGTCCGTCCCGCGGCGCGTCGCTCTTCGGGTCGCCCTGGAACGGCACCGCGACCACCTTGTAGCGGTGCTTCTGGCCGTTGGGCAGCTCCCAGTCGATGCTCTGCCCCACCCGCATGCCCAGCAGCGCCGTGCCGACCGGCACAAGCACCGAGACCTTGCCGCTGGCGATGTCGGCATGCTTCGGATAGACCAGCGTGATCTCGCGGCGATCGCCGGTAGTCTCGTCCTCGAACACCACGCGCGAATTCATCGTCACCACGTCTTTCGGGATCTCGTCGGCCGACACCGCAACCGCCCGCACCAATTCGCTTTCCAGCTTCTGGAGCCGATCGGCATTGGGACCGGAAGCGTAGGTCTCGATCAGGTCGAACAGGCGATCGATGTCGTCCTGAGTCAGGTAAAGCGAAGGCTCGTCAGCCATCTGGATGCTCCGTCTGGTGTTTGGTGAGACGCGCGCGGGAATGGTTATGGTCGTGCGGCCGCTGCTGCAGTGATCATAGGAGCATTCCCCGCGCCGGCCGGCGATAGGCGACATGCAGCCATGGTGCCGGCAGTCGGACGTGCGATCATTGCGGAGGAGACAAACGAACCATACCACCATCCATGTCCGACCTGAACATCCGTCCCGAGGCCCTGCATCGCTGGGTCGTCGACCTTTTCCTTGCCGCCGGCTCCAACGACACCGAAGCGCGGCTGGTTGCCGACCACCTGGTGGAAGCCAACCTCACCGGCCACGATTCGCACGGGGTCGGCATGATCCCGAAGTACGTCACCGCGCTGGTCAACGACAAGCTCAAGCTGAACCAGACCATCAGCATCGTCAACGACACCGGCACGATGCTCACCGTCGACGCCGGCCGGGGGCTCGGCCAGTCGGTCACCCACCAGGCGATGGAGTTGGCCATCGCGCGCGCCCGCCAGCACGGCGTCTGCGTGATGGGGCTGCGCAACAGCCACCACCTGGGCCGGGTCGGGCATTGGGCCGAACAGGCCATCGCCGCCGGCATGGTGTCGATCCACTTCACCAACGCCAACAGCATCCACGTGGTGGCGCCGCACGGCGGGGCGCAGGCGCGCTTCGTCACCAATCCCTTCACCGTCGGCATTCCGCGTCGCGAGCGCGAGCCGCTGCTGCTGGACTTCGCGACCAGCGCCATCGCGCATGGCAAGGCCCGGGTGGCCTACAACAAGAAGGTCGCGGTGCCGGAGGGCTGCCTGATCGACGTCGACGGCCGGCCCACCACCGACCCGGCGGTGGTGTTCGAATCACCCGCCGGCGCCCTGCTCACCTTCGCCGGCCACAAGGGCTATGCGCTGGCCATGGTCTGCGAGATGCTCGGCGCGGCGCTCACCGGCGGCGACACCAGCTGCCCGGTCGACGGCGACGACGTCTCGCTGCGCGTCTGGAACAGCATGCTCACCATCGTCTTCGATCCCGCCCGGATCGGGTCGCTCGCGGCCTTCGAAAAGAGCGCCGCCGAGTTCGAGGACTGGGTGCGCTCCGCCCGCCCGGCCCCCGGGTCGGACGGCGTGCGCATGCCCGGCGATCCCGAACGGGAGGCGCGCAAGGCACGAGCCGGCGGCATCCTCATCGATGCCCAGACCGTCGCCCAGATGGAGGCGGCGGCGGCCCAGGTGTCGGCCGGCCTGCCTTCGCTCGCGGCCGCCGCGAGGTGACGGGCCGGCGCCAGCCGTCATGAACGCCGAGGAGCCCATGGAGCAGCATGAAGGCCTGCGCGTCTTCGTCTATCACCGCCAGGTGTCGTTCGGCGATTGCGACCCTGCCGGCATCGCCTTCTACCCCAACTTCTATCGCTGGTTCGACGAGGCGGTGCATGCGCTGATGAACCAGATCGGCTGGAGCTGGCGCCGCACGGCGCAGGAGATGGGCTGGCTCGGGCTGCCGTGCGCGCAGGCTCGCGCCGATTTCATCCGGCCGGTCACCCACGGCCAGTCGATCCGCGTGGAAAGCCGCGCCATCCGCTTCGAACCGCGGCGCATCGTCTTCCTGCATCGCGTGTTCCGCGACGACACGTTGCTGTGCGAAGGCGAGGAGAAGCGCTTCGTCGGCGTGCCACATCCCGACGATCCCGACCGGGTGCGGGCTATCGACGCGCCCCCGGCGTTGCAGGAGGCGCTGACAAGGCTGCCGTGATGGCCGCCGTATTGAAGCGCATCATCGCCTCGTAGGAGGCAGCCGGCCCTTCCGGCGCGGACAGGCTGTCGGAGAAGAGCGTTCCCGGCGACGCGCCGCCGGTTTCGGCGCGGATGCGGTCGATCAGCCGCGAGTCGGAGATCCCCTCGACGAAGAACGCCGTCACCTGCTGCTCGCGAATCTGCCGGATCAGCCGCCCGACCGCCGCAGCCGATGGTTCGGCGCCAGTGCCGAGCCCGGCCGGCGCGAGGAAGGTCACGCCGTATTCGCGGGCGTAGTAGCCGAAGGCACGGTGCGAGGTGATGACCTTGCGCCGCTCGGCCGGAATCGGGGCGAGCATGGCGCGGATGTCGCGGTCGAGCAGATCGAGCCGCGCGACATAGCGCTCGGCGTTGGCGCGGAAGGCGTCGCAGCCGGTCGGCTGCTGCTCGCACAGGCCGTCGGCGATGTTGCCGACATAGCGCTTCATGTTCGGCACGCTCTGCCAGGCATGGGGATCGATCCCCTCGGCATGCCGGTCGCCCGCCCCGAGGCGGTGGGCATGGCGGTCGCCCGCAACCTGCGCGTCGCGCAGCGGCTCGATGCCGCGGCTTGCCAGCAGCACCGGTCCGCGATAGCCGCTGGAGCGCACCAGCCGGTCGATCCAGCCTTCGAGGCCGAGTCCGTTGCCGACCACCAGGCCGGCCTCGGCCAGCTGCCGCGCATGGTTGGGGCCCGGCTCGAAGACATGCATGTCGCCGCCGGCCGGCACCAGGCTGCCGACCAGCACCCGGTCGCCACCGACCTGCGCGACGATGTCGGCCAGCAGGCTGAAGGTCGCGACCACCCGCAGCCTCGCCTCACCCGGGGACCCGACTGCCTCCCGGTCCGCGGCGCTCGCCGGCGCGCACGCCATGGCGGCGGCAAGCAACGCCGCGAGCATTGCCGCGGACAGCAGGCGACGCGGCGCCATCACGCCTGGTAGTGCCGGCGCGGCCGGATGCTGGTGGTGACGATACCCTGCGCGCCGGCGATCAGCGACAGGCTGTACAGGACGCCGAGCGTCAGCACGATCGTCGGCCCGGTCGGCCACTCCCGGTGATACGACAGCAGCAGGCCGGTGACGCTGCCGGCGAAGGCGATCGCCACCGACAGCGCCATCATGCGATTGAACTCGCGGACCCAGAAGCGCGCGGTTGCCGCCGGCAGGATCATCATGCCCACGGCCATCAGCGTGCCGAGGGCATGGAAGCCGGCCACCAGGTTGATCACCAGCAGCATCATGAAGCCCTGGTGCGCAAGCATGCTCCAGCGGCCGTGGCGCGGCAGCAGGCCGGGATTGACGCATTCGAAGACCAGCGGCCGGTACAGCACCGCCAGCACCAGCAGGCTGATGGTGGCAATCGCGCCGAGCAGCTGCAGCGTGGCATCGTCGAGCGCCAGGACCGAGCCGAACAGGACGTGCAGCAGGTCGACGCTGCTGCCGCTGGTCGAGACGATCACCACTCCCACCGACAGCGACAACAGGTAGAAGGCGGCGAGGCTCGAATCCTCGGTCTGCGTGCTGGCGCGCGCCACGAAGGCCGCGGTCACGGTCACCAACAGGCCCGCGACCACGCCACCGATGGTCATCGCCGGCAGCGACAGGCCGGCGATCAGGTAGCCGACCGCGGCGCCCGGCAGGATCGCATGGGCCATGGCATCGCCGGTCAGGCTCATCCGCCGCAGCATCAGGATGACGCCCACCGGCGCGCCGCCGAGCGAGAGCGCGAGGCAGCCGGCCAGCGCGCGGCGCATGAAGGCGAATTCGCCGAATGGCTCGAGCAGCAGCGCCTGCAGCAGCGGCAGCACGCCGCCCTCAGCCATGCGCCGCTCCGGCCACCGCGTCCTCCGGACGGCACCAGGTCGACGCTTCCCAGGCCGCAGCCGACAAGCCTGCGGCGCGCTGCCAGTTGGCGTCGGTGAGGACCTGGCCGGTGGCGCCACAGGCCACCAGGTGCCGTGCCAGCAGCAGCGTCCGGGGAAACCACTGGCGCACGATGTCGAGCTCGTGCAGCACGCTGACGATGGTCACCCCTTGGGCGTTCCACTTCGCGAGCTGCGGCAGCAGCACGCCGATGGTGTTGGCGTCGACGCCGGCAAACGGCTCGTCCAGCAGCACCAGCCGCGCCTCCTGCAGCATCAGCTGCGCAAACCGCACCCGCTGGAATTCGCCGCCGGAAAGCGAGCCGATCAGCCGGCTCGCGCAGAAAGCCAGGCCGACCGCATCCAGCGCCGCCATCACGCGTTCGCGCTGGCGACGGTCCAGGCCGCGCCAGGCACCGGTCTCATGCCACAGCCCGGACGCCACCAGGTCCTGCACGGTGATCGGGAAGTCGCGATCGGTGCGGTTGATCTGCGGCAGGTAGGCAATCCGGCAGTGCGCCGCCGGCGGCAGCTGCAGCCGCCCCTCCATCGGCTTGAGGTCTCCCGCGAGCAGCCGCAGCAGCGTGGTCTTGCCGGACCCGTTGGCGCCGGCGACCGCCAGCATGTCGCCCGCGAAGATCTCGAGGTTCAGGTGATGCACCGCGGGATGGCGGTCATAGCCGGCGGTGACGTTGTCCAGCGTCAGCAGCGCAGCGGGTGCCACCGGTTGCGGCTTCATGCCACCGCCCATGCGATCACCAGCCAGAGAGCTGCCGACAGCACGCCGGCGCAGGCTAGCCGCAGGGGCGCGCTCCACCACAGCGGCGACGGCATGGCAGCCCCGTGGTCCGCAGTTCCCCTGGGATCACCAGGCAGGACGCCGGGTCCATGGCCGTGCGGCTGACCGGCGTGGAGATGCAGATGATCGTGGGCAGCCCGCGGGGCTTCGTGAGGCAAGAATGGAGCTCCTGATGCGCACTGGCGAGCGGCGGGCCGGGAGGCCGGGCCGGGCGCTCGCCCGCAGAGGCTTAATGATAATGGATTATCATTTTCACCGAAACCTCGGGAGCCGATTCGAATGAAACTGCCGGCAGGGCTGGTCGCCCTTGGCGGGCTTGGCCTGTGCGGCGTCCTGCCGGCGCAGGTGCCGCCGGCGCAAGGGCCGCACGAGCACGGCGTGGCGAGCCTCGACGTGCGGGTGGGCGGCGACCTCCTCGAGCTTCGCCTGCGGGCCCCCCTCGAATCGCTGGCCGGGCTGGAGCGGGCGCCCCGGACGGAGAAGCAGCGCCAGGCGGTTCGCAGCATGGCGGCGACTCTGCACGGCCCCGATGCCTTGTTCGTGCCGACGGCTGCCGCCGGCTGCAGCGCCGGCCCGGTGACGCTGCGCTCCGATGTGCTTGTGCCGGCACTGCTCGTCGCCCCCGGAGCGAGCCCGCCAGCTGCCGGCGCGCCGGCCACGGGCCCGGCCGCAACCGGGCGCGTCCAGGAGGCGCGCAAGCAAGCGCCTCCCGCCCATGCGGACCTCGAGGCGCAGGTGAGCTTCCGCTGCACCAGGCCGCAGGCGTTGAACGGCCTGCAGGTCAGGCTCTTCGATGTGTTCCCGGCGCTGCGGGAAATCCGTGCCGCCATCGCCACGCCCCGCGGCGACAGCGGGGTGCGCCTGTCACCCGGCCGGACCAGCCTGACCTGGTAGCGGCAGCGGGGGCACGACGCCCAGCGCAGCCGCGCGCTGCAGCAGCCCGGCGATCTCATCGCAGTTGGCGGCAATCCCGAATACCTGCCGATCGGGCCTCAGCAGCACGGCTTCGGCCCCCCAGTCATCGAGGAGGGCCTGCACCGCCGCTGAATCGGCCTCGACTAGCCGGCAATTCTCCGCGCGAGGCTGTCCGTTGCCTGGCGGCTGGTCGCCAAGCAGCCGCGCCGCCTGTTGCGCCGCTGCCGGCCGCACCAGCAGCGCCGCGCGGTAGCCGATGGCATCGTCGAGGCGGCTGCCGTCGGCAAGTATCGGCTGGCGCGCGATGGTGCCGGCGCAGTCGGGCTGGCGGTCGTAGGCGCCCGGTCCGAGACGCGGCTGCGGCGTGGCGAACGCCTGCGGGTTGGCCGCCATCGCTTCGTCGCGCCGGGCAGCCGCCTGCACATCGGTCGACTGGATCACGCCGCCCAGTCGCACGGCCGTCTCGATGAATTCGCGGACGTGTGGCGAACGCTCCGAC
>JAEZQX010000180.1 GCA_023441105.1 Pseudomonadota bacterium | reverse complement strand
CGGGATGGCGTCTCGGCGTTCGCGCAACGGCGGGATGGCGAGGCTCACCACGTCGAGGCGATGCAGCAGGTCGGCGCGGAAGCGGCCCTGCGCGACCAGCTGTTCCAGCGGCTGGTGCGTCGCGGCGATGATGCGGACGTCGACGCGGATCAGCTCACGGCCACCGACGCGGAAGAATTCGCCTTCGGCCAGCACGCGCAGCAAGCGCGTCTGCAAGGACGCCGGCATGTCGCCGATCTCGTCGAGGAACAGCGTGCCGCCGTCGGCCTGCTCGAAGCGGCCGCGACGCTGCTGCTGGGCGCCGGTGAAGGAGCCGCGCTCGTGACCGAACAGCTCGGACTCCAGCAGGTCCCGCGGGATGGCAGCCATGTTCAGTGCGACGAAGGGCTTGGCGGCGCGCGCACTGTGCCGGTGCAGCGCCCTGGCGATCAGCTCCTTGCCGGTGCCGGATTCCCCGGTGACCAGCACCGTCACCGCTGATTGCGACAGCCGCCCGATGGCGCGGAAGACTTCCTGCATCGCCGGCGCCTGGCCGAGCATGTCCTGGCCGTCGAGCGCCGCCTCGGCCGGTTCGTCCGCGACATCGTTCTCGCTGACCGCGCGCCGGATCAGCTCGATCGCCTGCGACAGGTCGAAAGGCTTCGGCAGGTATTCGAAGGCCCCTCCCTGGAACGCCGACACCGCGCTGTCGAGATCGGAATACGCGGTCATGATGATGACCGGCATGTTGGGGCGCTTCTGGCGCGCCTGGTAGAGCAGCTCGATGCCGGACTCGCCGGGCATGCGGATGTCCGACACCAGCACCTTGGGAACCGACTCGTCGAGCGCCACGATGACGTCGCGTGCCTCGCGGAAGCTGCGTACCCGGTAGCCTTCCTTCGCGAGCGCCCGCTCGAGCACCCAGCGGATCGACTGGTCGTCGTCGACGATCCAGATCTCGTCCATGGTGTCCGCCCTGTAACCCGCAACCACTGCGCGCGCTGTTTCTACAACAGCGGGAGCAGCATCCTGAAATCCGTCAAACCCGGCCGACTCTCGCATTCAATCAAACCCCCGTGCTGCTCGACAAACGTCTGGGCGAGCGGCAAGCCGAGGCCGCTACCACCCTCACGCCCGGAGACCAGCGGAAAGAAGATGCGATCGAGCAGTCCGCTAGGTACTCCAGGTCCATTGTCGATGACATGCAATTCCAGTGCCAGCTTATGCCGGATCCGGTTGATGACTGCATGTCGGGCAATGCGGGTCCGCAAACGGATGACGCCGCGGCCGTCGAGGGCCTGCGCCGCATTGCGCACCAGGTTGAGCAGCGCCTGGATCAGTTGCTCCTTGTCGGCGACCAGTTCCGGCAGGCTGGCGTCGTAGTCGCGTTCGATGCTCAGGTTCTGGGAGAACTCGGCCAGCACGATCGAGCGCACGCGTTCGCAGACTTCATGGACGTTGACGTGCTCCACCGGCCGTGCCGGCCGATGCGGAGCAAGCAGGCGATCGACGAGCTTCTGCAGGCGGTCGGCCTCCTTGATCATGACCTGCGTGTACTCGCGCATCTCCGGCGACTTGAGCTCCGCCTCGAGCAACTGCGCCGCCCCGCGGATGCCCCCCAGCGGATTCTTGATCTCGTGCGCGAGGTTGCGCACCAACTCCCGGTTGGCGCGCGCGGAGTCATGCATCCGCTCCTCGCGATCGATCCGCAGGCGCTGGTCGACTTCGTGGAACTCCATCAGCATGGCGCCGAGGTCGCTTTCGAGTGCCACGGCCAGGCAATGGACCATCAGCGGCTCGTGCGCCGCTCTTTCGAGGACCAGGTCCTGGCCCTTCTGGCCGAACTCGTTGTTGCAGGCCTGGGCGAGCAGGCTGCGGATCAGCGAGCCGTTGAGGAACAGCGACGCGAACGGCTGGCCGGCGAGCGCGCGCGAAGAGACGCCGAACAGCTGTGATCCGGCGTGATTGATGAAGACCGTGCTGCCGTCGGCATCGAGCAGGACGACGGCACTGCCGAGCAGGTCCAGACCCGCGAGACGCGAGTTGGGATGTCGGCGCCGATCAAGCGCATCACCGCCCTGGACGCCTGGTGGATTGGGCGCTATCGCACGCTGTCCAGTTCGCGCCGCAGCGCGGCGACGTTGCTTTCCGAACGGGTGATGTCGTCCTTCAGACGGCCTACCCGGTCAAGGTACTTCTGGTAGTTGCGCTCGTTGCCGAGTCGCTCCGGCTCGCCATTGTTGAATTCCTTGCGGAACTCTTCCAGGCGCGCCTGTTCGCGCCCGAGCTCGTCCTCGAGGATGCGACGGCGGTCGGAATCGCGGCTGCGCTGCGCAGCGGCGTCGACGCGCGGGAAATCCGCGGGCGCAGCGCTGGCAGCGTTGGCAGTGGTGGTGCGCTGCGCGCCGGCCGGCAGGCGCACCGACGGCACGGTGGTCAGCGACGGCAGGTCCAGCGCCTTGCAGTTCTTGCCAGGGGCATTCTGAAACAGCGGCGTGCCATCCGGGGATTCGCAGCGATAGATCTGGGCTTGCGCCAGCGGCGCCGCCAGGACGCTTCCCAGGCCGATCATGAGGCTCGTACGGAGTAGCAATTTCTTCATCTTGAACCGCCGTCACAGGCTGCTATCGGAACGGGCAGTCTATAGCAAAGCGGCGGGCCTTCCGGCACCCGCCGGCCGCCATTGGACATGCGACAACGACCGTACGACCAATGGCGGCGTGGGGGCGTTGACCGGAATGCCTGCAGCCCGGCCAAGCCCCGGCGCCCCTGATCAGCAGGAGTAATACATGTCGAACTCGGCCGGATGAGTGGTCATCCGGATCCGCTGGACTTCCTCCATCTTGAGCGCGATGTAGGCGTCGATCATGTCGTTGGTGAAGACGCCGCCCCGGGTCAGGAACTCGCGGTCCCGATCCAGGCATTCCAGCGCCTGGTCGAGCGAGCTGCAGACGGTCGGGATCCGCGCATCCTCTTCCGGTGGCAGGTCGTAGAGGTTCTTGTCGGCCGGGTCTCCCGGGTGGATCTTGTTCTGCACGCCGTCCAGGCCCGCCATCATCAGGGCCGAGAAGGCCAGGTACGGATTGGCGATCGGATCCGGGAAGCGCGCCTCGATGCGGCGCGCCTTCGGGCTTGCGACGTGCGGGATGCGGATCGAGGCCGAGCGGTTGCGCGCCGAATACGCCAGCTTCACCGGCGCCTCGAAATGCGGCACCAGCCGGCGATACGAGTTGGTGCCGGGGTTGGTGATGGCATTGAGGGCGCGGGCGTGCTTGATGATGCCGCCGATGTAGTAGAGCGCGAAGTCCGACAGTCCGGCGTACTTGTCGCCGGCGAAGAGGTTGGTGCCGTCCTTCCAGATCGACTGGTGCACGTGCATGCCCGAGCCGTTGTCGCCGACGATCGGCTTCGGCATGAAGGTCGCGGTCTTGCCGTAGCTGGCGGCGACGTTGTGCACCACGTACTTCAGGATCTGCAGCCAGTCGGCGCGCTGCACCAGCGGCGCGAACTTGGTGCCGATCTCGCACTGGCCGGCACCCGCCACTTCATGATGGTGAACCTCGACCGGCACGCCCATCTGCTCGAGGATCAGGCACATCTCGGAGCGCATGTCCTGCAGCGAATCGACCGGCGGAACCGGGAAATAGCCGCCCTTCACTGCCGGCCGATGGCCGCTGTTGCCGCCGTCGAAGCGCTTGTTGGTGGACCAGGAGGCTTCCTCGGAATCGACCTGCACCGAGCAGCCCGACATGTCGACATGCCAGGTGACGGAATCGAAGATGAAGAACTCGGGCTCGGGACCGAAATAGGCGACGTCACCGATGCCGCTCGACTTCAGGTAGGCCTCGGCGCGCTTGGCGAGCGAGCGCGGATCGCGCTCGTAGCCCTTGCCGTCGCCCGGCTCGACCACGTCGCAGCTCATCAGCAGCGTCGCCTCTTCGCGGAACGGATCCATCACGGCCGTGGCCGGATCCGGGATCAGCAGCATGTCGGAAGCCTGGATACCTTTCCAGCCGGCAACCGAAGAACCGTCGAACGCATGACCGTCGCTGAACTTGTCTTCGTCGAAGTGGGAGATCGGCACGGTGACGTGCTGTTCCTTTCCCTTGGTATCCGTGAACCGGAAATCGACGAACTTGACCTCGTTGTCCGCGATCTTCTTCATGACGTCTTTGGCGGTTGCCATTCACTACTCTCCTGTGAGTTTCAGCAAGTCGATGGGGGGCGGTTGAGACTGGATGGCGTTGCGAAAGATGCGGGACGCGGTTCAGCCGATGCCTCAAGCACTCGAATGGAGCCTAAGCGAAAACCATGCCATTGATGGGACCGCTGGCAGGCCCGCGGGCACCAAGATCGGGAAGCCGGATTCGGAACGCGGACGCGAGCCGCCGGTGGCCGTGACCGGCGAATTCCCCAAGATGGTGCATTCTAATCCACATTGGTGCGGACGGTAGGCGCACCAGGACCGTGCGTCCCGCTCCTCTCCGCCGCGCAAGCATCTCAACGCGCCACCCGGATCGGAATCTTTCGCGGCCGGGGTTCGATCGCATCCGGCAGGAAGAGCTCCTGCAGGTCGTTGAGGAAACGCAGGCCGAGGTCGGTCGCGGCCAGCCGGGCAGGATCCGGCTCGAGCAGCCCCTTGCCGATCGCCTTCTCGAGGTTGCGCGCCATCACGGCCAGCGACTGGCCGGTTCGTTCCTCGAACAGCGTTGACGGAACCCCGTCGACCAGCCGCAGCGCGTTCAGCATGAACTCGAACGGCAGGTCGCGCAGCGGCAGGATGCGTTCGACCTCGACGGCGTTGCCGGCGGCGGCAGCTTCGAGGTAGCGGCGCGGATGCCGGAAGCGTGCCTGGCGGACGATCCGGTCGTGGAACGAGAGCTTGCCGTGTGCCCCGGCGCCGATGCCGAGGTAGTCGCCGAAGGTCCAGTAGTTCCAGTTGTGCCGACTGCGATGCCCCGCGCGCGCATAGGCGGACACCTCGTAGTGCTCGAAGCCGGCGCCGGCCAGCTGCGCCTCGATGGCGTCCTGCATGGCCGCCGCCTGGTCCTCGTCCGGCAGCGGCGGCGGAAAGCGCGCGAACAGGGTGTTCGGCTCGAGCGTCAGGTGGTAGAGCGAGAGATGCGCCGGTTCGAAGGCCAGCGCCTGGGCCAGGTCGGCGCCGAGTTGCGCCAGGCCCTGCCCCGGCAGCGCATACATCAGGTCGAGGTTGAAGGTCGGGAAGATCTCGCGCGCCGCCTGCGCCGCCTGCCGTGCCTGGTCGGCGTCGTGGACCCGGCCGATGGCGGCCAGCCGCTCGTCGTCGAAGCTCTGCACGCCCAGCGACAGGCGGTTGATGCCGGCGCCGCGAAAGCCGGCGAAGCGCTCGCGCTCGAACGTGCCCGGATTGGCTTCCATGGTGATCTCGGCATCGGGAACCACCCGCAGCCGCGCCCGCAGGCTCGCCAGCAGCCGCTCGATGCCCGCGGGCGAGAACAGGCTGGGCGTGCCGCCGCCCAGGAAGATGGTCTGCACCGTCCGTCCCCACACCAGCGGCAGGCTGGCGTCGAGATCGGCTTCCAGCGCATCGAGGTAGGCCTCTTCGTCGAAGCCCTCCGCCGGCACCTGGTGCGAATTGAAGTCGCAGTACGGGCACTTGCGCAGGCACCATGGCAGGTGCACGTAGACGCCGAGCGGCGGCAACTGGGTGAGGCCCGGGTCGGTCGGCTCGTCCATGGTCATCGCACTGCCCGCGCCTGCCGCTTCAGGATGGCTCCGCCGCCAGCGCGCGCACCAGCGCCGCGATGGCGCGGCTGCGGTGGCTGATGCGGTTCTTGAGCTCGGGTTCCATTTCGGCTGCGGACAGGCGCTCGCCCGCCGGCAGGAAATGCGGGTCGTAGCCGAAACCGTGACGGCCTCGCGGCTGTGCAACCAGCACGCCCGGCCAGGTCCCCTCCGCGATCAGCGGCCGCGGATCCTCCGGATGGCGCATCAGCACGACGACGCAGTAGTAGAAGCAGCCCACCGGCTGCTCGAGCGACGCCGTCTCGCCGATCAGCTTGCGGTTGTTGGCCAGGTCCGCCTGCTCGCGGGACGCGTCGGTGCTCGGGTTGCTGTAGCGCGCCGACCTGACCCCCGGCGCGCCACCGAGGGCGGGCACGCAGATGCCCGAGTCGTCCGCAAGCGACGGCAGGCCGGATGCGCCCGCGGCATGCCGCGCCTTCGCCAGCGCGTTCTCGACGAAGGTCGGATGCGGCTCGTCGGCGTCGCCGATGCCGAGCTCCTTCTGCATGACGACGGTGACGCTGAGCGGCGCCAGCAATCCCTGGAACTCCCTCGCCTTGCCGGGATTGCCGGTGGCGAGGACCCAGCGCGCGCCGGCCGGGGCGCCACCGGGGGTCATGCGAGCGCCTGCCGCTGCAGCGCCGTGAGCTGGCCGATGCCGGCGCCCGCGAGGTCGAGCAGCCGGTCCACCTGGGCGCGGGAGAACGGGCTGCCTTCGGCCGTGCCCTGGATCTCGACCATTCCCTGCGCATCGGTCATGACCACGTTCATGTCGGTGTCGCAGCTCGAATCCTCGCCATAGTCGAGGTCCAGCAGCACCTGTTCGCCGGCCAGGCCGACTGAGACCGCGGCCACCGAGCCGCGCAGCGGATCGCGCACCAGCGCCCCGGATGCCAGCAGCCCGTCGACCGCATCGCGCAGCGCCACCCAGGCGCCGGTGATGGCCGCGGTGCGCGTGCCGCCGTCGGCCTGCAGCACGTCGCAATCCAGATGGATGGTCCGCTCGCCCAGCGCCGGCATGTCGGTCACGGCACGCAGGCTGCGCCCGATCAACCGCTGGATCTCCAGCGTGCGCCCGCCCTGCTTGCCGCGCGCCGCCTCGCGATCGCTGCGGGTGTGCGTCGAGCGCGGCAGCATGCCGTACTCGGCGGTCACCCAGCCGGTGCCGCGGCCTTTCATGAACGGCGGCACCTTGTCGAGGACGCTGGCGGTGCACAGCACGCGCGTGTGCCCGAAGGACACCAGCACCGACCCCTCGGCATGGCGGGTGAAGCCGCGCTCGAAGGAGACGGGACGCAACTGGTCGAAAGCGCGCCCGTCGGCGCGCCGATACTGCGATGGAGAAGTCATGGGGGCATTGCTCTGGTAAGGCCGTCGGGCCCGGCAGCTTACCTCGATTCGCGATTGGACCTCTGGATCGCGTCCTGGATCTCGGCGATGGTCCTTTCGATCTCGTCCTCGGTGAGGTCGGTGGGCTCGGCTTCCGGCCCCGGATTGCCGCCGATGGCGATGGTGGTGGTGACGGCGCCGTCGGGCAGCCCCAGCGACGACAGGGTCGGGATGTCGTCGACCTCGCGCTCGCTGTCCCACTGCAGGGCCAACGCGGTGGTGTTGTCGGCGGTGGCGCCGTTGCGCTGGACCGCCTGGCGCACCAGTCGCGGCACGGCCTCCATCACCGGCACCTCGTTCAGCTCCTGCGCCATGGCGGTCTCGTCGGTGCCGCTCCAGAAACCGTCGCTGCAAAGCAGGATCACGTCGCCCGGACGCAGCGGATACTGGGCGTGGATCTCGATGGAGGGTTCGAACGGCGAGCCCAGGCAATTGAGCACCTTGTTGCGCTCCGGATGGGTCTCGGTCTCTTCCTGGGTGATGAGGCCGAGGTTGAGCAGGTTCTCCACCTTGGAATGGTCGCGGGTGCGGGTGACCAGCTTGCCGCGACGCATCAGGTAGAGCCGCGAATCGCCGGCGTGCGCCCACCAGGCCATGTTGTCCTGGATGACGCAAGCGACGATGGTGGTGCGCGGACATTCCGGCAGGCCGTGCATCTCGCGGTAGCGGTGCAACTCGCGGTGGCCGGCCCGGAACGCCTGGTCGAGGAAATCGGCGGGATCCTGCAGCCGCGGCTGGGCGGCCTGCTGGAACATCGCCGCGGCCGCTTGCATCGACAACTGCGCGGCCACCTCGCCGCGCATGTGCCCGCCCATGCCGTCGGCCACGATCATCAGCAACGATTCGCGGGAGAAGCAATAGCCCATCCGGTCCTGGTTGCTCGAACGGGCGCCGATGTCGGTGTCCTGGAAGATCGAAAAGCGCATGGTTTTCCGCGGGGTCTTTCAGCGGGCAGGGCCGCCGTGGTTCAAGGACGCGTGCTGCAGATTCATGCCTCGCTTTTCTGCGTCGGCCACAGCGCGGTCGTGTCGGCTGCACTGCCGCCGCGGCGGCGCTTGCGGAACGACACCGAGCCGAGCCAGCGCATCGGCGCGAAAACTCGCTTGCTCTTCGGAACGTCGGGCGGCTCGCGCAGCGCCCGCTGCAGCGAGAACACGCTTTGCGGCCGCTCGAGCGGATTGATCTTCATGCACCAGTTCACCAGGTCCAGCAACTGCTGCGAATAGTGCTGCGCCGCCGGCTGCATGGCGGCATCGACCTTGTCGTGGACGATGCGCTGGTCGGCAGGCTGCGGCGGCGCGCCGAGCATGCAGGCATACATGCTGGCGCCGAGGCCGTAGATGTCGGTCCAGGGGCCGAGCTGCTGGTTCTTCTTGTAGAGCTCGGGCGCGGCGAAGCCCGGCGTGTACATCGGGAACAGCTTCGGCGCATCCTGCGTGAGCGTCTGGCGGGCGGCGCCGAAATCCAGCAGCATGGGCGTGCCGTCTCGCTTGAGGTAGATGTTGGCCGGCTTCAGGTCCAGGTGCAGCAGGCGATTGGCATGCACCTCCCGCAGTCCGTTCATCACCTGCGCGAAGATCCGGCGGATGTGGCGCTCCGGGAGCACCTCCTTGCCCGGCCGGTTGCGGTGGTGGACGATCAGCTCCTGCAGGCTGCGGCCGCCTTCATAGGCCATCACCATGTAAACCGTCTCGTTGGCGCGGAAGAAGTTGAGCACCCGCACGACGTTCGGATGAATCACCTTGGAAAGCGCCCTGCCCTCCTCGAAGAAGCACTTGAGGCCGTTGCGGTAGGTGGGCAGGTTCTCGCCGCTGACGGTCGGCACCAGCTCGCCGACGCCGCGTCGGACGAGCGAGCTCGGCAGGTACTCCTTGATGGCGACCGGCTGCCCATCGGTGTCGTGCGCCAGGTAGACCATCGAGAAGCCGCCGCTGGCGATCTTTCTTACAATGCGATAGCCGCCTGCCTCGAGACCTTCCGGAAGCGGTGCGTTGTGCTGGGTTGCCATCCTGCGATTGT
>JAEZQX010000103.1 GCA_023441105.1 Pseudomonadota bacterium | reverse complement strand
CGGTGGCCGCGGCGACGGCGGCGGCGAAGGCCGGCGGCGCAGCAGGCGGTGCTGCGGCGGGGAGTGCCGTGGCGGGGGCAGCAGGTGCGACATCGGAGCCGCTCAAGGTGGCGTTCGCTTATGTCGGGCCGGTGGGCGACGGCGGCTGGAGCTTCGCGCACGACCGCGGCCGCAAGGAGATGGAGGCGGCGCTGGGCGGCAAGGTGAAGACCACCTACGTCGAGAGCGTGCCGGAGAACGCCGATGCGGAGCGCGTGCTGCGCGACCTGGCGGCCCAGGGCAACCAGGTGATCTTCGGCACCACCTTCGGCTACATGGAGACGATGCTGCGCCTGGCGAAGGAATTCCCGGAGGTCAAGTGGGAGCACGCGACCGGCTTCAAGTCCGCCGCGAACCTGCGGCCCTACGACGTCCGCGCCTACCAGGGCGCCTACCTGGCCGGCATCATCGCCGGCAAGATGACCCGCACCGACACGCTCGGCTTCGTCGCCTCCATCGCCATCCCCGAAGTGGTGCGCAACATCAATGCCTTCACGCTGGGCGCGCAGTCGGTGAATCCGTCGGTGAGGACCAAGGTCGTGTGGATCAACAAGTGGTTCGACCCGGGCCGCGAATCGGAGGCGGCGCAATCGCTGATCAACGGGGGCGCCGACGTGCTGCTGCAGAACACCGATTCGTCGGCGCCGTTGCAGGTGGCCGAGAAGGCGGGCAAGTACGGCTTCGGCTGGGACAGCGACATGAAGTCGTACGGCCCGAAGGCGCACCTGGGTTCGTCGATCATCAACTGGGCGCCTTACTACACCAAGGCGGTGCGCCAGGTGCTGGACGGCACCTGGAAGGTGGAGTCGAACTGGTGGGGCATCAAGGAAGGCGCGGTGGACCTGGTGAACGTGGCCGACGTCGTGCCGGAGGATGTCAAGGCACTGGTGGACGAGAAGAAGAAGGCGCTCGCCGACGGCAGCTTCAAGATCTGGAAGGGACCGATGATCACGTCGGAGGACAAGGAGGTGCTTTCCACCGGCGCCGTGGGTGACGACAAGTTCATCAGCAGCATCATGTTCTACGTCAAGGGCGTCGAGGGGAAGGTACCCACCGGGAACTGACGGCCGCGTCGGCCGCGGCGTCGTCATGTCCTCGGCTCCCGGGCCCTTGGCCGGCCACCTGCAGCACGCTTGCTGTTGCCATGCTTGACAGTTGGCAACAGGAAATCGCCGCTGCGCTACCGCCCAGTACGGTCAAGCAGGATCGAATTCACGCCCGATCGTAGAATCGCCTGCGATCTCGGTTACGGCAGCCGGGCACGCACGCGACTCGTGACCCGGCACAAAGGTAGGCTTCTTGGACAACCATCGTAGAAGTTGCATCAGGGCAATGACTGCCGCTGGTGCCGGCCTTGTGGTCGCGTCGCCGACCGGCCGGTTGCTGGCGCAGGGCAGGCCGCAGGACAGACCTCAGAATGGCGCGCCGCCGGGCGCGCAGGCGGGCGCGCAGGCGGGGCCGCCGCCTGAGCGGCAGCGCAAGCCGGTGGAGCCGCCGTTGAAGGTGGGCTTCGTCTACGTCGGGTCAATCAACGAGGTCGGCTGGACGCGCCAGCATGACCTCGGCCGCATCGCGCTCGAGAAGGAGCTCGGCGCCGATGTCGAATGCGCCTACATGGAGCAGGTGCCGGAAGGGCAGGACGCGGAGCGGGTGATCCGGGACATGGTCAGCCAGGGGCGCCGGCTGATCTTCAGCACCGCCTTCGGCTTCATGGACCCCACCGTGCGCGTGGCCCGGGAGTTTCCCGATTTCGCGTTCGAGAACGCCACCGGCTACAAGACCCTCGAGAACGTCGCCGTCTACAACGCTCGCTTCTACGAAGGCCGCTACCTCGCCGGACTGCTCGCCGGGCATACCAGCGAGAGCGGCGTCATCGGCTACGTGGCGGCGATGCCGATCCCCGAGGTCCTGCAGGGCATCAATGCCTTCACCATCGCGGCCCGCTCGGTGAACCCGAAGCTCGAGGTCCGCGTCATCTGGACCAACAGCTGGTATGACGCGCAGCGCGAGCGCGATGCCGCCTTGAGCCTCATCTCGCAGGGTGCGGACCTGCTGACCCATCACACCGACACCGTGGCGGTGGCGGAGGTGGCGGAGCAGAAGCGGCGCCTGCTGATCGGCTACAACTCCGACCTGCGCGAGATCGCTCCCAGCATGCACCTCGCGTCGGTGACCCATCATTGGGGCCGGTACTACATCAAGCGCGCCCGCGCCGTGCTTGACGGCAGCTGGACCAGCGCCAACACCTGGGGCGGCATCGCCGAAGACTTCGTGCGCCTGGAGTCGCTCGCGCGCAAGGTGCCGGCAGCCGTGCGCCGGGAAATCCGCACGCATGCCGACGACATCGTCAAGGGCAAGCTGCTGCCTTTCAGCGGCCCGCTGAAGTCCAACGACGGCAAGCTGCGCGTCGAGGACGGCTTCCTCAACGACGACGCGCTGCACCGGATGGACTGGCTGGTCGAGGGCATCATCGGCAAGATCCGCTGACGCCCCGTCGCCGAGCCGGCCCGCAGGCCGGCTGCAGGATCAGGCCGGCGGCAGTTCCTTCGCCCGGGCGGCGAGGTGGATCGCCTTCTCGAGGTCGGTGAGCACCTGGCGGGTGACGCCTTCGGCCTGCAGCCCGAACACCACCAGCGACCGCTCGGTCACCAGGTAGTTGTCGCCGGTGCGGAATTCGGCGCGCGATTCGGGCAGCGGCAGCCGGGTATCGATCAGCAGCACCCAGCGATCCTGGTCGGCGGTTTCCGGCAGCACGAAGGAAATCGGTTCGTGGTACGCGTTGAAGAACATCAGCACGGTCGCGTCCTCCGCGCGCTTGCGGATCTCGCTGATGCGCGCGCGGCCGTCGATCAGCACGGCGAAGCTGCGCACCTGTGAGTCGGACCACTGCTCCTCCTTCATGTCGCTGCCGTCCGGCGTCAGCCAGCGGACGTCGGTGATGCCGGTGTCCTCGTCGACGTTGCCGGTCAGGAAGCGGTTCCTCCTCAGCACCGGGAGGTCGCGGCGCATCCGGGTGAGGATGCTCACGAACCGGGTGAGTGCCTTGTTGGGCTCCTGCGCGGCGAGCTCCCAGTCCACCCAGCTGATCTCGTTGTCCTGGCAGTAGGCGTTGTTGTTGCCCTGTTGCGTGCGGCCGTGCTCGTCGCCGGCGAGCAGCATCGGCGTGCCCTGGGCGAACAGCAGGGTGGTCAGCAGGTTGCGCTTCTGGCGCTCGCGCAGCGCCAGCACGTCGGGGTTGTCGGTGGGTCCTTCCGCGCCGCAGTTCCAGCTGCGGTTGTCGGAATGCCCGTCGCGGCCTTCCTCGCCGTTGGCTTCGTTGTGCTTGTGGTCGTAGCTGACGGCATCGTGCAGGGTGAAGCCGTCGTGCGCGGCGACGAAGTTGACGCTGGCCCAGGGCCGGCGTCCGCGCCGGTTGAACAAGTCGCTCGAGCCGGTCAGCCGCTGGGCCAGCTCGCCCGCCATGCCCTCGTCGCCTTTCCAGAAGGAGCGGGCGGTATCGCGGAAGCGGTCGTTCCATTCCGCCCAGCCCGGCGGGAAGCCGCCTACCTGGTAGCCGCCCGGGCCACAGTCCCAGGGCTCGGCGATCAGCTTGACCGACGACAGCACCGGATCCTGCAGGCAGGAGTCGAGGAAGCCGCAACCCTCGTCGAAGCCGTGCAGCTCGCGCGCCAGGATGGTCGCGAGGTCGAAGCGGAAACCGTTGACCCCGACCGAAGTGACCCAGTATCGCAGGCTGTCGGTCACCAGCTTGAGGGTGCGCGGGTGCGTCAGGTTGAGCGTGTTGCCGGTCCCGGTGTCGTTGATGTAGTAGCGCTTGTTGTCCGGCAGCAAGCGGTAGTAGGACTCGTTGTCGATGCCGCGAAACGATAGCGTCGGTCCCAGCTCGTTGCCTTCGGCCGTGTGGTTGTAGACCACGTCGAGGATCACCTCCAGACCGGCCACCTGCATCCGCTGCACCATCGCCTTGAGCTCGATGATCGAGCCGGTGGCGAAGTAGCGCGGTTCCGCCGCGAAGAAGCCGATGGAGTTGTAGCCCCAGAAGTTGGTCAGCCCCTGGTCGAGCAGGTAGCTGTCGTTGATGAAGGTGTGGATCGGCAGCAGCTCGATGCTGGTGACGCCGAGCGACTGCAGGTAGTCGATGACCTTCGGCTCGCAGAGCCCGGCGAACGTGCCGCGCAGCATCTCCGGGACGTCCGGGTGACGCATGGTGAAGCCGCGGACATGGGTCTCGTAGATGATGGTCTCCGACGGCGGGACCCGCAGGATGCCGCGGGTCAGGCTGCCGGTGTCCGGTTCCGGCACGATGCACTTGGGCACGAACGGCGCGCTGTCGCGTTCGTCGAACGACAGGTCCATGTCCTTGTGGCCGAGCTGGTAGCCGAACACTTCCGGACACCACTTGAGCGATCCCCAATGGGACTGGGCATACGGGTCCATCAGGAGCTTGTTAGGATTGAAGCGGTAGCCGGCATCCGGCTCGTATGGCCCATGCACCCGGATCCCGTAGATCGTGCCGGGCCGCACGCCCTCCAGGTAGCCGTGCCAGACCTCGTTGGTGTACTCGGGCAGGGTGATGCGCGCCTGTTCGGTCTCGCCGCGTCGGTCGAACAGGCAGACCTCGACCTTGGTGGCCGAGGAGGAGAAGATCGCGAAGTTGGTGCCGCGGTTGTCGGCGACGGCACCCAGTTGCAGCGGACTGCCTTCGCGGATGGTGATGTTCCTGGTGTTCATGGAATCCTGATGGGTGGACGGTAGTGGTGTTCGGTTGCAGGCTGTCGGGCGTTGCCTCAGACCTGCTCGATGTCGAAGCTGATGACCGCGATCGGCAGCCGGTCCAGCAGGCTGGCCAGGCGCGGCGCCGGGCCGAGCGATGCCATGGTTGCGGTCGCGTCGTCAGTGCCGGGCTCGAGCAGGAGGTTCCTGGGGTTGACCGCGCGGATGCCGGCCGCCGCCAGATCGACCACCGTGTCGCCCCAATCGACGGCGGCGGGACCCCCTTGCCCGTCGGGACCAGGGTAGCCCAGCTCGCGGTAGAGGCGGGTGGCCAGCACGAGCACGCCGTGGCGCGGATTGCTGCGGACGTACGCGATGCAATGCCGGGCGCGCGGCCCGCTGACCGGTGCCGCCCGGTAGTCGCCCGACTCGAAGAGCTGGGGATGCAATGCCCGCCAGCCGAGCAGCCGGTGGATGGTCCAGAGCTTGAGCCGCGCGAAGTCGCCCGCCGCCAGCCAGCGCGCGATCTCATCGGCCATGCCGCCGGCAGGCCCGGCGGCCATCTCGACCAGCTCGCGGATCACCTCCTTGCGGGCGGCGAAGTCGACCGGCCGGCGGTTGTCCGGATCGACCAGCGAGTCGTCGAGCACGTTGGCGCCCTGGTAGATGTCCGGCACGCCCGGCGCAGTCAGCTTCAACGCCGTCAGCGACAGGCTGTTGAGGGCGCCGTACCAGGCGAACGGGCGGACGTCCTCGCCGATGCGCGCGACCAGCTCGCGGTCCCCCAGCACCAGGTCGATCAGTCGATGCACCGCGTCCTCGTAGGCGGCGTCGGGTTCGGTCCACGAGGTGTGCAGCTTCGCCTCGCGGGTCGCCTTGGTCATGTAGGCCTTGAGCCGGCCGGCGTAGTCCTGCAGGTCGTGGGCCGGCAGCGGCCAGGTGCCGATAAAGGTCTGGAAGAGCAGGTAGAGATCGCCCGGCGAAGGCCGGCGCGACATGCCGGCCGTGCCCATCAGCCGCTCGACGCCCGCGCGCCAGCCGGCGGCCAGGCCGCTCCAGTGCTGCGGGTCCTCGCTGATCACGTTGATGCGCATGCGCACGTATTCGCCGCGCTTGTTGTCGTGCGTCGAGCTGGCAAGCATCGCGTGGGGCCAGCCGGCGCGCCGGCGCGCATTCGCCTCGTGGAACTGGTCGATGCTCACGCCGGTGACGTCCGGATCGGCGCCGACGTCGTTGATCGAGACCAGCCGCGTCCAGCGATAGAGTGCCGTATCCTCCACGCCCTTGGCCATCACCGGCGCGCACAGCTGCTGGAAGCGAACCGCCCACTGCGCGCGCTGCCGCGCTGCGTCCTGCACCGCGCCGTCGTCGCCGGCGAGGTCGCCGGTGGGACCGGTGAGGATCTCCTCGAGCACCGCCAGCAGGGCCGGCTCGCGGCCGTCGCGATCCGGCCGCGCATCCAGGCGGTGCAGGGCCTCGCCGCACGCCTTGCGCACCACGCGGCGGGCTTCGGCGCTGGCCACTGCGCCAGGATAGGTGCGATACACCGGAAAGCAGGCGATGACCTCGGCCAGCACCGTGGCGATCAGCGGCAGGTCCTTCGCATCGCGCGGTCCCGACGGCAGCAGCTCCAGGAAGCGTCGCGACAGCGACCGCAACTCGCTGCCGAAGCTGCGGCCGATGACCTCCTTCTTGGCGACGACGGCGAGGTCGGCGAAGTGCGCTGCAGTCTCGCCGGTGAAGTCGCGCCAGGCGTGCTCGACGGCAGCGGCGGTTTCGCCGTCGAGCAGCAGGCCGCAGGCGAGATTGGCGAAATCGTAGCCGGTGGTGCCGTTGACCGGCCACTCCCGCGGCAGGTCCTCGCCTTCGGCGAGGATCTTCTCCGCGACGATATAGAGCGGCTCCTTGCCG
>JAEZQX010000092.1 GCA_023441105.1 Pseudomonadota bacterium | reverse complement strand
AGGAATTCCATCGACAGGTAGTAGACCCGCTTGGACTTCTGCTCGTACTGCTTGCGAGTCGTCTCCATCCAGCGTTCGACCAACCGGTCGCGCGCGACCTGGGCCAGCGCGGTGAACCAGTCCGCCTGGGTGGCGGTGGCGGGATCCTTGCCCACCGAATAGAGCAGCCGGTTGGCGACGTAGTGGCGCAGGGACTCCGGATCGTTCTGGTTGACCGGGTCGAAGCGGAAGTTCTCGACGTTGACGCGATTGAGCATTTCGGACGGCGGCTGAGGCTGGCGAGGCAAACCCGCATTTTCACTCCATGCGCGGCGAATGACCAATCGCCCGGCCCCTCCGCGCCATCCATTCGTCGGCGCGCGCCCGCGGCGGCGCGGATTCGGCTATACGCGCGACCCGGCAGTCGGGCGGTCCGGACCGGCGCGCCGGATGTGGCAGTCACACCACGTCGGGCAGCGGCGACGCGCTAGCGCTCGGGTGGCGGTGGCAGGCGCGGCAGCAGCGGCTCGATCGCCGCGGCGATGGCCAGCAGCCGCCGGTCGCTGCCCGCAGGGCTGTCGAGCTCGATGCCGACCGGCAGTCCTTGCGCCGTCAGCCCGGCAGGCAGGCTGATGCCCGGAATGGCGGCGTTGCTGCCGGGGTCGGTGTTGCGGATGAAGGTGAAGAAGGTCGGCACCTGTTCGCCGTTGAGCTCGACCGTCAGGTCGTCGCCGATCGGCCGTGCCGGCAGGATGGCGGTCGGGAAGATCATCGCGTCCAGCCGGTTGCCGCTGAAGTAGTCGGCATAGGCGGCCTGCAGCCGGACCCGGGTCTGCAGCGCTGCTTCGTAGGCGGCGCGCGGCACCGCCGCGTCGCCGAGTTGCGATGCCACGATACCGGCCACGTCGGGGCTGCGGATGCCCTGCGCAATTTCCTGCAGCGTCATCGGGTAGCCCGCCTCCTCGAGGTAGGCCGGCAGGTCCTGGCCCAGCTCGTAGAGCGCGACCGCGAAGCCGACGGCGTCGTTGAGCTCGCGCAAGCCGGCGATCTCGGCCTCGACCAGCTCGACGCCGGCCGCGTCCAGCCTGGCCAGCGCCTCGTCGACTACCTGCGCCACCTGCGGATCGGCACCGTCGAAGAAGTCGCGCCGGGCGATGCCGAGGCGCAGCCCGCGCAGGGACGCCGTTTCATCGGGCGAGCGATCGGCCGCCAGGATGCGGTCGAGCAGGCGGATGTCGGCCATGTCGCGGGCGATCGGACCCGGTGTATCGCGGGTGTGGCTGATCGGCACGACGCCGCCCTTCGGATAGCGCCCGACGGTCGGCCGAAAGCCGAACACTCCGCACAGCGCCGCCGGCAGACGCACCGAGGCGCCGGTGTCGGTGCCGATCGCCACCGGCACCATGCGCGCCGCGACCGCCGCGGCCGAGCCGCCGCTGCTGCCGCCCGGGATCATGCGCGGATCGTACGGGTTGCGGGTGGCGCCGGTCACCGCATTGTTGTTGGTGATGCCGAAGGCGAGCTCGTGCATGTTGGCCTTGCCCGCCAGCAGCGCCCCGGCGTCGAAGAGGGCTTGCGCGATCGGCGCGTTGCGTCGCGGGTGCCGGCCCTGCAGCGCCCCGGTGCCGCCGGTGGTCGGCAGGGCAACTGTGTCGATGTTGTCCTTCAGGGCAACCGGGATGCCGGCCAGCAGGCGCGCGCCGTCGCGGGCGCTGCCGCTGCGGTCGACCGCGGCCGCAGCGGCCAGGAGCGCGTCGGCATCCTGCGCCGTCAGCGCGTTGAGCGACGCCAACCGGCCGGCACGTTCGACCAGGGCGCGGACGTAGTCGATGCAGCTCGCTTCGCCGCGGGCGAGCGCCGAGCGGGCGGCGGTGGCGGTGAGCTCGTGCAGTTGCGTCATCTTGCGTTGCTCCTCGTGAAGGCCCCTGCTCGAAGCATGGGCCGGATGCGATCGCTGGCGCGGCTGAATCGACCACTTACGCATCCTACGTCGGGAACGAGCCACCGGCACCTCCCTGGGTCCGGTAGTCTTCGACATCGGCCCGGGAAGCCCGCTGTGGGAGACCGGGTCCAGCCACCGGCCGGGTCGCCGGGCGGCCGGGCGGCCGCAAGGCCGGAGCGGGCCCGCTCCGGGACCCTGTCAGTTACGCGGCGCTGAATCGGGTGCCGGCGATGGCCCGACCGGCGATGGCCCGATCGACGCATCTCCCTGCGGCGAGGGTCCCACCGGTCCGATGCCGGAAGGGCCGATCCCCGAGGGGCCGATGCCGGACGGCCCGAGATCCGAAGTCCCGGTTGCCGACGATCCGGCTCCCGAGGGGCCGACACCGGCCGGAGCGACGCCCGCCGGGGCGAGCGAACTCGCGCCCGATCCGCCGGAAGGGGCCACCGTGTCGCCGGGGCCGGGCGCCGCCTTGTAGACTGCGTCCCGCAGGAACAGGGAGATCGGCGGCACGTAGGTGATGACCGTCAGGCAGGCGATGATCACCAGCACGAAGGCCAGCAGGTGCTTGACGATCCGGTCGAGCGAGATCCGCGCCACCGCGCAGGCGGCGAACAGATTGACGCCGAACGGCGGCGTGATCATGCCGAGCGCCAGGTTCACGACCATGATGATCCCGAAGTGGACCGGGTCGATGTCGAAGTGCATCGCCACCGGCACCAGGATCGGCGCGAGCACGATGATCGCCGCCGAGGTCTCGATGAACATGCCGATCACGAACAGCGTCGCGTTGACGCCCAGCAGGAACCAGGCGGGCGAACTGAGGATCTCGGTCAGCCACTGGCCGATCGCCTCCGGGATGCCGGCTCGGGTGATCATGTAGGCGAACACGCCGGCATTGGCGATGATGAACATGATCACCGCGCTCGAGATCACCGACTTGCGGAAGATCGCCGGCAGGTGCGACGGCTTCAGCTCGCGGTGCAGGAACATGCCCACCAGCAGCGCGTAGAACACCGCCACCGCCGCCGCTTCCGTCGGCGTGAAGATCCCGCCGTAGATGCCGCCGAGGATGATCACCGGCATCAGCAGCGCCCAGCCCGCCTTGGATGCGGTCGACATCAGCGAGCCGCGGCCGACGCCGTCGTTCTTGCCCCACCCCTTGATGCGGCAGTAGATGTGCACGAACAGCATCAGCGACAGGCCGATGAACAGGCCGGGCAGGATGCCGGCGATGAACAGTTCGCCGATCGAGACTTCGGCGGCGACGCCGAACAGGATCATCGGGATCGACGGTGGGATGATGACGCCCAGCTCGGCCGACGTCGCCTGCAGCGCCGCGGCATAGGTGACCGGGTAGCCCTGCCGGATCAGCGCCGGGATCAGGATCGCCCCGATGGCGAAGGTGGTGGCCACCGACGATCCCGACACGGCGGCGAAGATCATGCAGGTCAGGACGCAGGTCATCGGCAGGCCGCCCTGGATGCCGCCGACGATCGAGCGGGCGAAGTCGACCAGCCGCTGCGAGATGCCGCCGGTCTCCATCAGGTTGCCGGCGAGGATGAAGAACGGGATCGCCGCCAGCGGGAACTTGTCCAGCGCGCTGAACATCTCCTTCGGCACCAGGATCATCCGCGAGGGATCGGAAATGGCAAGACCGATCGATGCCGCCAGGCCGATCGAGACGGCCACGGAGACGCTGAACGCAAAGCAGACCAGCATCGTGATCAGCATGGTGATGGACATGGTGCTTCCTGTCGAAGAGAGGCGGGAGGGCTACTGCGCGGTGTCGAGCTGCTCGTCGACCGGATCGAGCTGGTGCGCGATCAGGCCGATGACGCTGACTGCGGCGCCCACCGGGATCGAGGCGTAGGCCCAGCCCATCGACAGGAAGTCGAGGCTCGCCCAGGTCTGGAAGCGGATGCGCCACACCAGGTCGAAGCCGAACCAGATCAACACGCCCAGCAGCGCCAGCGAGGTGACGGTGATGACGCCGTTGACGAAGGTCCGCCAGCGGCCGCGCGCGGTCTTCAGCATCAGGTCGACCGAGATCAGCGCGCCGTGGCGGAAGGCCACCGCGGCACCGAGCATCACCATCCACACCAGCAGCCGGCGCATCAGCTCCTCGGTCCAGGTGGAAGGCTGCGAGAACAGGAACCGGGTGCCGACCTGCCAGATGCCCAGGATCGAGACGATGGCGAGCAGGACGCAGGCCAGGAAGAAGACGGTCCCGGTCACGCGCCGGTCGAGCGCCAGTATGAAGTTCCTCATCGTTGCTCCGGATCGTTGCGACGCCGCCCGCCGCCCGCGCGAAGGCGGGACAGGCAGGTGCTCAGGGTGATCGTGGCGCCCTGCGCCGGTGTGGGCCGGCCTGGGGCACCGCAGGTACCGTCGCCGGTCGCCGCGGCCGCATGGCGGCTCGCGACCCCGGCTTCGGCACCGGACGGCGTTACTTGACGGCCTGGATGGCGCGGATGTTGTCGGCGCCGAACTCCTTCGCGTAGCCCTGGTAGGCCGGGGCGATCGCCTTGCGGAACGCCTCGCCGTCGACCTTCTCGGTCACTTCCACGCCGTCCTTGCGCAGCAGGTCGATGCCGCGCGCCTCGTCGTCGTTGACGCGCTTGCGCATGGCCGCCGCGCCGGCCTTGCCCGCGTCGAGGAAGACCTTCTTGTCGTCGGCCGAGAGCTTGTTGAACACGCCCGGGTTCATGATGATGGTCGCCGGCGAATAGACGTGCCCGGTCAGCGACAGGTGCTTCTGGACCTGGCTGAACTTCGCCGCCAGGATCACCGGGATCGGATTCTCCTGGCCATCGACCGTGCCCTGCTGCAAGGCGGTGAACAGCTCGGTGAAGGACATCGGGGTGGGCAGGATGCCGAAGGACTTGTAGCCCTCCATGTGCACCTTGTTCTCCATCGTGCGCATCTTCAGGCCGGCGGCATCCTGCGGCGTCTTGATCGCGCGCTTGCTGTTGGTCATGTGGCGAAAGCCGTTCTCGCCCCACACCAGGCCGACCAGGCCCTTCGACTCGAACTTCTTCAGGATGTCCTGGCCGATCTGGCCGTCCAGCACCTTGCGCGCATGGTCGTAGTCACGGAACAGGAATGGGATGTCGAAGATCTTGACTTCCGGCACGAAGTTGCCGAGCGGACCGGACGAAGTGACGACCAGGTCGAGGGTGCCGAGCTGCACCGCCTCGATCATCTCGCGCTCGCCGCCGAGTGAGCCGTTGGGGAACTCCTGGCACTTGTACCGGCCCTTGGTGTTCTTCTCGATGTCGGCGCAGAACACGCCCGAGGCGACGCCGTAGTGGGAGTCCTTGGATACGGCCGAGCCGAACTTCAGGACGGTTTGCGCCTGGGCGGGGAGCGCCAGGCACACGACGGCACTGGCCGCCAGCAGTTTGCACAAGGTCTTCATCGTCACCTGCTTCGAACTCATGGGGTTGTCTCCTCGGGAAGAAAAAAGTACGGTCGTTTGCGCCGGGCGGCGCGCGACAAGGCGCCGGCCGGTTGCGGGACAGGGCGTGATTCTAGGGTCAAAGTGGCCGCGCGCCGACGCGGGACCAGTCGGCTGCCGCCTGGAGGCAGTCTCGCAGCAGCGCGGCAATCTCGCCGCACAGGTCCGGCCGCAGGGAGAACGGCGCCTGCTCGTCCATGTAGATGGCCTGCGTCATCTCCAGTTGCATCGCATGCACGCCGGTTGCCGGGGAGCCGAAGCGGCGGGTGATGTAGCCACCCTTGAAGCGGCCGTCCAGGACCCAGGAATAGCGCTCCTGCGCCTTCACCGGTCGCAGGATCGCCGCGACCAGCGCGGCATCGCAGCTGCGCCCGTCGGCGGTGCCGAAGTTGAGGTCGGTCAGGCGGCCGCTGAAGAACCGCGGCAGCACCGAGGCGATCGAATGGGCGTCCCACAGGACCACGCGCTCATGGGCCTGCCGCAGCCTCGCCAGCTCGGTTTCCAGCGCCTGGTGATACGGGCGCCAGTACGTCTCGCGCCGGGAGGCGATTTCGTCCTGGTCAGGCGGCGCGGCGCGATAGACCGGCTCCTTGTGGAAGGTGTCGACCGGCACCAGCCCCGTGGTGTCGCGGCCGGGATAGAGGTTTTCGTCGTCGGGCGGGCGGTTGAGGTCGATGACCAGCCGCGAATGGGTCGCCACCAGGATCGTCGCGTCGAGCCCTTCGAGGTCGTAGACCAGCGGCAGGTGCCAGTCGGTATCGGCGAGCTGCAGGGCGGCCGCCGTCATGCGGTCCGACAGGGTGTCGGGCACGAGGGTGCCGACGTGCGGCATCGACACCATCAGCCCGCTGCCACCCCGGCGCAGCAGGTAGGCCGGCGAGCCGTCGGGCGTCGGGGGGCCGGCGACGAGGCCGGTGGGTTGCGGCATGATGACGTAGGGACTGCGGCAGCGGCTGGGGCGTCTATGTTACGAGCCTGTCCGCGGCGCGCAATCAGGGATTGTGCTTGGAGCGGCCTGGTGCCGGCCCGCAACCGCTCAGGCCGCGGGCAGGTGCTTGCCCGCGGTCCAGCCGACCGAGCCGATCGCCCGGTTGGCGACGTCCACCGCCTTCGTTTCCAGCTGCGTGGCCATGGTGTCGTTCCAGCGGTTGAGGTAACCGAACAGCGCGATGGTGCCAACGATCTCGACGATCTGGCCTTCGTCGAAGTGGCGCTTCAGCTCGTCGAAGTCGGCTGCCGTCACCTCGTTCGGAACCAGCGCCGCATGGTAGCCGAGCCTCAGGGCGGCGCGCTCGGCCGGCGAGAACAGCGGGCTGGTCTCGAAGTCCCAGACCGCCCGGATCTTCTCGTCGGACGCCTTGTAGATGCTCGAAAGGTTGGTCATGTGCGCCTGGCAGTACTTGCAGCCGCTTGCCTGGCTGGTGACCAGGCTGACCAGCATCTTCAGCTCCTCCGCTACCGTGCCCTCGTAGAGGACCGCCCGGTTGAGGTCCATGAAGGCTTCGGCGATGGCCGGCCGGCGGGACATGGTCAGGATGCTGTTCGGCACGAAGCCGCGCGTGTTCTGGTAGTGCTCGAAGCGGTCGCGGAACTGCGGGACGGCGTCCCAGGGAAGCGGGTCGAGATGCGGCATGGCGGTCCTCAGGGCGTGATGCGTGAAGCAGGTGCAATGAGTCCGGACCAGTGGGGCGCTGCCGGCGCGGGCGCGGGCGGCGGGGAATTCACGGCTGGTTCGGCACGGCAGTAATCCTACCCGTGACGACCGCGCCGGCGATCCGGCCCGCCTCAGTCACCGAGCATCGGCAGGTCCAGGCCCTTGTTCCGGGCGCAGGCGACCGCCGGGTCGTAGCCGGCGTCGGCATGGCGCATGACGCCGGTGGCCGGATCGTTCCACAGCACCCGCTCGATGCGCCGGGCGGCGGCCGCCGTGCCGTCGCAGACGATCACCACCCCGGCGTGCTGCGAGTAGCCGATGCCGACCCCGCCGCCATGATGGATCGACACCCAGGTGGCGCCGCCGGCGACGTTGAGCATCGCGTTGAGCAGCGGCCAGTCGGCCACCGCGTCGCTGCCGTCGGCCATCGATTCGGTCTCGCGGTTGGGGCTGGCCACCGAGCCGGTATCGAGATGGTCGCGGCCGATCACGATCGGCGCCTTGAGCTCGCCGGTGCGCACCATCTCGTTGAACGCCAGCCCGGCGAGATGGCGCTGCCCCAGCCCCAGCCAGCAGATCCGCGCCGGCAGTCCCTGGAAGGCGATGCGCTCGCGAGCCTGGTCGAGCCAGCGATGCAGCGGCTTGTCGTCCGGAAACAGCTGCTTGACCTTGGCATCGGTCCGGTAGATGTCCTCCGGGTCGCCCGACAGGGCAACCCAGCGGAACGGCCCCTTGCCCTCGCAGAACAGCGGCCGGATGCAGGCCGGCACGAAGCCGGGATAGTCGAAGGCATCGGCGACGCCGGCGTCGCAGGCCACCTGACGCAGGTTGTTGCCGTAGTCGATCACCGGCAGACCCATCCGGTGGTAGGCGAGCATCGCCTGGACGTGCCTGGCGGCAGAGGCCTGCGCCTCGTCGACCAGCCGCCGGCGCTCGGCGTCGCTGCCGGAATCGCGCGCCGCCAGCCATTGCTCGACGCTCCAGCCGATCGGCAGGTAGCCGTTCAGGAGGTCGTGGGCGCTGGTCTGGTCGGTGACGGCATCGGGCCGGATGCCCCGGGCCACGTACTGCGGCAGCAGTTCGGCGATGTTGCCGCGGATGCCGACCGATACCGGCTTGCCCTCGGCATGCGCGGCGGCGACGATCTTCAGCGCCTCGTCGATGTCGGCCGCCTGGCGATCGAGGTAGCGCGTGCGCAGCCGCATGTCGATGCGCGACTGCTGGCATTCCACGACGATGCACGAAGCGCCGGCCAGCACCGCCGCCAGCGGCTGGGCGCCGCCCATGCCGCCCAGGCCGGCGGTGAGGATCCAGCGTCCCCGCCAGTCGCCGCCGTAGTGCTTGCGCCCGAGCTCGACGAAGGTCTCGTAGGTCCCCTGCACGATGCCCTGCGAGCCGATGTAGATCCAGGAGCCGGCGGTCATCTGGCCGTACATCATCAGGCCCTTGCGGTCCAGCTCGTGGAAATGCTCCCAGGTGGCCCATTTGCCGACCAGGTTGGAATTGGCGATCAGGACCCGCGGCGCATCCGGGTGGGTCTTGAAGATGCCCACCGGCTTGCCCGACTGGATCAGGAGGCTCTCGTTGTCCCCGAGCCGGCGCAGCGCCGCCACGATCGCGTCGAAAGCCTCCCAGTTGCGGGCCGCCCGGCCGATGCCGCCGTAGACGACCAGCTCGGCCGGGTTTTCGGCGACCTCCGGATCGAGGTTGTTCATCAGCATCCGCAGCGGCGCCTCGGTGAGCCAGCTGCGCGCGCTCATGGTGGTGCCGCGGGGCGCCCGGATGGTGCGGGCGAGCTGGGTGTCGGCGGTCGGTGCGTTCATGGATGGCTCCGGTTCGTCGCTGCGGACGGTGCGGCGCAGGCGCCGCGCCGCGCGCGGTGGATGTGGCCGCAGTCGAGACCGCAGGTTGTCGCTGCAGTTGTCGCTGCGGCCGTCGATGGCGATGCCATGTTACGCCGCCTGCCACGGCGTCGGGCGGCAGGGCATACTTCGACTGCACCGCGCGCGGCCCGGCCGCCGATGGCATGGATGTTGCAACTGCGTCGACATGATTTCAGTCACTCGTTCAGGGAGCAGTCCGATGAAGAAAGGATGGGTCGCGGCGGCCGCCGCCTCGCTGCTGCTGGCGCAGCCGGCGCATGCGCAGGAAACGAAGATTGCCTTGGGGCTGTCCGGCTGGACCGGCTTCGCGCCGCTGACCTTGGCCAAGGAGGCCGGCATCTTCAAGAAGCACGGCCTGGACGTGGCGCTCAAGAAGGTGCCGCAGAAGGATCGCCACCTCGCGCTGGCATCCGGCGACATCCAGTGCGCCGCCACCACCGTCGAGACCTGGGTGGTCTGGAATGCCGCCGGCGTGGCGAGCAAGCAGCTGTTCCAGCTCGACAAGAGCTATGGCGCGGACGGCATGGTGGTCCGCAACAGCATCGCCAGCATCGCCGACCTGAAGGGCAAGACGATCGCCGCCTCGGCCCCCGGCACGGCGCCGTACTTCACGATGGCCTGGTTCCTGAAGAAGAACGGGCTGTCGGTGAAGGACGTCAAGGTGGTGAACATGGAGCCCAACCCGGCGGCCCAGGCCTTCATCGCCGGCCAGAGCGGCATCGATGCCGCCCTCACCTACGAGCCCTACCTGTCGCTGGTGCGGGACAAGCCGGAGGCGGGCAAGATCATCGCCACCACGCTCGACTATCCGATGATCATGGACACGGTGGGCTGCACGCCGAAGTTCATCCAGGACAATCCCAAGGCGGTAAAGGCCCTGGCCGACAGCTACTTCGAGGCGCTGGAGTACATCGCCGCCAACAAGGACAAGGCGTACGAGATCATGGGCGCCGACGTGAAGCAGAGCGGCGAGCAGTTCGGCAAGTCGGCATCCTTCCTGCGCTGGCAGGACCGCGACGCCAACCGCAAGTTCTTCTCCGGAGAGATCCAGGCGTTCTCCAAGGAGGCGGCCGAGCTGCTGCTCGAGGCCGGGATCATCAAGAGCATTCCGGACATCGATTCGATCATCGACGCCTCGTTCGTCAAGTGAACGCGGGCTGCAGCAGGCGCGGGCCGCCGGAAGCCGGCAAGTGAGGCCGCTGCAGCCGGTCGGCACCGGCACCCGCATCGCGCTCGGGATTTCGTTCTTCGTGCTGTTCACGGCGGGCTGGGCCGTCGCCACGCTGGGCGGCTTCGTGAGCCGCACCTTCCTCGCGGATCCGCTGACCATGCTGCGCGACGGCTGGGAGCTGCTGGCGGTGCACGGCTTCATGGGCGACATCGGCATCACCATCGCACGGGTGGTCGGTGGCTTCTTGATGGCAGCGGTGCTGGCGGTGCCGCTCGGGGTGCTGATGGGTGCCTACAAGCCGGTCGAGGCTTTCTTCGAGCCGTTCGTATCCTTCGCCCGCTACCTGCCGGCGTCGGCGTTCATCCCGTTGCTGATCCTGTGGGCCGGCATCGGCGAGCTGCAGAAGCTGCTGGTCATCTTCATCGGCAGCTTCTTCCAGGTGGTGCTGATGGTGGCGGTGGTGGTCGGCAATACCCGCCGCGACCTGGTCGAAGCCGCCTACACCCTTGGCGCGAGCGACCGCTCGCTGGTCAACCGGGTGCTGCTGCCCAACGCCGGACCGGAGATCGCGGAAATCCTGCGGCTGGTGCTGGGCTGGGCGTGGACCTATGTCATCGTGGCCGAGCTCATTGGCGCCTCCTCCGGGATCGGCCACATGATCACCGACAGCCAGTCGCTGCTCGCCACCGGCCAGATCATCTTCGGCATCATCGTGATCGGGCTGATCGGGCTGGTGACGGATTTCGCCTTCAAGGCGGGCAACCGCGGGCTCTTTCCGTGGAGCCTCAGGTGAGGCCGTCCGGCGCTCCGGCGGGCCATCCGGCGACATGACGGCGGGAGCAGGCTGATTGGCGCGGGTGTCGATCCAGGAGGTATCGCGAACCTTCGCCGGCAGGGGCCGGCAGCCGGAGACGGTGGCGCTGCTGCGCACCTCGCTGGAGGTCGCCGACAACGACTTCATCACCATCCTCGGGCCTTCGGGCTGCGGCAAGTCGACTTTGCTGCGGATCGTCGCCGGGCTCGACTTCGCCAGCACCGGGCAGGTCACGGTCGAGGGGGCCCCCGGGCCCCGCCCCCGGGGCGGGCCGGGGGGGGGGGTGGGCG
>JAEZQX010000085.1 GCA_023441105.1 Pseudomonadota bacterium | reverse complement strand
TGCCCTGCTTCAGGATCCGGGTGTTGGTGACGAACAGGTCGTCGCCCACCAGCTGCACCTTGCTGCCCAGGCGCTGCGTCAGGTGCTTCCAGCCGTCCCAGTCATCCTCGGCCATGCCGTCCTCGATGGAGATGATGGGGTACCTGGCGCACCAGTCGGACAGCAGCTTGGTGAACTCCGGGCCGGTAAGGGTCTTCTTCTCGCCGGACAGGTGGTACTTGCCGTCCTTGAAGAACTCGCTGCTGGCGCAGTCGAGGCCCAGAGCGATGTCCTCGCCGGGCTTGTAGCCGGCCTTCTCGATGGCGCGCAGGATCAACTGGATGGCCGCCTCGTGGTTGTCCACCGATGGCGCGAAGCCGCCTTCGTCGCCCACCGCGGTGGACATGCCGGCATCGTGGATCAGCTTCTTGAGCGCATGGAAGGTCTCGGCCCCGAAGCGCAGCGCCTCCCGGAAGGTGGGCGCGCCGACCGGGATGATCATGAACTCCTGCAGGTCGAGGTTGTTGTTGGCATGTGCGCCGCCGTTGATGACGTTCATCATCGGCACCGGCAGCGACATCTGCGCCGAGCCGCCGAAATAGCGGTACAGCGGCATGCCCGACTCCTCGGCGGCCGCCTTGGCAACCGCCATCGAGACCGCCAGCATCGCGTTGGCGCCGAGATTGCCCTTGTTCTCGCTGCCGTCGAGGTCGATGAGCGTGCGGTCCACGTAGGCCTGCTCGGACGCGTCGAGGCCCAGGACGGCCTCCGATATCTCGGTGTTGATGTTCTCGACCGCCTTCAACACCCCCTTGCCGCCGTAGCGCGCGGCATCGCCGTCGCGCAGCTCGATGGCCTCGCGCGCGCCGGTGGAGGCGCCGGAGGGCACGGCCGCCCGCCCCATGACACCCGATTCCAGCAGGACGTCGCATTCGACGGTGGGATTGCCGCGGGAGTCGATGATCTCGCGCCCGATGATGTCAACGATGGTGCTCATCAGCCTTGCTTGCCTTCCGTGGGAACGCCTTCGACACAGATCATGTCGAACAGCTCGGTTGCGCCGGCCCTGGCATCGCGCGCCTGGCGATAGAGGGTCGACTCGTAGAACGCCTTGGCGGCGGCCATGCTGGCGAATTCGGCGACGACGATGCGGCCGGGCTGCCAGCTTCCTTCCAGTACCTCGGTCTGGCCGCCCCGCACCAGGAAGCGCCCGCCGGCCGCCGCGATGGCCCCCGGCGAAAGCGCCTTGTAGCCCTCGTAGCGCTGCGGGTCCGAGACCTTCACCTCGGCGATCACGTAGGCCGTCATGGCGCTCTCCTCTCAGGGTGCATTGATCAGGTCGCTCTCCGCGAAACCGGCCTTCTTGACCAGCCGGTCGATCTCGCAGAGCGTCTGCAGCAGGCCGGCCATGCGCGGCAGCGGCCAGGCGTTGGGTCCGTCCGACAGCGCCTTGTCCGGATCCGGATGGGTCTCCATGAACAAGCCGGCGACCCCCGAGGCGACCGCTGCGCGCGCCAGCACCGGCACGAATTCACGCTGGCCGCCGGACTTCTCGCCCTGCCCGCCCGGCAGCTGCACCGAATGGGTGGCGTCGAACACCACCGGGCAGCCGGTCTCGCGCATGATGGCGAGCCCGCGCATGTCCGACACCAGGTTGTTGTAGCCGAAGCTGGCGCCGCGTTCGCATACCAGGATGCAGTCCTCGTCAACGCCGGCCTCGCGGGCCGCGGCCTTGGCCTTGGCGACGACGTTGCGCATGTCGTGGGGCGCCAGGAACTGGCCTTTCTTGATGTTGACCGGCTTGCCGGAAGCGGCCACCGCCGAGATGAAGTCGGTCTGGCGGCACAGGAAGGCGGGCGTCTGCAGCATGTCCACCACCGCCGCCACCGGCTCGACCTGGTCGATCTCATGCACATCCGTGAGCACCGGCACCCCGATCTCGCGCTGCACGTCCGCCAGGATGCGCAACCCGCCTTCCATGCCGGGTCCGCGGAAGGAGGCGCCGGAGCTGCGGTTGGCCTTGTCGAACGAGGACTTGTAGATGAACGGCACGCCGAGGCCGGCGCAGATTTCCTTGAGTGCGCCGGCGGTATCGATGGCCAGCTGGCGCGATTCGATGGCGCAGGGACCGGCGATCAGGAAGAACGGCTTGTCCAGCGCGATGTCGAAGCCTGCAACCTTCATCACGCCACCTTGCGTTGCGGCTTGCGCGCGGCGCAGGCCAGCGCCGCCTCGAGATAGGCGATGAACAGCGGATGGCCGTTGCGCGGATTGGAGGTGAACTCCGGGTGGAACTGCACGCCGATGAACCAGGGATGGGCCAGCTTGCCGGCGACCGGCAACTCGATGGTCTCGGTCAGCTGCTCCGTGGGCGTGCGCGCGGCGATGCGCAGGCCGGCCTGCTGCAGCCGCTCGACGTACTCGTTGTTGACCTCGTAGCGGTGGCGGTGGCGCTCGTTGACCGAATCCCCGTAGATCTGCGAGATCAGCGTGCCGGGCTCCACCGCGCAGCGCTGCGCCCCCAGGCGCATGGTGCCGCCGAGGTTGGCGGCGCCGTCGCGGCGCTCGACGCTGCCGCTGCGATCGGTCCATTCGGTGATCAGCGCGACCACCGGATGCGGCGTGTTCGGGTCGAACTCGCTGCTGTTGGCGCCGGCCAGGCCCAGCACGTTGCGGGCGAATTCGATTACCGCGAGCTGCATCCCGAGGCAGATGCCGAGATACGGCACGCCGTTCTCACGGGCATAGCGGATGGCGTTGATCTTGCCTTCCACGCCGCGCTTGCCGAAGCCGCCCGGCACCAGGATGGCATCGAAGCCGGCGAGCAGCCCGGTGCCCTCGCGCTCGATCTGCTCCGAATCGATGTACTCGATGTCGATGCGCGAAGCGGTGTGGATGCCGGCGTGGATCAGCGCCTCGGTAAGCGACTTGTACGATTCGGTGAGGTCGACGTACTTGCCGACCATCGCGATGCGCACCCGGTGGCGCGGGTTCTCCAGCCGGTCGATGAGGTGGTCCCACATCGACAGGTCCGCCGGCGGCGCATCCAGCCTGAGGATGTCGACCACGATGTCGTCCACATGCTGCTCATGCAGCATGCGCGGGATCTTGTAGATCGAATCCGCATCCCACACCGAGATCACCGAATCCAGCTGGACGTTGGAGAACATCGAGATCTTGGCCCGCTCGTCGTCCGGAATCGGCCGGTCGGCGCGGCACATCACGATGTCCGCCTGGATCCCGATCTCGCGCAGCTTCTGCAGCGAATGCTGCGTCGGCTTGGTCTTGAGCTCGCCGGCGGAGGGGATGAACGGGACCAGGGTCAGGTGCACGAAGCAGAAGTTGCCGCGGCCGCGCTTCAGGCTCATCTGCCTGACCGCCTCCAGGAACGGCAGCGATTCGATGTCGCCGACGGTGCCGCCAATCTCGACGATGGCCACCTGCGCCTCGCTCGCGGTGCCGACGCCGGCGCCGCGCTCGATGAAGGCCTGGATCTCGTTGGTGATGTGCGGAATCACCTGCACCGTACGGCCGAGGTACTCGCCGCGGCGCTCCTTGCGGATCACCGAGTCGTAGATCTGGCCGGTGGTGAAGTTGTTGGTGCGGCGCATGCGCGCCGACACGAAGCGCTCGTAGTGGCCGAGGTCGAGGTCGGTTTCGGCGCCGTCCTCGGTGACGAAAACCTCGCCATGCT
>JAEZQX010000066.1 GCA_023441105.1 Pseudomonadota bacterium | reverse complement strand
ATGCCGGACCACCGCAGGCCGGTCCTGCGCCAGGGGCCGGGCACCGGCCGACCGGTCATCGCGCCGCCCCCCCAGTCGCCCGCTCCCGTTCACAAGGCGGGTTTAAACCGCCCGGCAGGCGCCCTTCGAATTCACCGGACCCGTCGGCTACCGTTTCGCGATGCCCGGTGCCTTCCTCGATCTCGCGACAATCTCGGTAGTGGCTGCATCGATGCTGGCCATGCTGTCGGCCAGCCTGTTTCACGTCGCCACCCATGCGCCCGCCCCCCATGCCATCCGGCTCTGGGGCCAGAGCTGCCTGGTCGCCGCCCTCGGCCTGACGCTGAAGGCGCTCGAGCCATGGCACGCGCCGGCAGCGCTGCAGGCCTTCGGCGACCTGCTGCTGGGGGCGTCGGTCATCCTGCAGGCCGCGGCGCTGGCCCAGTTCTCGCGCTACGGCGAGCGGATCGTGCGCACCCTGGTGATCTTCAACATCGTGCACCTGCTGTCGACGATCCAGTTCGCCGGCCTCGCGCCGGAGCCACTGGTGCGGGTAATCTGCTCCAACCTGATCAATGCGGCCGGGATGTTCGCCGCCGCCTTCATCGTCTGGCGTCCGAGCCGCAAGGACTTCGCCCGGCTGAGCCAGATCATCGCGGCGGCCTATGCGCTGACGGCGCTGATCCTCCTCTCGCAAGGCCTCAGCCGGTGGTACTTCAGGTCGCTCGAAGTCAACGACTTCCTCAGCTGGAGCTACATGGCCGGCGCGACGCTGCAGGTCCTGCTGCCGCTGGCGCTGCTGACCATCTCCTACGGCCAGCTGGCCAGCCAGCTGGCCCGCTCGGCGCTGCTCGACCCGCTCACCCAGGCCCGCAACCGTCGCGGCCTGGCGGAAGCCTGGGGTCTTCTGCAGGCGCGCGCCCGTCGCGGCGATGAAGGCTGGCACGTGGGCGTCATCCTGCTCGACATCGACCTCTTCAAGAAGGTCAACCAGACCCACGGCCACGCGGCCGGCGACGCGGTGCTGCAACTGGTCGTCGAGGTGATGCGGGCGACCGCCCGCCGCTACGACACCATCGGCCGCTTCGGCGGCGAGGAATTCTGCATGCTGTTGCCCGGCGTCACGATCCGCCAGGCGCAGGTGGTGACGGAGCGCGTGCGCAAGCGCTTCACCGAGATGGCGCGCGAACGCACCGGCATCGAGATCACCATCTCGGCCGGCATCACCGTGGCGAACGCCGGCCAGACGCCGATGGAAGAGGCGCTCGATGCGGCCGACCAGATGCTCTACGTCGCCAAGCGCGAAGGTCGCGACCGGGCGCGCGTCGATCCGGATGCGCTGCGGGTGGTCGCGGGCATGGCGCCCCTGCAGCGCACCGGCAAGCAGGACGAGCTGGGCTTTCCGCTGGTCTGAGGGCCGGCCCGCGGCAGCCGCCGGCCTCCGGCGCAGGGACGCGCCGGCCCGAGGTCAACGCTCGGCCGTCGACGCCACCGACTGCAGCGCCTGGTCGATCGCTTCCAGGTTCCTGAAGACCGGCTCGTCGTCGCCCGATCCGCCGTCGGCGGATTGCGCCTCCGTCGACTTGCGGGACCGCCGCAGCTGCTCGTCGAGGTCCGGCCGGCGCAGCCAGGCGGCATGCATGCCGGCTTCGCGCGCCCCGCGCACGTCGAGCTCGAGGTCGTCGCCGACGTGCAGCACGCTGGACGGCAGGACCCCCGCCAGGTCGCAGGCGTGCTGGAAGATGCGTCGATCCGGCTTGCCGACACCCAGCTCGTGGGCGGCGACCGCCACGTCGAACAAGTGGCCGATGCCGATCCGCCCGATGTCGGCGTTGCCGTTGGTCACCACCAGCAGCTTGTAGCGCGACTTCCAGCGCTGCAGGACCTCGTGGACATCGTCGTAGAGCGTCACCCGCTGGCGACCGTCGAGGAACACATTGAAGGCGCCGACCGCGAGCGCCGGATCGTCGCCGCCTTCGTGCAGCGCGCGACGCAGCGACTCGAGCCGCAGCCAGCCCATGTCGTGGGCGCGGTCGGCATGGGCCATCGCCACCAGCAGGCGGATCTCGCGCATCCGGTCGATCGAGCAGATGGCCGCGGTCGCCGGGGCGCGATCGAGCAGCCAGGCATGCATGTCCTGCTCGGCCTTGAGCAGCGCCGGCAGCACCGGCCAGAGCGTGTCGTCGAGATCGAGCGAGATCGCCTGGATCTCGTCGGCGTGCGGCCACCGCAGATCGTCGTTGCCTGGCGGCCGCGAGCCGGCGGCACGGGCCTCCTGCCGGGCAGCCGTCACGGCAGCAGCACGAGCTGGCCGGACGTCCTGCGGGCTTCCAGGTCCTCGTGCGCCTGGCGGGCGGCGGCCAGCGGATAGCGGGCCCCGATGTCGGCGCGGATGGCACCGTCGCGCAGGGCCTGGAACACGTTGCCGGCCATGGCCTGCAAACGGGCGCGGTCGGCCGTGTAGTGGAATAGAACCGGCCGGCTCAGGGTGATGGACTTGGAGGACAGCATCTGCAGGGGCACGGCCTCGAGTGTACCGCTTGCCTGCCCGTAGCTGATCCAATGACCACAGGAAGCGACCGCCTGCAGGTTCTCCTGCAGCGCCTCGCGACCGAGGCCGTCGTAGACGACGTCGGCGCCGCGACCGTCGGTTGCCCGCAAGACCGCCTGCGCGAAGCGGTAGTCCGCCGTCACGATCGGCAGCTCGCAGCCGCTGTCTCGCGCCTGCCGCGCCTTGGCCTCGTTCGACACCGTGCCGATCACCCGCGCGCCCAATCGCGCGGCCCAGCGGCACAGCATCAGGCCCAGGCCGCCGGCTGCCGCGTGGACCAGCACGGTATCGCCCGCCCGCACGCGATGGACCCGGTGCAGGAGGTATTCGGCCGACATTCCCTTGAGCATCACCGCGGCGGCGGTTTCCTCCGGCACGTCGTCCGGCAGCACCACCACCTGGTCGGCCGCCAGGGTGCGGAGGCTGCAGTACGAGCCCGGCGGCATGCAGGCATACGCCACCCGGTCGCCCGGCAGCAGATGGGCGACGCCCGGCCCGACGTCGACCACCGTGCCGGCGGCTTCCATGCCGATCACGGCCGGCGGCGTGCCCAGCGGATAGAGGCCCTTGCGGACATAGACGTCGATGTAGTTGACGCCGACGGCCGTCTGCCGGATCCGGACCTCGCCCGGCCCCGGCACGGCGGCGGCGACCGGCTGCATCCGCAGCTGGTCCGGCCCGCCGTGCTGCGCCACCACGATCCCCTGCCCCGGCAGCGCGGTCGCAACTTGCGCGCGCCGGCTGGAGGCGGCGCTGCCAGCGGCGGGCACACTGCTGCCGCGACGCAACCAGGCGCGGATGCCTTCGAAGCCTGCAACGTAGACGCCGTCGCCGACGGTTCGCTCGAACTCCGCCTCGCGGCCCTTCGGCACGTCGAAGGTGGACTGCCAGTGCCAGAAGGTCCGGTTACCGTCGGTGACCGGCTTCAGCTGCACTGTGGCGACGTAGCGCCGCATCGGCAGGGTCGCATCGAGGATGCAATAGGTCGACAGGTAGTCCTCGTCCGAGAGTGCCAGCAACTGCTCGCGCAGGTGATTGCCGTCCTTGAGCCGGAAGTTGCGCACGCAACCGATCCGGTCGGGCTCCTCGCCGTCCTCGATCTCCGAGTGCTCGATGATCGGATGCCAGTAGGCATGGCTGTTGAAGTCGCGCAGGATGGCCCACACGACCGCGACCGGTGCGTCGATGACCGCCGAGCGGGTGACCTTGATCACCGGGTCGGCACCGGCGGGCGAAGCGCGATTGGCACGGCGCTCATCGCGATCGGCTCAGCGCAGCACCTGCCTGAGGTGATCGAAGCCTGCCTGGAACACGCCCTGGCCGATGTCCTCGGCCAGCTCCTGGTCCCTCCCCGGCGGGCTGTCGAACTCGGCCGACCATTCGGCGAAGGTCCGGTTGCCATCGGTGACCGGCGTGAGCTTGAGGGTGGCGACGTAGTTCGAGACGCCCATGGGTGACTCGAGGATGGAATAGGAACACTGGAAATCGTAGTCCGACAGGGTCAGCAGCTGCTCGCGGATCACGCCGCCATCCTTGAGCCGGAAGTTGCGGACGCATCCGACGCGATCGGCCGGCTGGTTCTGCTCGATGCGCGAATCGGCGACGAACGGCGTCCACTTGGGCAGCCCGTTGAAATCGCGGACCACGCTCCAGACGACATCAGCGGGCGAGTCCAGCACCGTCGACACATAGACCTTGATCATGTAGGCGCCTGCTCAATCGGCCTGGGCATCGGAGCCGATCGCCGGCCTGGAGCCGGCCTCCGCGGCCGCGGCCCCGGCCAGCATGCCCTGCGCGACGGCGCCGACATCGCCACCCTGGACGCCGATCTCCTTGAGCAGCTGATCGACCAGCGGCGCCTGCGCCCGGTAGCGCAACGCCGAGTTGACGACGTTCTCCGCAAAGCCGCCGGAGCCGCCGGGGCCGTGGCCGTCGTAGCCGTTGGAACCGCCGCCGTGGGATGAGCCGCCGGTCAGCCCGTCGACGTGCATGATCTTGATGCTCTCGATGCGCTCGAGCGGGCGGACCTGCTCGCGGATGATCGCGTCGAGCCGCTCGACGAGCCTCATGCGCAGCAGCGACAGCCTGGATTCGCTCGACAGCGTGTTCTGCGCCTCGTTCATCAGCCGGGCACCTTCGGCCTCGACCTCGCTGCGCACCTTGAAGGCCATGGCCCGGATGCGGTCGGCATCCGACGCCGCCTCGGCCTCGGCCCGGATGGCCGCGCCCCGATCCTCGGCGGCCGCCCGCTCCGCCGCCGCCGCCAGCCGCAGCCGCACGCCCTCGCGCTCGGCCTCCTGGGATGCCGTGATCAGCTCGATCGCCTTGCGCCGCTCGGCCATCTCCGTCTCGCGCACGGTGAAGACCCGCTCCTCCTCGGACACCGCCGCCGCGCGGGCGCGATCGGCCTCGGCCTGGGCCTCGGATTGCGCCTTGCTCTGCTGCGCGATCGCGATGACGCGCTGCTGCTCGGCCAGCTCCAGCTGCTTGCGTCGCTCGATCTCCAGCGCCTGGATCTCGCGCTCGCGGCCGATGCGCTTCTCCTCGAGAATGCGCTCGGTGGCGATCTTCGCCGCCTCGATCGCCTCGCGGGCGGCGATCTGCGCCCGTTCGCCGTCCATCTCGCGTTCGGCCCGCTCGCGCACCAGTTGCGAGCGTTGCGCCGCCCGCTGGATCTCGATGTCCCGCTCCTGCGCCAGCCGTGCATTCTCGAGCTCGCGATCGATGTCGAGCGACTGCTTCTCGGTGTCGAGGTTCTTGTTGCGGATCTGGATCATCGTGTCCTGCTCGATGTCGTTGCGGATCTTCTTGCGCCGCTCGATCTGCTCGGTCAGCCGCGTCAGGCCCTCGGCGTCGAAGGCGTTCGACGGGTTGAAGTACTCGAG
>JAEZQX010000060.1 GCA_023441105.1 Pseudomonadota bacterium | reverse complement strand
GCGGCCGATCGAACGCCAGCGAGAAACGGCCGCAACGGAACGGCGGCAGTGCCGGCAGCAGGGACGGCAGGGGCAAAGACGACGAAGGGTGCCCGGAGGCACCCTTCGACGATGGCGAGGTCACCGGTCCACCGGCGGGATCAGGCCACCGGAGCCGCCGGATTGGCAGGCTGGCCCGGCGCGACATCCGGCGCCAGCGGCGCGCTGGGTCCACGACCCGCCGACGGCGGGCTGAGATCCTTGGGCGGACGCGGCGGGCGGCCGGCCATGATGTCGTCGATCTGCTCCATGCCGATGGTCTCCCAGTCCAGCAGGGCCTTGGCCATCATGTGCATCTTGTCGGAGTTGTCCTCGATGAGCTTGCGCGCCAGCGCGTACTGCTCGTCGATGATGCGACGGATCTCCTGGTCCACCTTGCGCATGGTCTCTTCGGAGACGTTGGTGGTCTTGGTGATGGAGCGGCCGAGGAAGACCTCGCCTTCGTTCTCGGCGTAGACCATCGGGCCGAGCAGGTCGCTCATGCCGTAGCGGGTGACCATGTCGCGCGCCATCGACGTTGCCCGCTCGAAGTCGTTGGAAGCGCCGGTGGTCATCTCGTTGATGAAGATTTCCTCCGCGATCCGGCCGCCGAACAGCATCGCGATCTTGCTCAGCATGTAGGTGCGGTCGTAGCTGTAGCGGTCCTTCTCCGGCAGCGACATGGTCACGCCCAGCGCGCGACCGCGCGGGATGATGGTGACCTTGTGCACCGGATCCGCCTTGGGCAGCAGCCGGCCCAGCAGCGCGTGGCCGGACTCGTGGTACGCGGTGCTCTTGCGCTCGTCCTCGTCCATGATCATGGAGCGGCGCTCGGCACCCATCAGGATCTTGTCCTTGGCGCGCTCGAAGTCGATCATCTCCACCAGCCGGGCCGCCCGCCGCGCGGCGAACAGCGCCGCTTCGTTGACCAGGTTGGCGAGGTCCGCGCCGGACATGCCCGGGGTGCCGCGGGCCAGCACGTCGGCCTTGACATCTGGTCCGATGGGCACCTTGCGCATGTGGACGTTGAGGATCTGCTCGCGGCCGCGGATGTCCGGCAGCTGGACCACCACCTGGCGGTCGAAGCGGCCGGGGCGCAGCAGCGCCGGATCGAGCACGTCCGGCCGGTTGGTGGCGGCGATCAGGATGATGCCCTGGCCGGTCTCGAAGCCGTCCATTTCCACCAGCAGCTGGTTCAGCGTCTGCTCGCGCTCGTCGTTGCCGCCACCGAGGCCGGCGCCACGCTGGCGGCCGACCGCATCGATCTCGTCGATGAAGACGATGCACGGCGCATGCTTCTTGGCGTTCTCGAACATGTCGCGGACACGGGCCGCGCCCACGCCGACGAACATCTCGACGAAGTCGGAGCCGGAGATGGAGAAGAACGGCACCTTGGCCTCGCCGGCGATCGCCTTGGCGAGCAGCGTCTTGCCGGTGCCGGGCGAGCCGACCATCAGCACGCCGCGCGGGATGCGCCCGCCGAGCTTCTGGAACTTGGTGGGATCGCGCAGGAAGTCCACCAGCTCCTGGACTTCCTCCTTGGCCTCGTCGCAGCCGGCGACGTCGGCGAAGGTGATAGTGTTGTTGCTCTCGTCCAGCAGGCGCGCCCGGCTCTTGCCGAAGGAGAAGGCGCCACCGCGCCCCCCGCCCTGCATCTGGCGCATGAAGAAGATCCACACCCCGATCAGCAGCAGCATCGGGTACCAGGAGATGAAGATCTGCATCAGGACCGACTGCTCTTCCTCCGGCTTGGCATTGACCTGGACGCCGTACTTGAGCAGGTCGCTGACCATCCAGAGGTCGCCGGCGCCCGGGGTGAAGACGGTCAGCGACTGGCCGTCGCGGGTGCGTGCCCGCAGCGTGCGGCCATCGATCTGGACGCTCTCGATCCGGCCGCTTTCCGCCTCTTTCATGAATTGCGAGTACGGGACGTCTCCCGACCGGCCCTGGCGGGTGTCGAACTGCCGGAACACGGTGAACAGCACCAGGGCGATGACGACCCAGATTGCTGCCTTCGAGAACGCATTATTCACCTATACCACCTCACTGGTTTCGAGCACCGTTGCCCGGATTCTACGCCCATGACACCCGCGCCATGCCTTGCCCCCGCGCCGTTCAGGCGCTATGTCGCAGGCGCCGACCCAGAAGGTAGGTTTCCGCCGACCGGTCACGGGAGGCCTTGGGTTTTCGTGGCGCCACCGACACGAAAGTGTCCTTGAACAGCTTCACCAGCTGGCCGTAGCCGCTGCCGTGGAAGCACTTGATCAGCAGACTGCCCTCCGGTTTGAGCCAGGAAACGGCGAAATCGACCGCCAGCTCGGCCAGGTCCTGCATCCGGGCCGCATCCGCCACGCCGACCCCGCTCAGGTTGGGTGCCATGTCCGAAAGCACAAGATCCGCCCGCTGGCCGGCCAGGGTGGCCTCGAGGGCGGCAAGCCCGTCGGCCTCCCGGAAGTCGCCCTGCAGGAACTCCACCCCCGGGATCGGCTCCATCGGCAGGAGGTCGAGGGCGATGATGCGCCCCGACAGCGGCAGCTGGGGCGCCTCGCCCCGGGCGTCGTCGGCCTTCGCCTCGTCGGCGGTCAAGGCGCCGCGGGCGAGACGGCGCCGCACCACCTGCGACCAGCTTCCCGGGGTCGAGCCGAGATCCACCACCGTCATGCCGGGGCGGATCAGCTTGTCCTGCTCGTCGATGCCGATCAGCTTGAATGCCGCCCGGGAACGATACTGGTGGCGCTGGGCCAGCTTGACGTAGGGGTCGTTCAGGTGGTCGTGCAGCCACGCCTTGTTGAGCTTCTTGCTGTTGCTGCCGTACATGTCGCTGGCCCGCCGGGGGCGGTCTCGTTACCCGTAGAATGGACGGCCGCAAGCCGCCCTCCCGCATCCGTCCGTCAGATCCGAAGCCTCACATGCCCACCCTGCTGCTCACCAATGCCGAACGCAAGGAACTCAAGTCGCGCGCGCACCCGCTCAATCCGGTCGTGCTGGTCGGCGGAGCCGGCCTGACGCAGGCGGTCCTGCAGGAGATCGACCGCGGCCTCGCCAGCCATGAGCTGATCAAGGTGCGCCTGGCCGGCGCGGACCGCGAACAGCGCGAGCAGATTGCCGAAGAGGTGGCCGAGTCGCTGTCCTGCGCGGTGGTGCAGATCATCGGCAACATCCTGGTGCTGTTCCGGCCGACGCCGGGCGAGGACGAGCCGGAAGCGTAGCCGGCCGGGAGAGGCCACGGTCCGCGAAGACCGCGCCGCCTGGCGCCGGCGTACCCGGCCCTAGACGTACTTGACCTCGAGGATTTCGTACTCGCGGTCGCCGCCCGGTGCGCGGAATTCCGCGACGTCACCGGCGGTCTTGCCGATCAGCGCCCGCGCCAGGGGACTCGAGACCGAGATCTTGTTCAGCTTGAGGTCGGCCTCGTCCTCGCCGACGATCTGGTACATCACCTTCTCGCCCGACTCGAGGTCCTCCAGCGCCACCGTTGCCCCGAACACGACGCGGCCGTCTGCCTGCAAGCTGGAGGGATCGATGACCTGTGCGGCTGCCAGCTTCGACTCGAGCTCGGCGATGCGACCCTCGATGAAGCTCTGGCGCTCCTTGGCGGATTCGTACTCCGCATTCTCCGACAGGTCGCCCTGGGAGCGGGCGTCGGCGATGGCGGTGATCACCGCCGGCCGTTCGACCTGCTTGAGCCGCTGCAATTCGTCCTTCAACAACTGGGCGCCGTGAACTGTCAACGGTACTGTCGCCATTGCGATCTCTCCCCCACAAAAACAAACCCCGGAATCAGGTCCGGGGCTGGCTGGAAACGATGATCCGGCAGTGTATCACCGTGTTCGCGGGGACCGCCGGCTCTCCCCCAGGCGCCGGCAGCCTATTCCATGCCTGCGAATTGCTCCGCCCGGGACTGCCCGGTCCGGGCCGCAACCCTGGCCTCGACTGCGACGGCGCCGGATCTCAGCCGGCCCAGATCGTCTGCATCTCGCGTGTCAGGCAGGCGATGATGCAGGCGGCGACCGGATGCAGGCCACCGGCCGCCCGCGGCTCGACGGCGGCCTGCACCCTTGCATGCCGGCTGCACGCGGTGAGCGCCAGCCGATGGCGGCTGCCGCCGCGGTTGACCACGACGCGCGCCCGGTCGAGCCCGGGGCCTGCCAGCGCGGCCGCCACCGCGACGTTGACGC
>JAEZQX010000482.1 GCA_023441105.1 Pseudomonadota bacterium | reverse complement strand
GGTCGACCTGCGGCGCCAGCGACACCGCGCCGCTGGCCAGCGCGCCGAGCGAGCCGGTGCCGGTGCGCCGCTGCTTGACGCCGAAGCCGCCCCAGGAAAGCGTGCCCAGCATCTCGGCGACCGCCATCGGCTCCAGCCACGCGCGGTAGGCGCCCGGCGCGAGCAGGCGTGCCGGCCGCTCGAGCAGCGCCAGCCTGGCCTTGGCAAGCGACATCCGACGCGCGAATTCGGCCGCGTCCCAGCGCGGGCCGGCGTAGACCGACTGGATGGCCCGGTCGCGCACGGTCGGGTCGCCGCTGCAGTAGAGGCTCCATGCGAGATGGAAGTTGCTGATGCGGTGCCAGTTGCGCTGGCCGCGGCTGTCCGCGAAGGCGGCGATCACCGGCCCGGCGGCATGAAAGCCCACCAGGTCCAGGCCGCGCGCCTGCTCGAGGACCTGGGCGACGACGTCCGCCACGGCAGGCAGGCCGCCCCCCGGGTCATCGCGCAGCGTGTCGACGACCGACGGCGGCAACTGCAGATGCGGATCGGGCGGCACCAGCGGCAGGTCGCCGGCCAGCAGGTCGCGGACCTCCAGCAGGCGCGCGATGTCGGCCCGGGCGTCGCCGGAGAGGGTGACGCTGGCGGCCGCGCTCCGCTGGCCGGCCACCAGCGCGAGGGTGGCGCGGTGCTGCTCGACGGCCGTCATCTGCCGCACCGCGCTGCGGTTGAAGCGCACGAACTCGGACGATTCCGACGCCAGGTACAGCGTCACCCGCTCGACGGCGTTGCCGCCGCGCACGGCCGGAGGCAGGCGGCAGACCGCGTCGGCCAGGGCGAGGAAGTGGTCCCTGGTCATTGTTCGGCACCGAAGACCGCGACCTTGGCGAACTTGCAGGCCGGCGACCGGTGTCCCACCCGCACCACCTGCATCGGCTCGCCCTTGCCGCAGAACGGAGTGCCGAGCGTCTCGCAGGTCGCTTCGTTGCCGACCATCGCCAGGCTGCGCCAGAAGGTGGCCGAGACGCCGCGATAATTCGGGTTGCGCACCACCGCGCCGAGCTTGCCGCCGCGGATCAGGCGCCCGTGTTCGCAGCCGAACTGGAACTTGTTGCGCGAGTCGTCGATGCTCCACGAGCAGTTGGTGCGCATCAGGATGCCGTCGTCGATCGAGGCGATCAGCTCGTCGAGCGAGGCGGCGCCCGGTTCGACGTTGAGGTTGCTCATGCGGTCGATGGGCGCCCGGTTCCAGCTGCTGGCCCGCGCCGTGGCCACCGGCTCGATGCCGGCGGCAGCCGACGGCTGGGCGGCGCGGGCTCGGGCGGCGGAGATGGTGCCGCCGAGCGGCCGCTGCAGCACGCCTTTCTCGATCAGCATCCGCTTCCCGGCCGCCGTGCCTTCGTCGTCGAACCCGAAGCTGGCGAACTCCTCGGGGTGGCCGGGGTCGTGGCTGACGTCGAGCAGGCTGCTGCCGTAGCGATAGCTGCCGAACATGTCGAGGGTGACGAAGCTGGTGCCGGCAAAGTTGCGCTCGTCGCCGAGGATGCGGTCGAGCTCGAGCGGATGGCCGATGCTCTCGTGGATCTGCAGCATCATCTGGTCGGGCATGAGCAGCAGGTCCATGTCGCCGCTCGGGCAGTTGGGCGCCATGGCCAGCTGCAGGGCCTCCTCGCCGACGCGCGGACCGTCGCGGTGCAGGCCCGCCTGCACCAGCACCTCCAGTCCGCCCTGGCGGCAGAAGCCGTTGTACTGGCCGGCCGCGGTGCGCGTCTGGGTCTGGTCGCCGACGCGTGCCACCGCCGTCAGGTTGGGTACCGCGTAGTCGAAGCGCTGCGCCACCGCGCCGTCGTCACCGGTGAGGTAGACCTGCTCGCTCTCGATGAACCAGGCTTCCGCACTCCAGTCGACGATGCGCGGATCGACCGCGAGCGAGCGGCAGGCCGCCTGCAGGTAGTCGAAGTGTTCCGCAAGCGTTGCCGGCAGCGGTTCGCGCCGCGGCCCGCGATAGCGTCCCCGCGGCGACGGCATGGCGATCCGGTCGAAGTCGAACACGCCGCGTCCGGCCATGGCATGGGCCAGCGACAGCGCGCGTGCAAACGCGCGGCGCAGCCCCTCCTGCCCGGTGTCGCAAGTCGCCGCATGACCGATGCCGCCGCGATCGACGACGGTGACCATCAGGCCGCTGTCCATGGCGCGCGAGGGCGCTTCGGCGATGTCCTGGCGCACCCGCAGGCTCAGGCCGGTTTCGGCAACCGCGCGCAGCGACCAGAAGCGGCAGGCGGGCGCGGCGGCGCGCGCCGTCGCCGCCAGCCGGTCGGGATCGAAGCGCGCCATCAATTCTGTCGCGATGGCCGGATCCGGTCGATCAGCGCCCGGGTTGCGGGATCGATGGCCGGATCGTCGCGGCCGCCCAGGACCGCCTCGATCGAGGTCGCCATCACCTTGCCGTACTCGACGCCGAACTGGTCGAAGGCGTTGATCCCGAGGATCACGCTGGCGGTGAAGGTGGCATGCTCGTAGGCAGCCAGCAGCGCGCCGAGCGCCGCGGGCTCCACGGCCGGCAGCAGCAAGGTGGTGCTCGGCCGGTTGCCGGGAAAGGCCTTGTGCCAGTTCTCGCCGACGTCGGCATCGGGCAGCGGCTTGCCGAGCGCCAGGGCCGCGCTCTGCGCGAGGCAGTTGGCCAGCAGGATGTGGTGGCGCTCGTCGCCGGCCGCGGGCTCAACTTCCGGCTGCCGCGCGACGATGAAGTCCACCGGCACGATGTCCGGCCCCTGGTGCAGCTGCTGGAAGAACGAATGCTGCGCGTTGGTGCCGGAGACGCCCCAGATCACCGGGGCGGTCGCCTGCGTCGTCCGGCTGCCATTGAGCAGCGCCGACTTGCCGTTGCTTTCCATGATCAGCTGCTGCAGGAAAGACGGCAGCATGCGCAGCCGCTCCGCGTAGGGAATCACCGCCTGGCTGCCGCAGCCGAGGCCGTTGCGGTTCCAGATCGAGAGCAGGCCCAGCCACGCCGGCAGGTTGTGCTCCACCGGCGCATCGCGGAAATGCGCATCCATGGCGGCCGCGCCGTCGAGCAGCGCATCGAAGACATCCGGACCGCAGGCCACCGCGATCGAGATGCCGACCGACGACCACAGCGAGTAGCGCCCGCCCACCCAGTCCCAGAAACGCAGCACCTGGTCCTGCGGGATCCCGTAGGCGACCGCCGCCTGCGGATTGGCGGTGACGCCGATGAGATGCCCCGCCAGCGCCGCCTCGCCCTGGCCCCCGGCGCGCGCCCCGGCTTGCAGCCAGCGCCGGGCGGCCTCGGCATTGGCCAGCGTCTCGCGGGTGGTGAAGGTCTTCGAGACGATGACGAAGCCGGTGCGGGCCGGATCGAGGCCGGCGAGCGCCAGCTGCAGGTCGGACGGATCGACGTTGGCCACGAAGCGCACGTCGACGGTGTCGCCCGCAGGCGCAGACCGGGGCGGTGCCAGCGCGTCGCACACCAGTCGCGGGCCGAGGTCGGAACCGCCGATGCCGATGCACACCAGGTGGCGGAGCGACTCGCCGCCGAAACCCCGGACGTCGCCCCCGCGGATGCGGTTCGCCAGCTCGCGGATCCGCGCTCGTTCGGCGATGACCTCGGCGGCGACTTCCGGGCTGCCACCGACACCGCGCAGCGCCATGTGCAGGGCAGGGCGGTTCTCGGTCGGGTTCATGATCGCGCCGCCGAACAGCAGGGCGCGCGCCTGGTCGAAGCGCGCCGCGCGGGCCATCGCGAACAGGGCTGCGAGCGCCGCGTCGTCGAGGCGCTGCTTGCTGAAATCCGCGAGCAGCCCGGCGGCCTCGACCGTCATGGCGGCGGGCCGTTGCGGGTCGGCGAGGAGGTCGCGCAGGTGGCGCGTGGCCAGGCGGCGGGCATGCTGTTGCAGCGTTCGCCAGGCGGATCGCGGCGTCCGGTGTCGTTCGGGTCTCAATTGGTTGCTTCCCCAGGTTGCGGCGGGAGCATACTCAGCCCCCTTTTCGCCAGTGACATGGTGCCACAGGGATGAACCGCCGTTTCCAGCTCGAGTTCGTGCTGCTCGCCGCCCTGTGGGGCGCTTCGTTCCTGTTCATGCGGATTGCGGCGCCGGAATTCGGGCCGTTGCCGTTGATGCTGGTGCGCTGCCTGGTCGGGGCGCTGGTGTTGCTGCCGATCGCCTGGGCGCGCGAAGGCGGTGGCGGACTGTGGCGCGTCGGGCGCGCCGCCAGCGGCCGGTTGCTGGTCGCGGGGTTCTTCAATTCCGCGATCCCGTTCGTGATGTTCGGCTATGCGGCGCTGGCGCTCAACGCCGGCTTCTCCTCGATCCTGAACGCAACCGCGCCGATCTTCGGCGCCATCATCGCCTATGCCTGGCTCAAGGAGCGGCTCACCGGCTGGCGCGTGGCCGGCCTCGCGATCGGCATCGCCGGCGTCGTGGTGCTCAGCTGGGACAAGGCATCGTTCCGCGGCGACGCCGCCGGCGGCTGGGCGGTCCTGGCCTGCCTGGTGGCAACCTTCTGCTACGGCATCGCCGGCAACTTCGTCCGGCGCCATCTCGGCGGCATCCATCCGCTGCTGGTCGCCACCGGCAGCCAGCTCGCCGCGACGCTGTTCCTGCTCGCGCCGGGCATCGCCGGCTGGCCGCAGGAGCCGCCGTCGGCGGCGTCCTGGGCCTGCGCGATTGCGCTCGGCTCTGCCTGCACCGGCCTGGCGTACGTCCTGTTCTTCCGCCTGATCGCCAACGTCAGCGCTTCGGTTGCGCTGTCGGTGACCTACCTGATCCCGCTGTTCGGCATCGCCTGGGGCTGGCTGTTTCTCGGCGAGACGGTGGACCTGCCGATGCTGGCCGGCGGCGCGATCGTGGTCCTGGGAACCGCCCTGGCGACCGGCATGCTGCGGCCGGGCGCCGGCGGCGCGCGCCGCGCGTCGCCCTGACCAGGCTCCTACCGCAGCGCGAGGCCGGACTGCCGGGTCGGCGACTTCCTGCCGTTGCGCGACACCGGGCCGGGTTCCCCGCCCACCGCCGGCAGGCCGCCGAGGAACAGGTCGGCGACGATCGGCGCCATCTCCTCGTGGGTCAGGGCGCCGTCCGACTTCATCCAGGTGAACATCCAGTTGATCATGCCGAAGAGCAGCATGGTCAGCGGCTTGGCGAGTCCCGCCTCGTCGAGCTCGGGGCGCACCGCCGCGACCGCCCGCGCGAACACCGCCACCACCTGGCGCTCCTTGTCGAGCACCCGCGCCTGGTCCTGCGGCTCGAGGAAGCGGACATCCTCCGTCAGCACGCGGTGGGCGTGCTCGGCGTCGGCATAGGTGGCGACGATGCGGTGGATCAGCTGCTCCAGCCGCTGCCGCGGCGTCGCGCCGGGCGCCGCCGGCTCCTGCACCAGGGACTGCAGGTGCGAGACGTGGCCGTCGGCGATGCTGACCAGCATGCTGTACTTGTCGCGGAAGTAGTGGTAAAGCGTCGCCTTGGAGAGGCCGCAGGCCTCGGCCACCTGGTTCATCGAGGTCGCCGAATAGCCATGGCGCGCAAACAGCTGCGCCGCCTGGTCGAGTATCGCCTGGCGCTGATCGTCGTATCCTGCAGCTCGTCCGCGTGCCATCGGTCGTCCCCGTTCCGGAGCCGCCGCGACACCCGGATCGGGGTTGCATCGGCAGCCGGTTGATCATATTATCTACCGAACGGTCGGTCAACATTGCTCGAGGAGACCAGCAGCCGATGTCCAGCCAGCCTTCGCCAGCCGCCCGCCTTAAGCCGTTGCCGGCGTCGCCGCAGGGCGTCGCCGAACAGGTGCGCGACGGCATGCTGGCCAACGACCGCGCCACGCGCGCGCTGGGCATGGAGATCCTCGCGATCGGCCCGGGCTCGGCGACCCTCTCGATGGCGGTGCGCGAAGACATGCTCAACGGCCACGACATCTGCCATGGCGGCTTCATGGCGACGCTGGCGGACTCCGCCTTCGCCTTCGCCTGCAATTCCTACAACGAGCTCACCGTCGCATCCGGCTTCGCAGTCGATTTCCTCGCGCCGGCGCGACTGGGGGATGTGCTGACTGCCCGCTGCAGCGAGGTGTCGAAGGCCGGCCGCACCGGTGTCTACGATGTCGAGCTCAGCAACCAGCGCGGCGAGCGGGTGGCGATCTTCCGCGGCCGTTCCTACACCATCAAGGGCAAGCCGGCCGTGGCCGGGTGAGTCCGGAAGCATCGCCTCGCGCGATGCCGTCAAGCCTGCCGCGACACGACGACCCCAGCCTGCCAAGCCGACTCCAGCAGCACCGACCCGCAGCAATTCGAGGAGACCCCACATGCCCGTGAAGCGACCCGAAGCCGGAGACCTGGAGCCGATCGAGACCGCCAGCCGGGACGAGATCACCGCCCTGCAACTGCAGCGCCTGCGCGCGACGCTGCAACGCGCCTACGACAACGTGCCGCACTACCGGAAGTCCTTCGATGCCGCCGGGGTGAAGCCGGGCGATCTCGAGGAGCTGGCCGATCTCGCCCGCTTCCCCTTCACCGTGAAGGACGACCTGCGCAGCAACTATCCGTTCGGCATGCTGGCGGTGCCGCGCCAGCAGCTGGCGCGGCTGCATGCCTCCTCCGGCACCACCGGCAAGCCGACGGTGGTGGGCTACACGCTCGGCGACGTCCATACCTGGGCCGACCTGGTCGCGCGTTCCATCCGCGCCGCCGGCGGCAGGCCCGGCGACCTGGTGCATGTCGCCTACGGCTACGGCCTGTTCACCGGCGGGCTGG
>JAEZQX010000477.1 GCA_023441105.1 Pseudomonadota bacterium | reverse complement strand
GCGCCTGGATCGCGCGTCGCCGCGGCTACCAGGCGAAGCCGCGGGCGCCGTTCCGCGAGCAGCTGCGCAGCACCCGCATCGCCATCTGGGCGCTGATGGTGCCGATCCTGATCCTGATCGGCATCCGTTCGGGCGTGATCACCGAGACCGAGGCGGCCGGCGTCATCTGCGTCTATGCGCTGCTGGTCGGCATCTTCGTGTACCGCGACCTGAAGCTGCGCGACCTCGGCGAAGTCTTCTATTCGGCCGGCAAGATCTCGGCGGTGATCCTGTTCCTGCTGGCGGCTGCCGGGCCGTTCGCCTGGCTGATGAGCGAGTCGCATCTCGCCACCCGCATCTCGGCGGCGATCCTGGGCTTCTCGAGCGATCCCCTGGTGGTGCTGCTGGTGGTGAACCTGATGCTGCTGGTGGTCGGCATGGTGTTCGAACCCTTGCCGGCGCTGGTCATGTTCGTCCCGACGCTGATCCCGATCCAGGCCCAGCTGGGCATCGACCCGATCCACTTCGCCACCGTCGTGATCCTGAACCTGATGATCGGGATGCTGCATCCGCCGGTGGGCCTGCTGATCCTGGTGACCGGCGCCATCGGGCGCGTGCGGCTGTGGCCGGTGGCGGTCGAGGCGCTGCCGTTCCTCGGCTGGTCGCTGGTCGTGCTGGCGCTGATTTCCATCTTCCCGGCGCTCGCGACCTGGCTGCCGAACGTTTCGTTGCGGTAGCGGCGCGCGCCGCGGCCAAGGGGCCTGGGCCAGGCTCCTACCGGAACACCACCGTCTTGTTGCCGTCCACCAGCACGCGACGCTGCGCGTGCCACTGCACCGCCCGGGCCAGCACGACGCTCTCGACGTCCCGGCCGAGGGCGGTGAGCGCCTCGGCATCCATCGAATGGTCGACCCGGGCGACGTCCTGCTCGATGATCGGGCCTTCATCCAGGTCGGCGGTCACATAGTGCGCCGTGGCGCCGATGATCTTCACGCCGCGGGCGTGGGCCTGGTGATAGGGGCGGGCGCCCTTGAAGCTCGGCAGGAACGAATGATGGATGTTGATGGCCCGCCCTTCGAGCCGGCGGCACAGGTCGTCCGACAGCACCTGCATGTAGCGCGCCAGGATCACCAGCTCGGCGCCTTCGCCTTCGACCACGTCCAGCAGCCGCGCCTCCGCTTGCGGTTTGCCGTCCGCCGCCACCGGGATGTGGTGGAACGGGATGTTGTAGCTCGCTGCCAGCTGGTAGAAGTCCCGGTGGTTGGAGACGATGGCCCTGATGTCGAGCGCCAGCAGGCCGGAGCGATGACGAAACAGCAGGTCGTTGAGGCAATGGCCGAGCTTCGAGACCATCACCACCGTGGGCATCGGGCGGCCGGCGGCAGCGATCTGCCACTTCATGTCGAACTGCGCCGCCACCGCCTGGATGGCGCTGCGCAGGTCATCCTCGCCGCGGGCCGCGGTGAACTGCACGCGCATGAAGAACAGCCCGGTGCTCCGGTCGTTGTACTGCGCCGCCTCGGTGATGTTGCCGCCGCATTCGAACAGCGATCCGGTGACGGCATGCACGATGCCGGCGCGATCCGGGCAGGATAGTGTCAGGATGTACTGGTCGGCCATGGGCGGCTCCGGATCACGGCTGCTTTTCATGGCGGCATTGAACCATAGATGCCGGGGCCGGCAGCCCCTGCGCTAGACTTGCCGCCGTCAATGCGGAACGCCGGAATGGAAGAGATCGATGTCATCGTGGTGGGTGCTGGCGTGGTCGGCCTCGCCTGTGCCCGCGCGCTGGCGCACGCCGGGCGGGAGGTGCTGCTGGTGGATGCGGAGGCCGGCATCGGCATGGGCACCAGCTCGCGCAACAGCGAGGTGATCCACGCCGGCATCTACTATCCGCCGGGGTCGCTGAAAGCCTTCCATTGCGTGCGCGGCAAGGCCTGGCTCTACGCCTATTGCGCCGAGCGGGGCATCGGTCACCTGCGCTGCGGCAAGCTGATCGTGGCGACCGCGCCGGAACACCTCGCGAAGCTGGCGGCGCTCAAGGAGACGGCGGCCGCCAACGGCGTCGACGACCTCGCGTTCCTCGACCGCGAGGCTGCGGTCGCGGTCGAGCCGCAGCTGCGCTGCGTCGGCGCGCTGTCCAGTCCGAGCTCGGGCATCGTCGACAGCCACGGACTGATGCTGTCCTACCAGGGCGACCTCGAGGCCGCCGGCGGCCTCTGTGCCTTCAACACCCGCGTGGTGCGCGCGCAGTGCACCGCGGACGGCGTGGTCGTCGAAACCGCCGCGGCGGGCGACGGCCAGGGCGAGGCGCTGGCGCTGCGCGCCCGCCTGCTGGTCAACTGCGCCGGGCTGCATGCGCAGCGGCTGGCGGCGCTGATGGATGGATTCCCGGCGCAGCACGTGCCGCCCACCTACTTTGCGAAGGGCAACTACTTCTCGTTGGCCGGTCGGGCGCCGTTCGGCCGCCTGATCTATCCGGTCCCGGAGCAGGCCGGCCTGGGCGTGCACCTGACCATCGACCTGGCGATGCAGGCGCGGTTCGGCCCCGACGTGCAGTGGGTGGACGAACCGGAATACGACGTCGATCCGGCGCGCGCCGATGCGTTCTATGCCGAGATCCGGCGCTACTGGCCGGCGCTGCGCGACGGGGCGCTGCAACCGGCCTACGCCGGGATCCGCCCGAAGATCCAGGCGCCGGGCGAGCCGCCGCTCGATTTCCGCATCATCGGGCCGAAGACCCATGGTGTGCCGGGCGTCATCCAGCTGTTCGGCATCGAATCGCCCGGCCTGACCGGCAGCCTGTCGATCGGCGCCCAGGTGGTGGAGATGGCTGGCGGCTGAAGCCCGCCGCCATCGATCAGGGGTCGGCAGCGATCCCCCCGATCGCCGCCTGGGCTGCCGCGAGATCCCACAGCGCGTTGCCGCAGCTCTTGAACAGCACCGTCCGATCCACCGCCGGCAGGGCCCGCGCGCCGCCATCGAACAGGGTCGGCAACCCGGCGGGGTCGACGCCGTTGATGATCAGCTCGCCCGCTTCATGGCCGGCATCGGGACTGTCGAGCAGGATGTTGCGGCCGATGGCCTTCATGACCTCGGGGGCCAGCTCGCTCATCGCCGGCGTGAAGGAGCCGACCGCGGCGATGATGGCGCCGGCGCGCGGCAGCCGGCGGACGCAGGCCTGGCGCGCATCGCTGCAGGTCACGACGATGTCGGCGCGCGCAACCTCTTCATCCGGGTCCGGCACCACCCGCGCTTCGATGCCCACGGTCGCGGCTTCGGCAGCCAGCCTCTGCGCCGAGGCCGGCGTCCGCGAGCAGAGCAGGAAACGCATCCCGGGGAGGAGGGCGGCGAGGGCATGGAGATGGCCGCGACCCTGCACGCCGCAGCCGATGATCAGGCAGCTCGCCTCGGCGGGTGGCGGCGCCGCGCGCGCCTGCTGGACCTGCCGGATGGCCAGTGCGGTGACCGCCGCGGTGCGGCGCGCGGTGACGGCCGGCCCGTCGAGCAGCGCGAGACGCTCGCCGGTGCTCGATCGCATCACCAGGATGTCGCCCTGGATGGTGGGCAGGCCGCGGCCCGGGTTTCCGGGATGGACCGTGATTAGCTTGCAGGCGGCAAGATCCGCCGCGCGCGAGACGGCCGGCATCAGCAGCCAGACCGCGTCGTCGCCGAGCGGCACGCCGACGCGCGCAGGGGCGCTCGCCAGCCCGGCCCTGCTGTCATGGATGATGGCCTCCACCGCCGTGACCAATGCCGGCCAGGGCAGCGCCAGTGCCGTCGCCGACGCATTGAAAATCTTCATCTGTTCCTCCGACCGCTTGCCTACAATCGCCCGCGTGCTGCCCAGCCCGGCGCCGATCGCGGCCCTGGCGCGGGCGAACCCTCATCCTGCAGGACCGCCATGATCGCACCGATGCCCAGCAATACCCTGACCGATGTTCCGACGCCGGCCGCCGTGATCGACCTGGCGCGTATGGAATCGAACATCGCGCGCATGCAATCGCAGATGGACCGACTCGGCGTACGCTTCAGGCCTCACGTCAAGACCGCCAAGTCGCTGCCGGTGGCGCAGCGCCAGCTGGCCGCCGGCGCGAGCGGCATCACCGTCTCGACCCTCAAGGAGGCGGAGCAGTTCTTTGCCGCCGGTGTCAGCGACATCCTGTACGCGGTGGGCGTGGCGCCGAACAAGTTCCCGGCCGCCCTGGCGTTGCGCCGGCGTGGCTGCGACCTGAAGCTGCTGACCGACAGCCTCGACGTCGCCCGCGCGCTGGACGCCTTCGGTCGCGAGCATCGGCATGGCTTCGACCTGCTGCTCGAGATCGACAGCGACGGCCATCGCGCCGGCATCAAGCCGCACGACTCGCTGCTGCTGGAGATCGCCGGCGCGCTCGGCAGCGGCGCGCAGGACGGCGGCGCCCGCCTGGCCGGCGTCATGACCCACGCCGGGGCAAGCTACGAGCTCGATGATCCGCAGGCGCTGGCGCAGATGGCGGAGCAGGAGCGCAGCCGTTGCGTCGAGGCAGCGCAGCGCCTGCGGCAGGCTGGGCATCGCTGCGACATCGTCAGCGTCGGCTCGACGCCCACCGCGCTCTCGGCTGCCAGCCTCGGCGGCGTGACCGAGGTCCGTGCCGGTGTCTACGTGTTCTTCGACCTGGTGATGGCCAATGTCGGCGTATGCGCCGTCGACGACATCGCCTTGTCGGTGCTGACCTCGGTGATCGGCCATCAGCCGGAGAAGGGTTGGGCGCTGGTCGACGCCGGCTGGATGGCGATGAGCAGGGACCGCGGCACGCAGGCGCAGCGCCGCGACTACGGCTACGGCCAGGTCTGCGACCTCGACGGCAGGCCGATCGCCGGACTCACGATGCACGGCGCCAACCAGGAGCACGGCATCCTCGCCTTCGCCGCCGGGCCGGGATCCGCCGGCGACATCGTGCAGCGGTTGCCGGTCGGCACGCTGCTGAGGGTGCTGCCCAACCATGCCTGCGCCACCGCCGCCCAGTTCCCCGCCTATCACGTCCTGCAGCCGTCGGGCGGCCTGCTGGAATGGCCGCGCTTCGGTGGCTGGTGATGGCGCGGATGCCATCGCCATTCGAGATGGTACCGTTGCTGATTGATTGCTTTTCAGCGCCCGGCTGCTGACGCAAGATGGCGGGCTCCGGCCTTCGAGGGGCCGCCACCTACGCGAGCCGAGCATGACACAAGAGCAAGCATCATCCCGCAACGGGCAGGTCACCACCCCCGACGACGACTGGGTCGAGGTCATCGAGGTCGGCACGCGCGACGGCCTGCAGATCGAGCGCTACGTCGTGCCGGCCGCGCGCAAGATCGAGATCATCAACGACATGATCGACAGCGGCCTGCGCAGCATCGAGGTCACGTCGTTCGTGTCGCCTAGGGCCGTCCCGCAGCTGGCGGATGCCGCCGAGGTGCTGGCCGGCGTGCGCAAGAAGCCGGACACCTACCTGATGGCGCTGGTGCCCAACCTCAAGGCGGCGGAGCGCGCTGCGCAGACCCCCCTCGACGGCGGCGTGCTGCTGTGCTCGGCCTCGGAGACGCACAATCGCAAGAACCTGAACCGCAGCATCGGCGACTCGCTGGCCGGCTTCCCGGAAGTCGCCGGCCGGCTGCGGGAGGCCGGTATCGACGTGCTGGGCGGCATGGCCACCGTCTTCGGCTGCCCGTTCGAAGGCGAGGTTCCGGTGGAATCGGTCCTGCGGATCGTCGAGGCCTACGTGTCGCTTGGCGTCACGCATGTCGGCCTCGGCGACACCACCGGCATGGCGACCCCGACCAACATCCGGCGGGTCGTGCGCGCGCTGAAGGCGGCGTTCCCGGCGGTGCAGTACACGCTTCACCTGCACAACACGCGCGGCATCGGCCTGGCCAACGTGCTGGTCGGGCTCGAGGAAGGCGTGCGGCGCTTCGATTCCTCGGTGGCGGGCCTTGGCGGCTGCCCGTTCGCCGCCGGCGCGACCGGCAACATCTGCACCGAGGACCTCGTCTACCTGCTGCACGAAAGCGGCTACCGGACGGGTGTCGACCTCTACAAGGCGATCGAGGTGGCGAAGAAGATGGAGCAGACGCTCGGACGGCAGCTTTCCGGGCAGGTGATGCGCGCCGGGCCGCGGCTCACCCTGCATGAGGCCGATGCCGTCGGCACGGCGGCGGGCTGAGGTGGCAGCTGCGATGACGAGTCAAGCCAAGCCGCTACCCCTGTCCGGTATCCGGATCATCGATCTCACCCGCATCCTGTCCGGCCCTTTCTGCACCATGATCCTGGCGGACATGGGCGCCGACGTGATCAAGATCGAAGGTCCCCACGACGGCGATCCGATCCGGCACATCGGCGCCGGCCACGAGGGCCTCAGCTGGTACTTCGCCTCGTTCAACCGCAACAAGCGGTCGATGGCGCTGGACGTCAAGTCGGCGGAAGGCCGGGCGACGCTGCTGCGGCTGCTAGAGGGAGCGGACGTGCTGGTCGAGAACTACCGCCCCGGCGTGCTCGACAGGATGGGGCTCGACCAGGCGACGCTCGATGCAGTGAATCCGCGGCTGGTGGTTGCCGGCATCAACGGCTATGGCGCGAGCGGACCCTATGTCGACCGGCCGGCCTTCGACTTCGTCATCCAGGCGATGAGCGGCTTCATGTCGGTCAACGGCCATGCGGATGCCGGGCCGGTGCGATGCGCGCCGCCCATCACCGACCTGGTTGCCGGACTCTACGCCGCCTTCGGCATCGTCAACGCCCTGCGGGCCCGCGACCTGACCGGCGAAGGGCAGCGGGTGGATTCGGCGATGATGAGCACGATGATCAGCCTGTTCGCCTTCCTCGCGTCCGATCACCTGGCCACCGGCAAGCTGCCGGTCAAGACCGGCAACGATCATCCGATCGCCTCGCCCTACGGCCTGTTCACCGCCAGCGATGGCGAGATCGCGGTGGCGCCGAGCACCGAGGCGATCCTGCGCAAGCTGCTGGCGGTCCTCGGCATCGAGGAAATCCTGGAATTGCCGAAGTTTCGGACCAACGACCAGCGGGTCGTGCACCGTCCGGAGCTCAACCGGCTGATCAACCAGCGGCTCGGCACCGACACGCAGGAGAACTGGATCAGGCGGCTGAACGAGGCCGGCGTGCCGTGCGGCAAGGTGCAGGACATCGGCGAAGCGCTGGCCGATCCGCAGATGGTGCACCAGGAGATGGTGATGGAGGTGGAGCATCCCGGCCATGGCGCGGTGAAGATGCTCGGCTTCCCGGTCAAGCTGTCGAAGACGCCGTGCGTGGTGCGCTATCCGGCGCCGAAGCATGGCGAGCACACGGCGGAGATCCTGGCGGAGCTGGGCCTGGCGCCTAAAGCGTGAAGCGCATGTCGGCCAGCAGCGCCCCGGGCGTGCTGATCGAGCCGAGGCGCCGCTCCCCGTAGGTGTCGTTGCTCGGCAGCAGGTCGACCTCTCGCGACAGCGCCACCAGGCCCTCGCCGAACAGGCGCAGGAACGAGTCGTCGAAGCGCATCACGCCGATCGGCGCGACGATTTCGCCGCGCTCCACCTGGAAGCAGGCGAAGCGTGTCATGCCGGTCATGCGGCAGGCCTGGCGGTCGGAATAGTTGAGGTACCAGAGGTTGCCGATCCACAGGCCGGTGTCGAGCGCCGCCAGTGCGTCCGCTGCCGGCAGCGTGCCCCCGGCCAGGACCAGCGAGGACGGCGTCTCGTCGTCGTCGGCATTGGCCGGCAGACCGAATTCCGCCGCCGAGCGCGGCGACACCAGTGGTTGCAGGCTGCGTCCGGCGTTCACCAGCGGCACGGCAGGCGGGCGTACGTGTCCGGTGGCGGTGAAGGCGGGAGCGATCCCGTCGCCGGTTGCTTCACGCAGGTCGACC
>JAEZQX010000312.1 GCA_023441105.1 Pseudomonadota bacterium | reverse complement strand
CTCCAACTTGTTCGCGGCCGGCATCGCGCGATCGGGCGCCTACAACCGCACCTTGACGCCCTTCGGGTTCCAGGCCGAGGAGCGCACCTTCTGGGAGGCCCCCGGCGTCTACCACAAGATGTCGCCCTTCGAGAGCGCCCACCGCATCGACGAGCCGCTCTTGCTGATCCACGGCCAGGCCGACTCCAACCCGGGCACCTACCCGATGCAGAGCGAGCGCCTCTACCAGGCCTTGAAGGGCCTCGGCGGCCGCACGCGGCTGGTCATGCTGCCCCACGAGGAGCACGGCTACCGCGCCCGCGAGTCCGTTTTGCACATGCTCTACGAGACGGAGCGCTGGCTCGACACCTACGTGAAGAACCGCCCGGCAGACGACAAGAAGTAACAATTCCTCGAACGTGGGGGGGGGGGGGGTTGGGGCGCCCCCCCCCCACGGGGGGGGGCGGGGGGGGGGGCGCGCCGCGGGCGGGGGGGCGGGGGCGCCGTTCGCCTGATCAGTCGCCTGGTCCACGACCGCTTCGAGAAGGGCCAGCATGGTGGCCCGGTAGCGGTCCGCATCGCCGCCCTGGTCGATGGCCAGCGCGGCGCGGTCGAAGGCCGCCGACAGCAGCACCGCGCGCGCGGCAACATCCGATTCCTCGAGGGAAGGCGCTTGCTGCGCGCGAGGTCCGTGCCGGCGAAATCCGGCCGCCTCCTCGATCGCGGCCGCGAGACCCTGCACCAGCGTGCGTTCCGCATTGGCTTCGTCCAGCAGCCGCATCCTGTCGGCGCCGAGCACGGCAGGACCCTCGATCAGCAGGAGCCGGGTCCGGCCGGTCACCGTCATGGCGTCGAGATAGGCCAGCGCCCCGGCCATCAGCGCCTCGCGCGGGGAATGCGAGCCATCGGCCGCGGCCTCGATCTCGCCGGCCACCGCCTGCGCCTCCTCCGCCAGCAGCGCCTGGAACAGCTCGCTCTTGTCCCTGAAGTGGTGGTAGAGCGCCCCGCGGGTCACGCCGGCCGCGGCGACGATCTCCGGCGTCGAGGTCGCGGCGAAGCCCTTGCGGACGAACAGCTCGCGCGCCGCCGCCAGCAGCGCCTCGCGGGTGGCCCGGGTGCGATCGGGATTGGAGCGGCGCGGACCCTTCGATTGCATACATGCAGCCTGTACGTTATATTGGATACGTGCAGTCTGTATGTTAATGCGATCAAGACGATCGAGAGGACCAACCGATGAAAGCGACCAGCTACTACCCCGTGATCATGACCAGCCAGGTGGCAAGCACCGCCGCCTTCTACCAGCGCCACTTCCGCTTCGCGCCGCTCTTCGCCAGCGACTGGTATGTCCATCTGCAATCGCGGGAAGACCCGGCGATCAACCTTGCGATCCTGGATGGCAGCCATGACAGCATCCCGGCTTACGCCCGCACCGGCGAGCCGCGAGGGATGATCCTCAACTTCGAGGTCGACGATCCGGATGCGGTCTATCGTGAAGTCCAGGCCGCCGGCCTGCCGGTGCACATCCCGCTGCGCGACGAGCCGTTCGGTCAACGCCACTTCATCACCTCGGATCCGAACGGCGTGCTGATCGACGTCATCAAGCCGATCCAGCCGACGCCCGAATATGAGGCGATGTTCAGCCAGCCGTCCGCCTGACGACCGCGGCGGCGAGGAGCGCCCAGATGCCGTTGCATGCCCATCCGCTCACCCCCGATCGCTGGCAGGATCTCGAGGCGATCTTCAACGCCCGCGGCTGCTCCATCGCCCGCGGCTGCTGGTGCATGTTCTACCGCGTCAGCGGCAGTTCGACCCAGGCGCCAGCCGGCACGGCCCGCGCCAGCTTGCGGGCGCTCGTCGACGCGGGGCCTCCTCCCGGCCTGGTGGGCTACCGCGATGGGGTGCCGGTGGGGTGGGTGTCGCTGGGGCCGCGCGAAGCGTTCGCCAAGCTGCGGCGTTCGCCGGTGATGAAGCCGGTCGACGAACTGCCGGTGTGGTCGATCGTCTGCTTCGTCGTGCCTGGTGCCTGCCGCGGCCAAGGTGTCGCGCACGCGCTGCTCGACGCCGCGATCCGCTACGCCCGCGGGCAGGGCGCGAAGATTCTCGAGGCCTATCCGGTCGACAAGCCGGCACGATCGCGCGACGACGCGATGTGGTTCGGCACCAAGTCGATGTACGACGCCGCCGGCTTTCATGAGGTGGCGCGGCGCAAGCCGCACCGGCCGGTCGTTCGGCTGGCGCTCGCCGGCCGCGCGCGCTCCCGGCCCCGGCGCGCCTGACGGTTCCGGCGCGCCTTCCTGCGGCTCGGCGTGGCGGCCGAAGCGATGCCTGGGGAGGGGCTTCGAGCGCCAGCCGCGACCGGTTGATACCATGGTTGCGCCATGACGACACTTTCCGTCCTCGACCTCTCGCCCATCCTCGAAGGAAGCGACGCCACGCAGTCGTTCCGCAACACGCTGGACCTGGCGCGGCATGCGGAGAAGCTGGGCTACCGGCGTTTCTGGCTCGCCGAGCATCACAGCATGCCGGGCATCGCCAGCGCCGCCACATCGGTGGTGATCGCGCACGTGGCCGGCGGCACCTCCACCATCCGCGTGGGTGCGGGCGGCATCATGCTGCCGAACCATTCGCCGCTGGTGATCGCCGAGCAGTTCGGCACGCTGGCGTCGCTGTTCCCCGGACGCATCGACCTGGGCCTCGGCCGCGCGCCCGGCTCCGACATGGCCACCGCCCGCGCCCTGCGCCGCAACCTGGCGAGCGATGCGGACCAATTCCCGCAGGACGTGGTGGAGTTGATGCACTACTTCGAGGAGCCGGAACCGGGCCAGCAGGTCCAGGCGGTGCCGGGCTCCGGCCTCGACGTGCCGCTCTGGATCCTCGGCTCGAGCCTGTTCGGCGCGCAGCTTGCCGCGGCACTCGGGCTGCCCTTCGCCTTCGCCTCGCATTTCGCGCCGGCGATGATGATGCAGGCGGTCTCGCTCTATCGCGCCCGCTTCAAGGCCTCCGCGCGGCTGCAGCAGCCGTACGTCATGCTCGGCTTCAATGTCTTCGCGGCCGATAGCGACGATGAAGGCCGCTATCTCGCCACCTCGATGCAGCAGGCGTTCGTCAACCTGCGCACCGGCCGGCCGTCGAAGCTGCAGCCGCCGGTGAAGGGTTACGAGGCGCACCTGTCGCCGCCGCAGAAGGAGATGCTCGACCAGGTGCTGTCGTGCTCCGCCATCGGCTCGCCCGAGACGGTGCGGCGGCAGATGACGGATTTCATCGCTCGCACCGGCGCCGACGAGCTGATGATCACGGCGCAGATCTTCGACCACCAGGCGCGGCGTCGTTCCTACGAAATCGCCGCCCAGGTGCGCGACGCCGCCTGATCGCTCGCCAACGGATCTCGTCGCCACGCGCCCGATAGTCGCGCCCGGCTGGCTCGGTGCGGGGATCGCCGCCGGGCAATGAGACGATGCTTCCAGGCAGAGCGACGAGCGCACCTCCACTTCCCTTGTCCGACCGCCGAAGCGTGTAGCCGTTTAAAGGCGCCTGCGCGTTTTCCTGGCGAGTCCGCCGGCGCTGCCACGGCTTCGCCTTCCGTCACCTTCGCCAGCTCGTTCAATCGAGTCCAGCGGTGGGCCGAACCGGCGATTGACAACCCGCCGGATCTGTCGCCTACTTTGTCGGCGGCTCCGCGAGACGCGGAGAGGGCGATGCGCTTTGCGCGGCCGCGGCGTCCCCATGACGAGGACGCCCGGATCCAGTACCGGCCGCGACTTCTGCTCGCAGGTAGGTGCAGCGCGGCTTTGTTCGGCGCAACGTCCTTCGAGGAGACGACCGATGAAGCTGCATCCAAGCCGGTGGCCGCGCCTTGCCGCGGCCCTGCTCGCCACCGCCGCGTTGCTGGCTGGCGCGCCGCAGGCAACGGCTCAACAAACGACGGTGCTCAAGATGCAGGCCACCTGGCCGGCATCGCTGACCTTGTACGAGAACTTCCTCTTCTTCGCGGAACGCGTCGGCAAGCTCTCCGGCGGAAGCCTCAAGATCGAGACCATGCCCGCCGGACAGGTGGTGCCGCCGTTCGAGGTTCTCGACGCGACCCACAAGCGGGTGCTCGACGGGGCGCATGCCTGGGCGGGGTACTGGACCGGCAAGAACAAGACCGCGGTCCTGTTCACCGGTGGCCCCGGGGGCACCTTCGGCATGGACTTCATCGACGCGATGGGCTGGTTGTACGAAGGCGGCGGCCTCGAGCTCTACCAGGAGTTCTACCAGAAGGAGCTGAAGCTCAACGTCGTCGTGTTTCCCATCCTGCCGGCTGGGCCGCAGGCATTCGGCTGGTTCAAGCGGCCGATCAAGGACCTGGCCGACTTCAAGGGCATGAAGTGCCGGCAGACCGGCATCGCCGCGGAGGTATGGCAGCGGATGGGTGCGGCGACGGTCAACATGCCCGGCGGCGAAATCATCCCTTCGGCGCAGCGCGGCGTGATCGATTGCGCCGAATGGGTGGGCGGCGTCGAGGACCTGCGCCTGGGCTTCCACAACGTCTGGAAGTACTACTACACCCCCGGGGTGCACGAGAGCACGACCATCGGCGAGCTGATCATCAACCGCGACGTGTGGCAGTCACTGTCGCCGGTGCACCAGGAGATCGTCAAGTCGGCGGCGACCGAGAGCTTCTACCGCTGGTGGGCGAAGTGGCAGCGCCAGAACGCCGATGCGCTCAAGGAGCTGCGCGACAAGCACAACGTGCAGATCCTGCGCACGCCGGCCGAGGTGCTGCTGGCGTTCCTGAAGACCTGGGACGAGATCGCCCGGGAGGAAGGCGAGAAGAACCCGTTCTTCAAGAAGGTGCACGATTCGCAGCGCGCCTATGCGGCCGAGGTCGTGCCCGCCAAGCGCTTCATGTTCCCGCCCTATTCCTTCCTGGCCAACTACTACTTCCCGGAGAAGGCACCGACGGAGGAAGCGGCCAGGCAGAAGCAATAGCGGCAACGGCAGCCCGCGGATCTGCGCGCGCCGTGGTGCGGCGCGCGCGTGAACGGGGATGATCCGATGTCCGAGCCGCTGCCCGCCCGGATTCGCCTGGTGCGCGCGATCGACCGCTTCACCGACAGCACCGGTCGAGCGATCGCCTGGCTGTCGATTCCGCTGGTCGCCGCCGTCTGCTACGAGGTGGCGGCGCGCTACTGGTTCGACGCGCCCACCGAATGGGCCTACGAGATCAGCTACATGCTGTACGCCAGCCTGTTCATGCTCGGCACGGCCTACGCGCTGCACAAGGGCGCCCATATCCGTACCGACTTCTTCTGGGAGCGTTGGTCGGTGCGCACCCGGGGCGCGATCGACGCGGTCGCCTACGTCGCCTTCTTCTTTCCCGCGCTCGTCACCCTGCTCGTGATCAGCACCGACGGCGCCCTGTACGCCTGGCAGATCGGCGAGACATCCGAACAGACGCCCTGGCGTCCGCACTTGTGGCCGCTGAAGGCGGTCGTGCCGCTCAGTTGCCTGCTGCTGCTCATCCAGGGCGTGTCGGAGACGATCAAGAGCGTGCACGCGGCACGCACCGGGGTCCAGCTGGAGCACAAGGAAAAGGTCGAGATATGACCGGCAGCGCGCTGGTCGGCCTGGTCATGCTGGTCGTGATGATCGGCGCGATCTTCATCGGCTTTCCGATCAGCTTCACGTTGCTGTTCCTGGCGCTCGCCTTCGGCTACTTCGGCATCGGCGACACGGTGTTCGATCTCGCCTACTTCCAGACCATCGGCATGATGAAGGAGGAGTTGCTGGTCGCGGTGCCGCTGTTCATCTTCATGGGCTTCCTCACCGAGCAGGCGGGCCTGATGGAGCGGCTGTTCCGCGCCTTCCGGGCCCTGCTCGCGCCGGTGCGCGGTGCGCTGTTCCTGGTTGTGATCCTGACCGCGGCGGTGTTCGCCATGGCGACCGGCATCGTCGGCGCGGCGGTCACCGTCCTCGGCATCATGGCCTCCCCCGTGATGATCAAGAGCGGCTACGACGCGAAGCTGTCCGCCGGCGCCATCGCCGCCGGCGGCACGCTCGGCATCCTCATTCCGCCGTCGGTGATGCTGATCGTGATGGGACCGGTGCTCGGTGTCTCGGTCGCCGACCTGTACGCCGCAGCTTTCGGCCCGGGATTCCTGCTGGCGGGGCTATACATCGCCTACCTGCTCGTGCGCAGCTTCGCCAATCCGCAGCTGGGGCCTCCGGTGCCGAAGGAAGAACGCGTGCATTCGCTGCGGCGAATCCTGGTGGAGGTGCTGCTGGGCATCGTGCCACTGGGCGGCTTGATTGCCGCCACCCTGGGCACCATCCTCGCCGGGCTGGCGACGCCGACCGAGGCTTCCGGGGTCGGCGCCCTGGGTGCGGCGATGCTCGCGCTCGCCTACCGCCGGCTCACCCTGGCGGGGCTGCGGCGGGCGCTGCAGTCGACGATGGCGACGTCGAGCATGGTGCTGTTCCTCGCCGTCGCCTCCAACATCTTCGGCGCCGTGTTCGCGCGCCTCGGCACCGCCAACTGGATTACCGAGACGTTGGTCGCGCTGCCGCTGCCGCCCACCTTGATGCTGATCATCGTGGTGGCGCTGATCTTCCTGCTCGGCTGGCCCTTCGAGTGGCCGGCGATCGTGCTGGTGTTCCTGCCGATCTTCTATCCGGTGGTGGCGGCGCTGAAGTTCGACATGGTGTGGTTCGGCGCACTGACCGCGGTGGTGCTGCAGACCGCCTTCCTGTCGCCACCGGTCGCGATGTCGGCCTACTACCTGAAGCAGGTCGTCAAGCAGTGGTCGCTGGCGACGATCTACAAGGGCATGTTCGAGTTCATGATGCTGCAGGTGGTGGCGATCGCGCTGGTGATCCTGTTCCCGCCGATCGCCACGGCCTTCCCCGACTACCTGAAGGAGCTGGCCCGCCGGGCGCCCGTCGAGCTCATCCACGAGCAGGCGCCGAGCCTCGAGGAGCCCTACGAAGGATCGATCCTGGCGCCGACACGTTGAGCGGCCGGCCGGCGGAGTCCCCGGCGGTCACCTTTCCGCCCGGCCATCCAGGCTGCAGCTCGAACCCTAGTGCGGCAGTTGCACCAGTGGCTTACCCTTCTCGACGATGTAGACCGCCATCACCTTGGCGGGCCCGTCTTGCAGCGCTCCCTCGGCATGGACCGCGCTGTCGGGTACCTGGAAGGAATCGCCGGCGTTGTAGACCCGCTCCGGCTGGCCATCGATCTGGTACCAGAACTGGCCCTCCGTCACGTATACGAGCAACGGGCCGGGATGGAAATGCCGCCCTGCCTTGTGGCCGGCGGCCAATTCGGTGATGCCGAACACGACTTCGTAGTTCGATCCGGGCACCTCGACCTTGCCCAAGGGCGTGCGCTTGATCGGCGAAGGACTGGCGGAGGGTTGCTGCGCACAGGCGAAGCCTGCGACCAGGAGGGGTGCTATCGAAGCCAGGAATGACGAGCTCGCACGCATGCCGTTCTCCAATGTACGAGGGGTGCGGAAGTGGAGCGATACCAGGCCAGGGAACATCGTCACTGGTCATGCGAGTTTGGCAGCCGGTCGCGGCGTGAGGAATCAGCCGGGCGACTCGATACGAAAGTCGCGGGAGCGCGCGCCCCGGGAGCCTCACCGCCCTCCTGAGTCGGCGCGCTTCTCCTGCGCGGTCTCACCCTTGGCAGGGAGTGCTTTGGAACTAGTTCTCAAGTATTCTGATGCTCGTCCGGCACCCGAGCGCGCGCCGCATGAAGATTCTCGTCGTCGACGACCACGTCTTGATCCGCGAGGCTTTGCGTGACCTCCTCAAGGAGCTGAAGGGCGAGGACACCGCCATCATCGAGGCAGCGAACGCCGCCCAGGCGATGTGGCAGATGGAGCAGAATGGTGACGTCGGATTGATCCTGCTCGACCTGGCCCTGCCGGATCGGGACGGCCTGGATCTCCTCGACGAGCTAGGCACACGCCATCCCCAGGTCCCGGTGGTCGTGCTTTCGGCCTATCACGATCGCGACCGGGTGATGAAGGCCCTGGAACTGGGCGCGCTCGGCTTCATCCCGAAGACCGAGCGACGCGAGGTCATGCTCAGCGCGCTCAACCTGGTGTTCGCCGGCGGGATGTACGTGCCTCCCGAGATACTCGGTCGCGTCGGGCCGGCCGCGGCGCCGGGACAAGCGGGGCCCGCGGGCGGATCGGTCCTCGAGCCGGCGCCCGGCCTGACCCAACGGCAGCTGGACGTGCTGGGCCTGATGATGCTCGGCAAGAGCAACAAGGTCATCTGTCGTTCGCTGCACCTTGCCGAACCCACCGTCAAGGCGCATGTTTCCGCCATCCTCAAGGCGCTCAAGGCGACGAACCGCACCGAGGCGGTCATCGCGGCCAGGACCTTGGGATACGTGTCCCATCGATAGCCCAGGCAGATCAGCTTGTCGCGATCGTCGACGGGTTGCCTGCACGGGTTCTGAGGAGCCTGTTCAACGTGGTCCTCAGGGTCATGGGCGGAACCGGCTTGCGCAACAGCGGGTGGCCGCTGGCACTGGCCTCGCGCAGGGGTTCGGGCCCGAGGTCGCCGCTGATGAGGAGGGCCGGCGTCCCTGCTTCCAGTTCGGCTCGCAGGCGATCGATTGCCTGGATACCTGTATGCCCGCTCGCCAACCGATAGTCGGAGATGATCAAGTCGGGGCAAGCCCCTTCCCGGACCAGCTGCGGGAGAATGGCAGCCTCCGATCCGCCTGCCATGACACGCCCTCCCCAGCTGTGCAGGAGTCCGCGCAGGCTGTCCAGGGCGAGCGCATCGTCGTCCATCACCACGATCAACTTGCCCTTTAGCGGATCGATAGTCCCGCCAGGATCGACCGCCTCCCCTTCCCTGGGCGCTTCAATCAACGGCACCGCTATCGAGAAGCGCGAACCCGTTCCAAGGCGCGAAGCCAGCTCGACCGGATGTCCGAGAAGCTGCCCAAGGCGATCCACGATGGATAGTCCGAGCCCCAGGCCGGTGCGTTGGCCTGCTTCCCTGCCGATCTGGTAGAACTCGTCGAAGACGTGGCGCTGGTGTTCCGGCGGGATGCCCGGCCCGCTGTCCCAGACTTCCACGCGCAGCCGATCGCCGCGGCGGCGGCAGCCGACCACGGCACCGCCGTGCGACGTGTATCGCACCGCATTGGAAACGAGGTTCAGCACGATCCTTTCCAGCAGGACGAAATCGCTGCGGACCCAGGCATCGCTCGCAACCACCGCCAGGCGCAGCCCCTTCCGCTCCGCGACCTCGCCGAACGTGGTTTCGATCCGCTCGAGCAGGCGCGCGATGGGAAAATCGGACAGCTGCGGCTCGAGTACGCCCGCTTCAAGCCGCGACAGATCCAGGAGCGCATCGAACAACTCGTTCATCGCCCGCACGGCGGTTTCGGTACGGCCGACCAGTCGCGCCCGCTCTTCCGGATCGGCTTCGTGCCGCAGTTGGGCGACGAACAGGTTCAATGCGTGCAGCGGCTGCCGCAGGTCGTGGCTGGCCACAGCCAGGAAACGCGATTTCGCGACATTCGCGATCTCGAGCTGCCGGCTCTTCTCCTGGAGCTCGTCGAACATCCGGATGTTCTCGATGGCAATCACCGCCTGGTCGGCAAAGGTCGAGACCAACGCGATCTGCTTGTCGTCGAACGGGCACACGGTAGCCCTGCTCACCAGGATCACCCCGATCAGCTTGCTCTCGTGAAGCAGGGGCACGCCAAGATGAGTCCGATAGCCCCCCAGCGCCTGGGCTTCGCGCAGGGCATATTCCTCATCGGCCAGGACATCCGGGATCTGGACGGGCCTGCATTCCAGCTGGATGCGCCCGACGACGCTCTGGCGCCCTGGCGGAAACGTGATGGTCCTGACGTAGTCGACGTACTCTCGGGGGAAGTTGTAGCTCGCCGCACAGTAGTAGCCTGCGCCGCCGGGGCGCAGGATCTGCGCCTTGTCCGCGTGGCAAAGACGAGCCGCCGACTCGACCAGGATATCGAGCACGGGCTGGAGCTCGAACGTCGAGCGGCTGATCACCTTGAGCACGTCCGCGGTGGTCGCCTGCTGCTCCAGCACCTCGCCCAGCTGGTGCGCAAGGACTGCTACCTGCCTCTCGAGATCGGCTTTGCTTGGCATCGTCGTCCTCGCCTTCCCGAAGGGACTTTGCCCGACAGGCACTTCCGAGGCAAGTCGAACCGCCACCTTTGGTACATTCCTTGCATAACGATTCCCGCTCCCTCTCCCCCGTCCAGCCGTCAAGGTAAGTAGCATGTCGACCGAAACCATCCCCATCGTGGACCTGGGCCTTAGCCTCGACGCCGGGAGCGCCGCCTCCGCGAAGGCGGCCCGGCAGCTGCACCACGCGCTGGGATCGATCGGTTTCGCCTACATCGCCAACCACCTGGTGTCGGAGGAAGCGTTGCAGGGCGCATTCGATGCATCGCGGCAGTTCCACGCCTCGAGCCTCGAGCAGAAGCAGTCCATCGCCATCAACCGCGCTCATCGCGGCTACATGGGGCTGGCCACCTCGACCATCGTCACCTCGAGCGTCGCGCGCGTGACGCGGCCCAACCTCAGCGAGTCGCTGATGCTGATGCACGAGCTGCCGCCGGACGATCCCGACCTGCTGGCCGGCAAGCCGCTGCAGGGACCCAACCAGTGGCCGGACTGGCTGCCGACGTTCCGGCCAGCCATCGAGCGCTACCTCCGCGAGGTGGACGCGCTGGCGCGCCACGTGATCCGGCTGATCGCCATGTCGCTGGACATGCCAGCCGAGTCGCTCGACCGCTTCTTCCGCAAGCCGACCACCTTCCTGCGCCTGCTGCACTATCCGCCGCAGCCGCCCCAGTCGGACGCGGAGCAGTTCGGCTCGGCGCCGCACACCGACTACGGCATCATCACGCTGCTGGCCCAGGACGACTCCGGCGGGCTGCAGGTGCGCCCGCGGGTGGGCGAGTGGATCGACGCGCCGCCGCTGCCCGGCACCTTCGTGCTCAACGTCGCCGACATGCTGGCGCGCTGGACCAACAACCGCTACGTCTCGACCCCGCATCGGGTGATCAACCGCTCCGGCGGCGACCGCTATTCCCTGCCGTATTTCTTCGACGCCGGGATGGACGAGCTCATCGAATGCCTGCCCGCCTGCACGGATGCCGCCAACCCGCCGCGCCATGCGCCGGTGCGCTACGGCGACTACCTGATGGAGCGGCTGGACCGGAACTACAACTACCGCAACCCCACTCCGACGAGAGAGACGACATGAAACGCCCGGACCCGACCAGTGCTGCGATCGCCGAAACTCAAGCAATCGTCGCAGCGCAGCGCCACGGCCGCCGCCGCATCCTGGCCGGCCTCGCCGGCCTTGGTTCGGCCGGCCTGCCGCTCGTCGGCGCCTCGCTCGGAATCGGCGGGGCCGGCCTCGGCCTGCCGCGCCGGGCAGGCGCGCAGCAGAAGCTGGTGATCAACACCTATGGCGGGCGCTGGGAGAAGTTCTGGCGCAGCGACCTGCTGCCGATGTTCACCAAGTCGGCATCGGTCACGCCGACGCTGGACGTGGGCCTGGGCAAGAACTTCATCGCCAACCTGCGCGCCGCCGGCGTCGAGAAGCCGCCGTACAGCGTGCTGATGGTCAACGAGAACATCGCCAGCGTGGTGCGCGAGGAGGGATTCTTCGAGCCGATTCCGGTCGACAAGGTGCCGAACCTGGCGGATGTCCATCCCAACCTGCGCAACGCCCAGGACAACGGCGTGCGCGGCATCGTCTCCACCATCGGAATCGGCTATCGCAAGGACCTGGTCAAGAAGCCGCCCACCTCCTGGACCGACCTCTGGACCAACCCCGAGTTCAAGGGCAAGATCGGCCTCTACCAGATCGGCAACACCGCAGCCATGCTGTTCCTGCTGATGAGCGCCAGGATCCACGGCGGCTCGCAGGACGCCATCGACGCGGCGTTCACCGAGATCAAGAAGCTGATGCCGTTCCAGCAGGCCGACTGGAGCGGTACGCTCGCCACCATGCTGACCCGCGGCGATGTCAACGTCGCCGTCATCGACTTCCCCGAGATCGTCGCGCTGAAGAAGAAGGGCGTGCCGGTGGAAATGGTGGTGCCGAAGGAGGGCGTGGTCGCCTTCGAGCAGTCCTTCAACATCCTCAAGCACGCGCCTTCCAAGGAAGCGGCCTACCAGTACCTGAACTTCATTCTCGGCCCCCAGGTGCAGGAGATGATGGCCAAGGAGTTCTTCACTTCGCCCAGCAACATGAAGTCGCAGGTGCCGGCCGAGTTGCAGGCGGACATCCCGGTCAATGGGGCGAACATGTCGTCCATCGTCCAGTTCGACTGGACCAAGGTCAATCCGCAGCTGCAGGCGATCACCGACCGCTGGAACCGGGAGATGAAGTGAGCGCCCGGTGGATTGCAGTGAGCGCCGCTGAATGACGCGGCTGGTACTCGACGGCCTCAGGAAGACCTTCAACGGCGTTGCGGCGGTCCATCACCTCGACCTCGCCACCACCGAAGGCGAGTTCATCTCGTTGCTCGGCCCGAGCGGCTGCGGCAAGACCACCACGCTGCGCTGCGTGGCCGGCTTCGAATATCCGGATGCGGGACGGGTCCTGCTCGATGGCGAGGAAATCACCGGCCAGCCGCCGGAGCGCCGCGACATCGGCATGGTGTTCCAGAACTACGCGCTGTTCCCGCACCTGACGGTCCAGCGCAACCTCGCGTTCGGACTGGAGATGCGCGGCATCGGCAAGGCGGAGATCCGCCAGCGGGTCGACGCGGTGCTGGGCATGGTCCAGCTGAGCAGCATGCTGGAGCGCTATCCGCGGCAGCTCTCCGGCGGCCAGCAGCAGCGGGTGGCGCTCGCCCGGGCGCTGGTCATCGAGCCGCGGCTGCTGCTGCTCGACGAGCCGCTGGCCAACCTCGACGCGGTGCTGCGCGACGAGATGCGGGTCTTCATCCGCGAGCTGCAGAAGCGGGTCGGCATCACCACGCTCTACGTGACCCACGACCAGGCCGAGGCGATGGTGATGTCGGACCGCATCGCGGTGATGCTCGAGGGCAGGCTCGCCCAGCTCGGGCCGCCGGAAGACATCTACCTGCGCCCGCGCAGCGTGCAGGTCGCGCGCTTCATCGGCCGCTCGAACCTGGTCGAAGGCAAGGTCGTCGGGCTCGTGACCGATGCGCCAGGCGCCAGCCGCGCGGGTGACGACGGCGGCAGCCTGACCATCCGGGTGCAGACGCCGATGGGCACGGTCGACGCTCGCCACGACCGGCCGCTGCAGCCGGGCGAGCCGGTACAGCTCGCGATCCGCCCGGAGGCGATCGGCTTCGCCGGCAGCGACATTGGCGCGCCCGGCGCACAGGCTTCCGGGCCGGATGCCGGGCAGGCGACCAGCCGGCATGATTGCACCGTCAGCCGCGTCTATTTTCTCGGCGCCGCCGTCGAGCATGTGGTGCAGTGCGCCGGCGACGTCTCGCTGGTGGTGCAGACCGCGCATGCGCAGCGGGTTGCCGAAGGCGCGCGCGCCGCGGTGGTGCTCGGTCCCGACAGTGCCTGGGTCATCCCGCAGTCCGCATGACCCAGGCCGCCACCGCCACTGCCACGCCCCTCCCGCGCCTGCCGCTCGGTCGGCGGGCCTTCTGGCTGATCGCGCCGGCGCTGGTGCTGATCGGCGTGTTCCTCCTGCTGCCGTACCTCAACATCGTGGTGATGAGCCTGCGCGAGCCGGCCGTCGGCGCGCCCTACGGCGCCGGGCTCACCGTCGGCAACTACACCCGCATCCTCGGCGACGGCTACTTCCTGGGGGTGCTGGCGGACACGCTGCTGCTGGGCGTGACCACCACCGTAATCTGCCTGCTGCTCGGCTACCCCCTCGCCTACCACCTCGCGCGCACCACCTCGCGCTACCAGGGCGTGCTCTACGTGCTGGTGCTGTCGCCGCTGCTGGTCGGCGTGGTCGTGCGCAGCTTCGGCTGGCTGATCCTGCTGTCCGGCAACGGTGTCGTGAACCGCGCGCTGATCGACCTGGGGCTGCTGGAGACCGGCCTGCAGCTGATGAACAACCGGCTGGGCGTCACCATCGCGCTGGTTCACGTCTTCCTGCCATTCATGATCCTGCCGCTGATCGGCGTCATCCAGAGCATCGATCCGGTGCTGGAGACGGCCGGTCAGTCGCTCGGCGCTTCCAGGTTGAAGGTGTTCTGGCGCCTGGTCCTGCCGCTGAGCTGGCCCGGCATCCAGGCCGGCTCGATCCTGGTCTTCGTGCTCACGCTCAGCGCCTACGTGACGCCGGTGATGCTCGGCGGCGCGCAGATGAAGACCATGTCGGTGCTGGTCGTGCAAAGCCTGATCGACAACTTCCAATGGCCGGCGGGCGCGGCGCTGGCGCTGGTACTCGCCGCCTGCGGGCTGGTCGCCGTGGCCGTCTATGCGAAGCTGTCCGGCCTGCTGATGAAGGGGGTGCAGTGAGCTTGCCGACGTCCGACGCGCGCCGGCGGCGCTTCAGCCTCGGCGGCCTGCTGGCCCGGCTGTGGATCGGCGGCGTGTATGTCTTCCTGATGCTGCCGATCGTGCTGATCGTGCTGATGTCGCTCAATGCCGGCGAGATCCTCGCTTTCCCGCCGCAGGGGCTGTCGCTGCGCTGGTTCGTGGCGCTGTTCAACAACGAAGCCTTCATGCGGGCGATCGGAACGTCGGTGGTCATCGCGACCATCGCCATGCTGGTGTCGACCGTCGTCGGCACGGCTGCGGCCTTGTACGTGGTCCGCCACGCCGGCCGGCTGCGCGAAGGCCTGCGCCTGGTGCTGCTGCTGCCGCTGATGCTGCCGGAGATCCTGACCGCGATCGCGCTGCTGTTCTTCCTCTACGCCACCGGCATCGGCACCAGCACCATGTTCGGCCTGGTGGTCGGCCATATCCTGGTGACCCTGCCCTACGTCTTCACCAACGTCGCGTCGTCGCTCTTCAACTACGACGCGTCGATCGAGCAGGCCGCCCGCAGCCTGGGCGCGACGCCGGCCACCACCTTCCGCCGCGTCACCCTGCCGCTCATCAAGCCCGGCATCATCACCGGCGCCCTGTTCGCCTTCGTGATCTCGTTCGACCTGTTCAACATGTCGCTGCTGCTCAAGGGCATCGGCATGACCACGCTGCCCCTGCAGCTCTTCGACTACCTGCGCTGGGACTTCGACCCGACGGCGGCGGCGGTGTCGACGGTCAGCATCTTGCTGACCTTCGGGGTGGTGTTGTGGATCGACCGGGTGGTGGGGTTGCGGTCACTGCGGTTCGGGTAGGCGACAGCCGGCAACGCTCAATCCGGCAAGTGCCGCCGAAGAAAAGCCGCCGTCCGCTCGTAGTGATCGCTTAGCAACCCGGTCGCCCGCGCGACATCCCGGTCCAGGGCTGCCTTGGCGATGGCCTCGTGCTCACCGTCGATGTCACGCGGCCCATGCTCGACGGCCAGAGACAGCCGCCGATAGCGGTCCGCCCGATCGTAGAGTTGACGGCAGAACTGCTGCTGGATGACCGAATCGCAGCCACCCATCAGCGCCGAATGGAAGGCGGCGTGCCGGGTATTCCACTCCTCGTTCATGAGGCGGGGGTCCTGATCGTCCTTGCGGGCCAGGCGCAAGAGGAGGTGGAGGGCGGAGATGAGGTTCACCTCCCATTGCTCGGTGCCGATCTCGATGGAGCGCGTCAGCATCCAGGTCTCCAGGAGCAGCCGCGTCCGCACGAGGTCGTCCAGTTCCTCCCGCGTCAGGGCCGTCACCCGGTAGCCGCGGTTGTGCTCCCCCTCCACCAGGCCTTCCGCAACGAGCTTCGCCAGCGCCTCACGAACCGGCGAAGCGCTCATCCCGCAGAGCGCTTGCAGTTCCTGGAATCGCAAGGGTGCTCCCGGCGGAAAGCGTCCACTGAAGATGGCCGCCCGCATGGCCTTCCATGCCGCTTCGCTTCGGCTTGTACCGACAGCTTCGCTCATTTTTTCGAAAGTTCGCTTGATCTACGAAAGTCTAAAGTACACTTCATCGCTTTCGAAGAAAAGCAGGAGGCATCGTGCGGTTTCCATCCCTGGTTCGGTCCTTGTTCATGACGGCCTGCCTTTCGGCTGCGCCGCTGGTCGCCGGCGCCGCCGACGTCACCATCCGTTTCCCAGTCGAGTACTCCGCGGACATCGCACCGGGCGTAGCCAATCGCGAATTCAAGCAGCTCCTCGAGGAGCGGACCAAGGGTCGGGTCGAGGTCAAGCTGTTCCCGAGCGGCAGCCTCTACAAAGGGCTCGACCTGGTCCAGGCGATCTTGCGCGGCGATGCGGAGATGAGCACGCTCACCTCCGCCTACTGGACTGCGGTCTCGCCGAAGCTGTCGGTTTTCGAGCTGCCTTATGCATTCTCCGACCGCAGGGCCTTCTACAAGGCGGTCGATGACAAGGGCTTCATGGAAAAGACCTATGAGGAGGTCGAAGCCAAGGGCGCGAAGATCATCGGTGTCCTGCCGTACGATCATTTCGCCTTCGCGACCCGTGACAAGCCGCTGCGGACGCCGCAGGACATGAAGGGATTGAAGATCCGGGGCTTGGGCAAGACCAACTCGGCCATGCTGTCGGCGCTCGGCGCCTCGGCGGTGTCGCTGAATCTCGTGGAGCTCTCACCGGCACTGCAGCAAGGCGTCATCGATGGCCTGAACGCGCCGATCGACATCGTCCTTGCCTACAAATGGTACGAGTCGGTCAAGAACGTCACCTACGCGCCCGCCTACCTGGCCTTCTATCCGTGGATGGTGAACGCCAAATGGTGGAAGGGCCTGGACCCGGACCTGCGCACCATCATCCAGGACACCGCGGTCGAGGTGGCCCTGCGCCACCGGGCGCGCTCCGAAGCAGAAACGCAGAAGGCAATCGAGGCCTTGCGAGGCCATGGCGTGAACGTGCATGTCCAGACCGAAGCCGAACGCCAGGCCTGGGCTGACGCCACGGCCTCGGTGTGGTCCGATTTCGCGCCGCAGGTCGGCAAGGATCTGATCGAGCGCGTCAAGGGCTACAACCGCTGAGGCCAACGTTCACTGTGCTTCGAGGCTTCGCATCGCGCTTTTCCCATCCCGCCCGCCGTCGTGACAAGGCGGCCTCACCTGGAGTTCCGATGAAGAAGATGGTCGTGGGACTTTGCTCCCTGCTTGCCACCGCGTTCGCGACCCCCGTGTCTGCGGCTGAGGTCACCATACGTTTTCCGATCGAGTATTCGCTCGAGATCACGCCTGGCCTCGCCAACCAGGAGTTCAAGAAGTTGCTCGAGGAACGGAGCAAGGGCCGTATCGAGGTCAAGCTGTTCCCGAGCGGCAGTCTCTACAAGGGGCTGGATCTGCTGCAGGCACTGCTGCGTGGCGATGCCGAGATGAGCACCCTGATCTCCGCGTACTGGAGTTCCCTCTCGCCGCGCCTTGCCGTGTCGGAGCTCCCCTACGCATTTCCGACCCAGCAGTCCTTCTACAAGGCGATCGACGACGGCTTCTTCCAGCAGGCCTATGCCGACGTCGAATCGAAGGGGGCCAAGTTGATCGGCGTGCTGCCCTTCGATTATCTGGTACCGGGCACCAAGAACACGCCGATCCGCGGGCCGCGCGACATGGCCGGACTGAAGATGCGCGGCCTCGGCAAGGTCAACCTTGCCACTCTGCAGGCTCTGGGGGCGACGCCGGTTTCGCTGAACTTCGTCGAGCTGTCTCCGGCCATTCAACAGGGGGTCATCGACGGCCTGAATGTCCCAACCGACAACTTCCTGATCTACAAATGGCAGGAAAGCATCCGCCACGTCACCTACGCCACCTACTACATCGCCTTCTACCCGTGGATGGTCAACGCCAAGTGGTGGAACGGCCTGGCGCCTGATCTGCGCGAGATCATCCAGACCACCGCAAGCGAAGTCGCCATGCGACATCGGGATCGCGCAGCGGCGGAGTCCCGCAAGGCCATCGAAGGAATGAAAGCGCAAGGCGTCGATGTGCATGTCCAGACGGATGCCGAGCGCGCAGCCTGGATGGAAGCGACCCGCCCCGTCTGGAAGCAATTCGAAAGCCAGATCGGGCCGGAACTGCTGGAAAAAGTGCGCAGCTACTCGAAGTAGCCGCGGAAGGCCGGAGAATGAATCGCAGTCTTGCGCGAGTGGCGCGCTTCCTCGGGCAGGTGGAGGACGCGCTTGCCGGCCTCACCTTGACGGCGGTGCTCGTGATCGTCATGTACGAACTGGTCGCCAGGGGCATCTTCGGACACTCCAACCTCTGGACCGATGAGCTCGCACGAGTGCTTCTCATCATGATGACCTACGTGGCCGCCGTCGGCCTGGCACGGGACGGCGCGAACGTCCGGGTGGAACTCTTTGTCACCCGCCTGCCACCCGCGGGCCAGCTGATCCTGGAGCGCCTGACGGACCTGCTGTGTCTGGCATTTGCGGCGACGGCGGCGTGGCTGGGCACCAAGTACGTGATCGAATCCGCCGCTTTCGGCATCTCTTTCGCCCACTCCGATCTTCCGTTCCCCGTGTGGGTCGCACAGGCCGTTGTGCCGATCTGCTTCGCGCTGATGAGCCTTCGCCTGGTGCTGCGATTGATCGGCATCCGACCCGCGATCCCCGTCGCCAGCGTGGAAGCCTGACAATGGCGCTCTTCCTGATCCTGTCCCTCGTCGGGCTGCTGGCGCTTGGCGTCCCGGTCGCATTCAGCCTCTGGCTCACCGGCCTCGCGGCGGTCGTATTCTTCCAAGTAACTTCCCTGACCCAGATCGCGCAGTCCATCTATTCCGGCCTCGACAGCTTCGTGCTGCTGGCCATCCCCTTTTTCATCCTGGCCGGCAACATCATGCTGCGGTCGGGTTTCGCGAAGTACCTGTTCGATCTGATGCAAAGCCTGGTCGGCGGCATCTCGGGCGGCGCTTCGGTCGGGGCGAGCGGCGCATCGGCGATCTTCGGCGCCATGACCGGCTCATCGGTCGCTTCGGCAGCGGCGTTGGGACGGGTGATGATTCCGGTGATGGGCACCCTGGGATACCCGCGCCAGTTCAGCGCCGGCCTGATGGCTGCTGGCGGCACCTTGGGCATCCTGATTCCGCCGAGCGTTACCTTCATCATCTACGCCGAGATGGCGCAGCAGTCGGTGAAGGACCTGTTCATCGCAGGTGTCCTGCCCGGACTCGTGGCCGCCGCGGCGATCGGTCTCGTCGCCTTCGTGCTGGCCCGCCGACACGGCTACGGCAAGCGAACCGAACCATTCTCAATCGCCAGGGTCTGGACCACCTTCCGACGGGCCGGCCCTGCGCTGCTGATGCCGGCGATCGTGCTCGGTGGCATCTACCTCGGCTTCTTCACGCCAACCGAGGCGGCGGCCGTATCGGTCGTCTACGGCATCGTGGTCGGCGTCTTCTTCTACCGCACCATCAGCTTCGGCGATCTGCCGTCGATTCTCGTCGAGAGCGCACGCTCCACCGGCGCCATCCTTTTCATCTTGTCCGGTGCCCTGTTCGTTGGAATGGTGGCGACGCTGGCCGGCATTCCCGACTCGATCGTCAACGCTATCAATGCACTGAACCTGTCGCCGATCCATTTCCTGCTGCTGGTCAACTGCGTTCTGCTCGTGCTGGGTTGCTTCCTGGATGGCTTCACGCTGCTGACCGTGGTGACGCCGCTCCTGCTTCCCACGGTCAAGGCGCTTGGCATCGATCCCATCCACTTTGCGATCGTGCTCACCCTGAACATCGAGATCGCGGCGATCACGCCGCCGATCGGCTTGAATCTCTTCGTCATAGCAGGCATCTCGGGAACCTCCATGAAGGAGGTTGTCGTCGGTTCGGTTCCCTTCGTATTCGCCTTGCTGGCGGTGCTGCTGTTGTTGACCTTCTTCCCGGCCATCGCGCTGGTTCTGATATGACCAACTCATTGTCTGCTGCATCGCCTTCGCCACGCGTGGTCGATGCTCACCATCACATCTGGCGTCGCGCCGACCAGCCGTGGCTGCAGGGCCCGACGGTTCCCCGGATCTTCGGAGACTACGAGGCCATCAAGCGCGACTACCCGATCGCCGAGTACCTCGCCGATATTGCCGGTAGCGGTGTGGCCGCATCGGTGTACGTCCAGACCAACTGGGCCAAGGAGCGGGCAGTCGAGGAAGTCGAATGGGTTCAGTCCATTGCAGATCGCAGCGGATGGCCCCATGCGATTGTCAGCTTCGTCGATCTTCTCGCTGACGACGCAACGCCCACCCTGCTGGCTCAAGCGCGAGCGCCGCTGATGCGGGGCGTACGGCAGCAGCTCCATTGGCACGAGAATCCGATGTACCGGTTTGCGTCGCGGCCTGATGACATGAACAGCCCCGTCTTCCGTCGCAACTTCGCCAGGTTGGAGGAGTACGGCTGGCTGTTCGAGCTGCAGGTTTTCGCTTCACAGATGAAGGACGGCGCGGCCCTGGCGGCAGCGTTTCCGCGGACCACGCTCGTCCTCGAGCATGCCGGGATGGCGGAGGATCGCACCGAGGCCGGGCGTCGTGCCTGGCGTGACGGCATGAAGCGGCTTGCGGACCAGCCCAACGTCTGCACCAAGCTTTCCGGACTCGGCACCTTCATTCATCGCAACGATCCCGCTCACATCGCCGAGATCGTCGGGGAGACCGTGGAGATCTTCGGCCCGCAACGCTGCCTGTGGGGTTCGAACTTTCCGATCGAGAAGCTCTGGACCGACTATGCCTCGATCCTGAACGCGGTCAAGGAAGCGGTTCGAAGACTCGATACGGCTGATCAGGCGGCAATCCTCGGCGACAACGCCAGAAGGCTCTACCGCATCGAGTAGGTCGCCCCGACTCGGGTTACCCCATTGCCTTCCGGAACGCCGGGCGTTGCGCGCACCGCGAGGTGTACTCCCCGATCACCTTGCTCTCCTGCACCGGCTTCACGCCGCACTGCGCCGCCCAGCCGAGCTCCGCGCCGACGTAGACGTCGGCCGCGCTGAAGCGCTCGCCCAGCAGCCACGGGCCCGGCCGCAGCCCGGCCTCGAGCGCCGTCACCACGTCGGCGATGCTGCCCCAGCCGATCGCGCTCTTGCGCTCGACCGGCGGCCGCTTGAACATCTCCTCGGCCACCGCCGGCTCGATGCAGCTGCCGCCGAAGAACAGCCAGCGGTACCAGGT
>JAEZQX010000280.1 GCA_023441105.1 Pseudomonadota bacterium | reverse complement strand
CCGCGGACAACCCGGCGGCCGGCCGCGGCGCTGCAGCCGGCGATGCAACGTCGGCGCGCGATGCATCGCGCCCCGCCGGCCCGCAGTCCCCGGCGCGCGAAGGCGTGGCATCCGACTTCAAGGACGGGCGCCAGAACTGCAACGATCTCGCCGGCAGCGAGCGTGAGGCATGCGTGGCGCGGGCAGCGGCCACGGCCGAATCGCCCCGCGGCAGGGAGGGCGCCAATCCGACCGGGAAGAGCAAACCCGCCCGTGGCGTCGGGGAAACAGCCCGATAAGCCGCGCACGGCAGCGTCGAGAGGGCCGCAACAAAGGCCGAATTGCAGCTTCGTCACCCCATAGCCGGGGGCTGCGACTCCCCCGGAATGTCTCGCTTTCCCCAAGAAGGTGCCGAGTCCGGCTTCGGCAGCGGCAGAATCATTGCTTCGATGCCATCCAGGGGAGAAGCCGATGGAGATCGTCGCATTGACCTGCCCCGCCGGCAGCAGGCTGTCCGCCGGCCGTTATCGCTTTCTCGCCGGACTGCTGGCTCTCGCAGCCGCGGGGCCAGGTCTCGCCGACTCCTGCGCCGCCATCAAGAAGGCGGCGGAAGCGTACGCGAAGGCCGAACGGTACACGGTCAAGATGTCGATGGTCTCGAAGGGCGAAACCCTCAATACCGAAGTCATGATGGCGCCGGAAGGCATGTACATCAAGGCGGGAGAGCAGTGGATCCGGTCGCCGGTGGCGATCAATCGCAAGGAAGTGATCGACGCGAACAAGTCGAACTTCAGCGACTGCCGGCAGGTCGGAAAGGAGGTCGTCGATGGCGTGCCGACGGTGATCTACCAGTTCACCGGCAAGGCGGATGGCGAGCCCGCCATGAACGGCAGGATGTGGATCGGCGCCACCGACGACCTGCCGCGCCGGATGGAAGGCAAGACCAAGGATGGCGACATCACCCAGCTGATCCGTTACGACGTGCAGGCGCCCAAGGGGGGAGCCATCGAGATTCCGGGGCTGAACCAGCTCAAGGGAATGTTCGGCAAGTAGCCGCGCCGCCTGCGCGCCCGGAGGCCGCGTTCGCCTGGCCTCAGAGGACCGCGTTCAGCCGCGGATAGACGCGCCGCGCGTTGCCTTCGAATATCTTGCGCCGATCGTCCTCGCAGAGTGCCGACGCTTCGATATAGCGGCGCGTATCGTCGAAGTGAAAGCCGGTCTCCGGATCGATTCCGCGTACCGCGCCGATCATCTCGGATGCGAAGAGGATGTTGTCCACCGGGATGACGTGCGTCAGCAGGTCGATGCCCGGCTGGTGATAGACGCAGGTGTCGAAGAAGATGTTCTGCATCAGGTGCTCCGACAGCGGCGGCAGCTTGAGCTCCTGTGCCAGGCCGCGAAACCTTCCCCAGTGGTACGGCACGGCACCGCCGCCATGGGGGATCACGAAGCGCAGCGTCGGAAAATCGCGGAACAGCGTCGACGTGAGGCATTGCATGAACGCGGTGGTGTCGGCATTCAGGTAGTGCGCGCCGGTGGTGTGGAAGCACGGATTGCAGCTGGTGCTCACGTGGATCATCGCCGGAACGTCGAACTCGACCATCCGCTCGTAGATCGGCCACCACCAGCGATCATCGAGCGGCGGCTCCCGCCAGTGACCGCCCGATGGATCCGGGTTGAGGTTCAGCGCGACGAATCCGTAGTCGGAGACGCAGCGGTCGAGCTCCGCGACGCAGCTGCGCGGATCCACGCCTGGAGACTGCGGCAGCATTGCGGCACCGATGAAGTGGTCCGGATAGAGCTGCTGCACCCGATGGATCAGTTCGTTGCAGACGCCGGCCCAGGCAGACGACATTTCGAAGTCGCCGATGTGATGAGCCATGAAGCTCGCACGTGGCGAGAAGATCGTGAGGTCGGCACCCCGCTCGCGCATCAGCCGCAGCTGGTTCGACTCGATCGATTCGCGCAGCTCATCGTCGCTGATCCGCAACTCCGACGCCAGCGGCTTTTCGCCGCCGACCTGGCGCTTGCGCCAGGCCTCGAGCGCCTTCGGCGCGGTGGTGTAATGGCCGTGGCAGTCGATGATCATGTCGCAGTCGCTCCGGTCGCACCGCGCTTGCGGTACGGGCTCATGAAGGCATTGTCGATGGCAACGGCCGCCGCCGGCGAGCCGAGGAAGCCGAGGAACGCGCGGGCTTCTTGCGGCCGAGGACTCCTGGCGCAGATCGCCGCTGCGAACACTGTATCCAGCTGCATCCCGGCGGGTAGCGGGCCGACGACTTCGACACCGTCGACGCCGGCAAGTTCGCTCAGCTGCTGCAGGCCGATCTCCGCCTTGCCCTCGGCGACCAGCCGCGCGACCGGAAAGCCAGGCGGTGCCTGCAGGAGTCGTGGCCGCAGCTCCGGCAGGATGCCGGCGCGCTCCAGCCATTGCAGCAGGGCATCGCCGCTGGGGCCGGTGGAATAGCCGATGGTCACCGCGGCGCGCAGCGCCCGCAGCAACTCGTCGTCGCTGCCGATCGCCGGCCTGTCCGCACCGGCCCGCACCGCCACGGCTGCCGGCGAAAGGGCGAAAGGCGCCAGCGACGTTGCGATGACGAGGCCTTCATCGGCCAGCATCTGCAGCGCCTTCTCCGCCAGGACGACCAGGTCGAAGGTCTCTCCAAGCCTCAGCCGTCGGGGCACTTCCACACCGCCGGCCGCCTCGAATTCGGCCGCGGCGCCAGTCTCTTCGCAATAAGCCTTGCAAAGCGCCGCCAGCAAGGAGCGGGTCGCCATGGAGGAGATGCCGCGCAACGACGTGGTCATCGGTTCGTCGCCAGCACAAGCGCGGCGTCGATTGCGTCACGGACCTGATGGTCAGGCAAGAACGGCGGCTCGGCGGCGCTACCCGGGAAGTCCATGGTCAGGTGGAAGGAAGATCGGGGCAGGATCGCCGAGTATAGGGCCGTACCGGGCCGGCTCGGTTCCTGCGCAGCCCCGGACATACCCCGCGGCTGCGGCTCGCCGGGACTCACGGCCAGGCAGCCCCACACCGTGATCTCCTTCACAGACGGCGGCCGGCGCCTGCCGCACCATCTCCCGCTCGACAAGCGCCGCCCCGACATCATGACCATCTCCGAGCTGATCGCCCGACTGGAATCTGTCAAGGCTGAACATGGCGACATCACCTGCGTGATCCGCGACGGCGACCTCGCCAAGCGGCTGGTGAGAGGAATCAAGCATCGGGAGAGCCGCCCCTCCCCCTGGAAGGCGCGCCAGGAGCCGGTGGTCGAGATCCACGGCTGACGCCTCCCGGGAGTCAGGCCGCGGCCGTCGCCTCCACGCCGCGATCCCCCGCCCGATGCTTCACCAGGAAGGGGACCAATGCCTGCGCTACCGCCTCGGGATCATCGACCATCGGCCAATGCCCACTTCCCTCCAGGCGCACTACCCGCTCGACGTCGAAGTACTGCCGCTGCATCTCCGCGAACTTCACCGGCACGTACGGATCATGCACGCCCCAGATCACCAATGCAGGGATATGCCGGGGAGCCAGCGACGCGGCCCAGGATCGGCTGATGGCATCGACGTCACTCGTATTTCGATACAGCCGGAGCACCGCTCGCCGGGTACCGCGATCGAAGTTGTGGAACATCTCCTCGAAGTAGGTATCGGAGAAGCCGCGCGGGTTCCCGAAGCGCGTCGAGAACCGTAGTCCGCTGCGCGTGGTCATCGCCATGAACAGCTCCCCGAGCCATGGCGTCCGCCAGATCCTGGCGAGCAGATGCCACCGGTAGCCCGGCAGGATGCCGATGTTGATCAGGGTCACGCTGGCGAGGCGTTGAGGTTGCCGGGCCGCCCAGGCCAATCCCCAGGCTCCGCCGAAGTCGTGCAGCACCAGATGGACTCGCCGGACACCCAGCGCATCCAGAAGCGCATCGAGATGTTTCGCGTAGCCGTCTACCGTGTAGTCGAAGTCCTGCGGTTTGTCGGCTTGGCCGAATCCGGGCATGTCCATCGCGATGACGCGGCACAACGGCGCGACGCGCTGCATCAGGCTGGTCCAATCGCTGGTGGATCCCGGGTTGCCATGGACGAAGACGACCGCTTCCGGCGATGCCGCTGCGCCAGCCTGCACGACCGGCGTCCTCACCCCGGCAGTCGGCAGGGCCGTCCTTTCCATCGCGGCGAACTCAGGCTGTAACTCCCTGCCGCCCGGAAACGCTTCGGATGCCGGCGTAGCCATGAGGTCATCTCCTTGGAATGGAGGGTGCAGCAACACTAGGCCGCCCCACCGTCGTGGTCCAGCGGTTGGCGTCGAAGTTGCCATGTTTGACATCGAATTGTTCGAGCAACGAGCAGCGGGTACGATCCGATCCTCGTCGATACACGCCACGTCCAGGGATCTTCATGAACAAGCGCCAGTTCCTCTGCACCGCCACCGCGGTTGCGATCCTTCCGGCAGCGACCCCGTCGCTGGCCAACAGTCCGGGCACGAGCGCCCCGTTGCTCACCATTGGCGGCGCGGTCGCCAAGGGCAATCGCGGCCCGGTGGACCCGGTGCTGGATCAACTGCTGGTCCGGCACGGTGTCAAGTTCTCGACGGCGCTGGCGCTGGAAGCGGAGCGCTTGCAGCGGCTGCCGCGGATCGACATCCGCCCGACGCTGGAATATGACGAGAAGCCGCACAAGCTGTCCGGGCCGCTGCTGACGGCGGTGCTGGGAGAGGCTGGCGTCGACGTCGGCCCTGCCCTGCGCGTCGGCCTGCGCGCCATCGACGGCTACAACGTCGTCATCGGCGCGGACCAGATCCGGTCCCTTCGCATGATCGTTGCCACGCACATCGACGACCAGCCGATGGCGCTGGGCGGGCTGGGCCCGCACTGGGCGGTCCATGATGCCGACAACCTGCCCGCCTTCAAGGACAAGCCGGTGAAGGAACGATTTGCCTTGTGTCCCTGGGGGCTTTACTACATCGACGTGATGCAGGGCTGATCAGTAGCCGGCCCGCGCTCGCTCAGGGTTCGCGAAACAGGTCCTTGCCGATGCCGGCCCGCCCGAACACGTAGTCGCGCGACTCCTCCAGGCCGCGCCTCAGTCTGCCGAGGTCGACGTCCAGCAGCCGGCCCCGCCACTTGCGCACCTTGCCGGCGACGATGACGGTCTCCACGTTGCTGCGCTCCATCAACGAGACCACCGCTCCCGGGACGTGGTTCAGCGGCGCGACGTTGATCGCCTCGGCGTCGAGGATGACGATGTCCGCTTCCTTGCCTGGGGTCAGCGAGCCGACCTTGGCGCCAAGCTTCAGGTCGCGCGCGCCGTTGACGGTGGCCCAGCGCAATACATCGCGCGTCGTCACCAGCGGCGGCAGGCTGGTCTCCGCCGGGCCGTTCTCGCCGAGCGCGCGGCCGTTGATGAACATGCGCTGCAGCGCCATGGCGCTGCGCATCTGGGTGAACAGGTCCGCCGTGAGGGTGCACTCGACGTCGGTCGAAAGCGACGGCTGGAAGCCGAGGTCCAGCGCCTTCTGGATCGGCGGCGTGCCGTGGCGCATGTTCATCTCGATGGGCACGGCAAACGAGACGCCGACGCCGGCGTCGCGCGCCTTGCGCCAGGCGAAGTCGGACATCCCGGTCATGTGGATGAACAGGTTGTCGGCCCCGAAGGCGCCCTCGGCGGCCAGCTTGTCGAAGGTCGCCCGCATGCCGAAGGTGCCGACGATATGCGCTGCCACCGGCAGGCCAAGCTCCCGCCCCAGCGTCCAGGCCGCCTCATAGCCCGGCAGGTAGATCTCGCCGCCCATGAACATCGACAGCAGCTGGTCCGCCGAGCTGAAATGCTGCTCCTTGATCCGCGCTGCATCGGCCGGATACTGGTTGCCCGGAACGTTGCCCGCGCTCTCGAAGTAGCCGAACACCGCCCGTCGCTGCGAATCGCGCAGGGCCTCGATGCTCGCGTCGCTGTGCTCGGGCGAGTGATGGATCTGGGAAATGTCGAACACCGTCGTGACGCCGGCATCGAGCTGGCTCAGCGAGCCGAACAAGGTGCTGATGTAGACATCCTCCGGCCGGTACACCGGCGCGAAAGTCTGCAGCACTTTCTCGAAGTAGTTCTGCGTCGTGCGCGGATCCAGTCCGTCGAACAGCAGGCCGTCCGCGAGATAGCTGCGCAGCGCGGTTTCGAACAGGTGGTGATGGGTGTCGATGAAGCCCGGCATCACGATGCGACCCGCCGCCTCGATCACCGCCGCGCCGCCGGCCTGCAGGTTGCGGCCCACCGCGGCGATCTTGCCGCCCTCCACGAGGACATCGGCCTCAGCGAAGTCGCCGACCTTGGGGTCCATCGACATCACCGATCCGCCGCGGATCAGGTAGCGGCGCCCGCCGCGGCCGCTGTGCTCGGGTTCGCGATCGCCCCGGGACTGCGCGGCGGCCGGACGAAAGAGCGACATGGCTCCGGCGGAAGCGGCGATGGCACCGCCGGTCTTGAGCCAGCGCCGCCTCGCATTGGCGCCCCAGCCGCCGGCCGCGTCGTTCGGGTGATCCTGCGGCTGGCCCTGCTCGCACAGTCTGCACATGATCGGCGCCTCCTCTCGAGGCGACCATCCTATGCCCGGCAGGCAGGGCATCGACCTGCGAGAGACGCTTTTTGACATCCTCGCGGCTGGGGGCGGTCTCTCCTTGCGGGTGGTAGGCTAGCGATCGATGCCTGACTCTCACGATGCCACAGCTTTCGATTCCGCTGCCAACCTGCTGGCTACAGCTGCACAGGTCGGCGTCTTCACCGGCGCCGGCATGTCGGCGGAAAGCGGCATCCCGACCTTCCGCGATGCGCAAACCGGGCTGTGGGAGCAATTCGATCCGGAGCAACTTGCCACGCCGGCTGCCTTCCGGGCCGACAAGGCGCTGGTATGGGGCTGGTACCGCTGGAGGATGACGCTGGTCGAGCGCGCGCAACCGAACGCGGGCCATCTCGCGATCGCGGCGCTTGAGCGGATCAAGCCGGGACTGGTGGTCGTGACACAGAACGTGGACGACCTGCATGAGCGGGCGGGCAGCAGCGAGGTCGTGCACCTGCACGGCAGCCTGTTCGCGCCACGCTGTTTCGCCTGCGGCCGTGCATTCACGGGCGCCGGGTCTGCGCCTGGCGGCAGTCAGGAAACCTTGCGCGTGGAGCCGCCGGCCTGTCGCCACTGCGGCGGTCCCGTCCGTCCCGGCGTCGTATGGTTCGGCGAGTCGCTGCCGACGGATGCCTGGGAGCGTGCCGAGCGATTGATGGAGGATTGCGATGTCCTCCTGGTGGTCGGGACGTCGGGCGTCGTGCAACCGGCGGCGGGCCTGCCGCGATTGGCGAAGCGGCACCGCAAGCCCATCATCGAGGTCAATCCACAAGCGTCCGAATTGACGTCCCTCGCCGATCTCGCCTGCAAGGCGAAGGCTGCCGACGCCTTGCCGGCGATCCTGGCGGCCATGAAGAAATCGAAGCCGGCCTAGCAGGGGCAAGACGTCTGGATACACCAGGATACGCCGGTAACAGATGGAAGAAGGCCTCTCCCCGCCGACGAGCTAAACTCCCGGATACACACGGGGCTGGGATACACACGGGGCTGGTCGTGCGAGCGCGTGCTCCCGAGCGGAACGATTCTTGCTGGTCTCCCAGGCCGCACTGCCGATCGTGACCGGGCGTGTTGCTGTCATCGCTCACGCGGCGGCGCTCTCGTGGACCGGCCATCAGCTGGCTCCGTCGCAATGCCAGCCTGTCAGGGCTTCTCGAGCGCCGCATCGATTCGCTCGCGGCCTCAAGCCAATCGCCGCGCCCCGGCCCGTCTCGCCAGGTCATCGCCCGCGCCGGTGCAATTAGCAGCATGACGTTCTCAAGGAGGAACCACGTGATCCGTTCGAAAGCCGCCACCGCCTGCGCCATGGCTCTGCTGCTGACGACGGCAGCCCAGGCCAACGACGGCGCGCCGCGCTACACCTTCGAGGGATCGGCCGCCGGCCCGGTGCTCGAGCTGAACGACCAGGGCAAGCCGTCGTTCGAGGGAGTTCCCAATCCGACTCCACCTGCCGCGACCGCCCCAGCGCCCTCACCCGCGCCAGCGGCAGCGCCTGCCAAAGCCCCCCCGTCAGTGGCAGCCCCATCGCCAGTGCCCGCCCCGTCGTCAGTGCCGGCCCCCTCGCCTGTGCCCGCCACCTCGCGGGTGCCCGCCCCTGCCCGCGTGGCCGTGCCCCCGCCGGCCACCGCGCCTGCGCCACGGCCACCGGCCGCACCGGCAGCCACCGTCC
>JAEZQX010000241.1 GCA_023441105.1 Pseudomonadota bacterium | reverse complement strand
CCGGCGAAGAGGGCGCCGAGGATGCTGCCGAAGCCGGTGGCGATGGGAATGAGGGCGTTGCGCAGGGCATGGCCCCAGATGGCGCGGGTGCGGCTGGCGCCTTTGGCCAGGACGGTGCGGACGTAGTCGGCGCTCATCTGCTCCATGAGGGAGTTCTTCATCATGATGGTGAGCAGGGCAAAGGAGGTCATGACGTAGGAGGTGACGGGGAGGACCATGTGGTAGGCGCGGTCCCAGAAGAGCGTCCAACCGCCCGCGGCCACGGCCGCGTCACTCTCGAAGCCGCCGATCGGGAAGACGTTCCAGAGGCCGTCGATGGTGCCGGAGAGGAACATTTTGAGCACCATGCCGACGGCGAAGGCCGGGATGGCGTAGGCGGTGAAGACAATGGCGCTGGAGGCGAAGTCAAAGGGAGAGCCGTGCCGCAGCGCCTTGGCTATGCCCAAGGGTATACAGATCATGTAGGAGGCGAGGAAGGCGACGATGCCGAACCACATGGAGACGGGCAGGCGGGAGCGGATGAGCTCCCAGGCCGTGCGGTCGGGGTATTCGTAGGACTTCATCCTCATGCCGAGGCAGTTCTTGAAGGCCCAGTCGGTGTACTGCTTCCAGATGGGCTGGTCGAAGCCGAACTGCTTATTGAGCTGTTCGCGCACGTCCTCGTTGATCATGGCGGCCTGAGCGCCGCCGCCGGCTTCGCCGCCGCCGCCCATGCCGCGCATCTGCGCGAGTTTCATCTCCACCGGGCCGCCCGGAAGGATGCGCGTCAGCATGAAACAGACGATCGTGATGCCGAAAAAGGTCGGCACAATCAACAGCAGTCGGCGGATAAGATACTGGAGTCTATTCATAACCTGCTTGCCCTTCGCGAAAAAGATGGCACCAGTCTAGCAAAAAGACAGCGCCCTGTCTGCCGTTTACGCGGGCCTGCGTCCGAAAGAGGCCGTGACGATTCGGGCGGGGCGCGGGCGCGGGGAGGCAGGGCCGATGTGGTATACTGGTCGGCAATGCCCGGGCGGAATGGTCCGATACCGGAGAAGGAGCCTTTGGCTATGGCACTTGAACTGAAATTCTATGGTACGCGCTCGACATGGCGCGACGTGGCTGATGCGGCCCGCACGACCATCAACCGCGACCAGGGCACGGGGGAGCCCACCTCGGCCTGGAAGAAGCGCCTTCTGCTCTCGGAACACTCCCCGATCCGTCAGCTTGTCTTCCGCTGGAAGTGGGTGGGGCTGAAGAGCTGGGTCAGCGTCCATCTGGTGCGGCACAAATTCGGCATTGACCACTTCGTGGGCACGCAGCGCTCGGACCGCACGGGAATTGACCGCAATGCCTCCCGTCAGGATACGCCGGTGACGCACGAGTGCATCGCCAACGCCCAGGCCATCATCAATATCTCCCGCAAGCGTCTCTGCATGCAGGCCTCGCCCGAAACGCGTCAGGCCTGGAAGATGGTCGTCGATGCCATCGCCGCCGAGAATCCCGAGCTCGCGTCGTGCTGCGTGCCGGAATGCGTCTACCGCGGGTTCTGCCCCGAATTCAAATGCTGCGGGTACGCCAATTCGCCGGCCTTCGCCGAGGCGGTCAGGGCCTATCGCGGCGGGGCGCGCGACAACAACGGCTGAGATGCCCCTTTCACCCCTTTCATCGTACCGACTTTGTTTTAAGGAAGGATAGATTTCATTATGCTGAGAGCATGCGATCTGAAGCGCGGCGGTTTTGTCGAGATCAACGGTGTCCCGCACCAGCTGGACAGCCTGCAGGTGACGAACCCCAGCGCGCGCGGCGCGGCGACGCTGTACCATTTCCGTTTCCGCAATCTGGTGACGAAGGCCAAGCTTGACCAGACGGTCAAGGGCGACGCACTCTACAGGGAGGCGGACTTTGAGGTCCGTCCGACGCAGTTCCTCTATGAGAATCAGGGCGTCTATTCCTTTATGGATCAGGAGTCCTATGACCAGTTTGAGCTCACCGAGGACGACGTCGCCTCCGTGAAGTGTTATCTGCTGCCGGACATGGAGGACCTGAAGGCCATCGTTTCCGACGGCAAGGTCCTGGCCATCCAGCCGCCGCAGAAGGTGACGCTCGAGGTGACGGTCTGCGACCCGGTCATGAAGGGCGCTTCGGCCACGGGCCGCGGCAAACCGGCGACCTGCGAGACCGGCCTGGTCGTGACCGTGCCGGAATACATCGTCATGGGCGAGAAGATCGTCGTCGACACGGCCACCGGCGAATTCTGCGCCCGCGCCTGAGAAAGAAGAGCCGTTTCAAGGAGACTTATCATGTCTGAAGCATGCACCCACAACTGTGAGACCTGCGCCAGCAAGGGCCACTGCACCGAACCCAAAGAGGATCCCGTCGGGCCTACCCTGGCGAAGATCGGCCATATCCTGATCGTCCTTTCCGGCAAGGGCGGCGTGGGCAAGTCCACCGTCGCGGCCAACCTCGCGCTGGCGCTGCGCGCCGAGGGCGCCAGCGCCGGCGTGCTCGATGCCGACATCTATGGTCCGAGCCAGGTGCGCATGCTGGGCCTCAAGGGCAAGCCGGACACGAAGGATGGCAAGCGCATCGAGCCGAAGCTCAGCCACGGCGTGCAGGCGATGTCGATCGGCCTGATGATCGAGGAAGACACCGCCATGATCTGGCGCGGGCCGATGGCGACGCAGGCCCTGCAGCAGTTGCTCGGCGAGACCAACTGGTCCGATCTCGACTACCTCGTCATCGACCTGCCACCGGGCACCGGCGACATCCAGCTGACCCTGTGCCAGAAGATCCCGGTTTCCGGCGCGGTCATCGTCACGACGCCGCAGGACATCGCCCTGCTCGATGCGCGCAAGGCGCTGCGCATGTTCGAGAAGGTGGCGGTGCCGGTGCTCGGCATCGTGGAAAACATGTCCACCCACGTGTGCAGTGCCTGCGGCCACGAGGAGCACGTGTTCGGCGAGGGCGGCGGCGCACGCATGGCGGCGCAGTATGGCGTCCCCCTGCTCGGCAGTCTGCCACTGGACATCCGCATCCGCGAACAGGCGGACAGCGGCAACCCGACGGTCGCCGCGATGCCCACGTCCGACCTCGCCGCCCGCTACCGCGAGATCGCCCGCAACGCGGCCGGACGCCTCAGCCTGCGCGCCCGCAACAAGGCGCTGGGGCTGCCGAAGATCGTCGTCACGAATACGTGAAAGGGGAATCGGGAATGGGGAGTGGGGAATGGGAGAGCGCAAAGCGCAAAGCCCGTTTCGACCGGCCGCCGGATTCCTTCTCCCGCTCCCCGACCGCTTGAACCATTCCCGATTCCCTATTCCCGATTCCCCGCAATGAGCATCAAGAGCGACAAATGGATCCGCCGCATGGCGGCCGGGCACGGCATGATCGAGCCGTTCGAGCCCGGCCAGGTGAAGGTCGCGGGCGGGCGACGGCTGATCTCCTACGGAACATCGAGCTACGGCTACGACGTGCGCTGCGCGGACGAGTTCAAGGTGTTCACCAACATCAACTCGACCATCGTCGATCCGAAGGCGTTCGACGCCCGCAGCTTCGTCGACATCCAGTCGGACGTGTGCATCATCCCGCCGAATTCGTTCGCGCTGGCGCGCACGGTCGAGTACTTCCGCATCCCGCGCAAGGTGCTGACCATCTGTCTCGGCAAGAGCACCTATGCGCGCTGCGGCATCATCGTCAACGTCACGCCGCTGGAGCCGGAGTGGGAAGGGCACGTCACGCTGGAGTTCTCCAACACCACGCCGCTGCCGGCGAAGATCTACGCCAACGAGGGCGTGGCGCAGATGCTGTTCCTCGAGTCCGACGAGGAGTGCGAGACCAGCTACAGGGACCGCGGCGGCAAGTACATGGGCCAGACCGGCGTTACCCTGCCGACCGCGTGAGGTTTTCGTGAAGGCCGGCCGCCGCCCCGCCGGCAATGGTAGGCTTCGCCCTTTGGACAGCCGGAGCGTGCGACAGATGCAGGGTTTCCCGCGCAGTTTCCCCATCCGCTGGTGGCGTGCCGCCGTGGTGGCCGCCGCCATCGCCCTGCTTGCCGCGTGCGGCAGCGCGCCGACGCGCGACGGCCAGGTGGTGCAGGCAGCCAACATCCCGGCCGGTTTCGACATCGTGCTGCTGGCCGACAAGGACGGGCAGTTCGATTTCGACGGCGCGCCCTTGACGGTCGAGGACCTCAAGAGCGCCATCCGCTACCGCAAGGAAGAGTCGCTCCCGGCCGCCACGGTGCTGCTCAAGCGCGGCGAGAAGCAGCGCGTCAAGAAGGAGCACATCAGCGCGCTCGCGCGGCTCGGCGTCGAAATGGGCTTCAAGGCCTACCTGGAAGAAAACGACGGCCTCATTTCCGAGCTGCAGGCGCGCGCTCCCGCGGCCGACTGAAGCCGCGCCCATCCACCGGAGGAACCATGAAAAAGCAACTCGTTGCCGCCAGCGCGCTCGCGCTCGGCCTCGCTACCGGAATCGCGATGGCGCGCTCGGACGTCAAGGACGGCAATGCCCTCGTGCAGCCGGCAAAGAACGACCGCTACGCCATCGACGGCGCGGTGATGGGCAAGGCCGAACTGTTCGGCTACATCAGCGACCTCAAGGACCGCGAACACCTGACCGGTGTCGTGCTCAAGCGCGGCGGCAGCGAGGAACAGCGGCGGGCAATCGGCTCGATCGCCAATACCCTGCAGCTGAAGGCATTCGAACAGGACGGCGGCGAGCTGGTGCCGATCGAACCCGCCGGCTGATCCGTGACCTGCGCGCGGC
>JAEZQX010000240.1 GCA_023441105.1 Pseudomonadota bacterium | reverse complement strand
GGCGCGAGGTCCACCGCCGCCAATTTCGCCGGCGCCGGCCGCCGGATGCGGCTCCAGGTGCGCGAGCACCGCCGGCGTCAGGAAGCGGCTGCGCGCGCCGCGCACGTGGGCATCCCCCAGGCGCGGTTGCTGGGTGACGAAGTAGCGCTGCGGCTCGATCAGGTGCAGGCGGTTGCGGGCCCGCGTGATCGCGACGTACAGAAGCCGGCGCTCCTCCTCGATGCCGGCCTCGCTGCCGGTGGCGAATTCGTTGGGAAAGTTGCCGTCGGCGACATTGAGGACATAGACCGAATCCCACTCCTGCCCCTTGGCCGAATGCACGGTCGACAGGATCAGGTAGTCCTCGTCGAGCAGCGGCTCGCCGGTCAGGTCGCCGCTGGCCGACGGCGGATCGAGCGTCAGCTCGGTGAGGAAGCGCTCGCGGTCGAGGAACTGCGGCGCCAGCGACACCAGCATGTCCAGGTCGGCCGCGCGCACCGCCGCGTCGTCGTGACGCAGCTCGAGCAGCGGTCGATACCAGCGCACCACCTGCTCCAGTTGTCCCGCCCAGGGGGCGAGCGGTTGCGCCAGCTCCCGCATCAGCCGGCGAAACGACGGCCAGGCCTGCGCCGCGGCGGCGGGCGCTTCGAATTCGTCGAGGGCATCGAACGACCAGCCGTTGGCGCCGATGTGGTCGAAGCAGCGCCGGGCGGTTGCGGGCCCCACCCCGTCCAGCAGTTGCAGGACGCGGAACGCGGCGATGCCGTTGCGCGCGTTGTCCGCCCAGCGCAGCACCGCCAGCACGTCCTTGACGTGCAGCGCCTCCAGGAACTTGAGGCCGCCGTACTTGACGTAGGGGATGTTGCGGCGGGCCAGCTCGACTTCGAGCGTGTCGCTGTGATGGCTGCTGCGAAACAGCACCGCCTGCTTCTTCAGCGCCACGCCTGCCTCGCGCTGCGCGAGTACCTCCTGCACCACGTAGTCGGCCTGCGCCCGGTCATCGAGCACGGTCACCAGTCGCGGCTGGGCGCCCGCGCCGCGATCCGACCGCAGCGTCTTCGGATACTGCCGCCTGCCCTCGCCGATGAGCGTGTTGGCGGCATCGAGCACCGGCTGCACCGACCGGTAGTTGTGCTCGAGTGTGATGCGACAGGCCGGGGGGTCGAAGCGCTGTGGGAAGTCCAGGATGTTGCCGACGTTGGCGGCGCGAAACGAGTAGATCGACTGGGCATCGTCGCCGACCACGGTCACTCCCGCGCCGGCCGGCTTGAGCGCATGCAGGATCTCCGCCTGCAGCGTGTTGGTGTCCTGGAACTCGTCGACCAGGACATGGTCGAAGCTGCCGCCGATCTCGGCAGCGAGCTGCGCATCCGACATGGCGGCATGCCACCACAGCAGCAGGTCGTCGTAGTCCAGCACGCTGTGCGACAGCTTGCGTTCGACGTAGGCCTTGAACAGGGCGCGCAGCTCGTCCGCCCATTCGGCGCACCAGGGAAAGGCCTCGTTCAGCACCCGCTCCAGCGTCCAGCCGGTGTTGATGCGATAGGAATAGATGGCCAGGCAGGTGTCCTTGCGGGGAAAGCGCCGCGCCTTCTCGGACAACCCCTGGTCGTGGCGGATCACGTCGATCAGGTCGGCGGAGTCGGCGCGATCCAGGATGCCGAACGAGGGATCGAGGCCCACGCGCTGCGCATGCTCCCGCAGCAGCCGCGCGCCGATGGCATGGAAGGTGCCGGCCCAGGGAAGACGCACCGGCGGCGCCTGCCGGTCGCGCGCCGCGCTGCGCCGGGCTTCGGCAACCAGGCGCTCGGCGCGACGCGTCATCTCCTGGGCGGCCCGGCGGCTGAAGGTCAGCAGCAGGATCCTGGCCGGATCGACGCCATTGACCACCAGCCAGGCCACCCGATGCGCCAGCGTCGCCGTCTTGCCGGTGCCCGCCCCGGCGATCACCAGCAATGGGCGCGACACCAGGGCATCCTCCCCGGTCCGGGCGCCGGCCTCGCCGACGAAGGTCACCGCCTGGCGTTGCGCGTCGTTGAGCCGCGCGAGCCAGTCGGCGGCAGCCGCCGAGCGGACGGCGGCGGCGCCGGTCATGGCCGGGGGGCTGGCGGACGGGCTGTTGGAGGATGGGCTCTCGGATGACGGGCCGTCGAGCGGCGGGTGGTCAAGCGACGGGCTGGAGGTACCGGCCACGAGCGGCACCTCGGAGACGGCAGGTTCGACTTCGATCGGCATCCGCGAAGTCTAGCCGAAACACTGTATATCCGTACTCAACTTCCAGCACGGAATCTCGCGCCTCAACGAAGCATCACCGCCAGGAACACGCCGAGGAAGACCGCCGCCCCGAACCAGGTATTGTGGTTGAAGGCCTTGAAGCAACCCTGCCGCGTCCGATCCCTGATCAGCCGGAAGTGATAGCCGGCGACGGCCGCCGCCAGCAGCAGGCCGACGCCGATCCATGGCCAGAGGCCTTCGATGGCCGCCGCCCAGCCGATGAGCACCAGCGCCAGCAGATAGCAGGCCATTACCGCAGCGACGTCGTGCCGGCCGAAGGTGATCGCCGAAGTACGGATGCCGATCTTGAGGTCGTCCTCGCGATCCACCATCGCATATTCCGTGTCGTAGGCGATGGCCCAGGCGATGTTGGCGGCCAGCAGGATCCAGCAGCTGGCCGGCAGCTCGCCACGCACCGCCGCGAACGCCATCGGGATGCCGAAACCGAAGGCGATGCCGAGATAGGCCTGCGGGATCGCGAAGAAACGCTTGAAGAACGGATAGCTCGCCGCGAGGATGGCAGCGACCACCGCCAGCAGCCAGGTCAGCGGCCCGAACGGGAACACCAGCGGCAAGGCGGCCAGGCTCAGCACGACGAACACCACGATTGCTTCCCAGGGCGCGATCCGGCGGGAGGCCAGCGGCCGGTCGCGGGTCCGCTCGACGGCGCCGTCGAAATCGCGATCCGCCCAGTCGTTGATGGCGCAGCCGGCGGAGCGCATCAGCAGGGTGCCGAGCGAGAAGGCGAACAGCGCGTAGAGGGTCGGCACGCCGCCGGCAGCGATGAACAGTGCCCACAAGGTGGGCCACAACAGCAGCAGCGTGCCGATCGGACGATGCAGGCGGACGAGCCTGACATATTCGAAGGCACGCTCCCGGACCGTCAGTGCCGCGCTCACGCCGACGTTTCCAGTTCCTCGGTGCGCCGCGGCGCATAGGAGTCCCAGCGGCTGCACCCCGGGCACTGCCAGTAGTAGTGCTGGGCCCGAAAGCCGCAGACGCTGCAGACGTAGCGCGCCATCCGCTCCGCCTGCCGCTTGACCAGCGTGCGCAGCGCCGCTTCGTCGAGATCGGCGGCGCTGCCGATCCGGTCGCTGCCGGTCGGACGATGCGACAGGTCCAGCAGGATCTGCAGCCCGAGCAGCGACGGCTGCGTGACCAGGATCTGCCGCACCCACTGGGCGGCCGCCGGCTTGCCGTCGAGCCGCGCGATGGCGTCGGCCAGCGCCTTGATGAGGTCCGGCGAATGGGCCCCCGGACCGAGCCGTTGCATGCGGGCGATCACCGCGCGCAGCCCCTCCGCGCCGCCACCTGCCTCGCCGGCCGCCAGCCAATCCTCGGCCACCAGCGCGACGTATTCCGGATTGCTTGCCGCCAGCTGCTCCCAAGCCTCGAGCGCCTCGCCATGCGCCTCCTGCTGGAAGGCGATCTGGCCGAGCACGATCAGTGGCCGGGCCTGGTCCGGCGCCGCTTCGCGAGCCTGGTGCGCATGCGCCACCGCCTGGTCGAATTGCTTCGCCTGCAGGCTGCTCATGGCCAGCTCGCAGTAGGCGTGGGCGATGATGCGTCGGGCATCGAAGCCGGGATGCGCCGGGGCGTCTCGCGCCAGGTCGATGACCCGCCGCCAATCGTGCGTGCGCTGCGCGATCTCCAGCCGCTGCCCGGCGGCGGCCGCGGCGTAGGCGGTTCCCTCCAGGCGGTTGAAGGCATCTTCGGCGCGATCGATCAGGCCGGCCTTGAGGAAGTCCTGCCCCAGCTCAAAGAGCGCATGCGCGCCCTGGTCGGCCTCGAGATCGCCGCGATCGACCAGGTTCTGGTGCACCCGGATCGCCCGCTCGGTCTCGCCGCGGCGGCGGAACAGCGCGCCGAGCGCGAAATGCAGCTCGATCGCCTCCGGCTCGATGCGCACGACGTCGACGAAGGCATCGATGGCCTTGTCGTTCTGCTCGTTGAGCAGGAAGTTGAGGCCCTTGAAGTAGGCGTCCGACAGCGTCTCGGGCGTGCGGGTGGCCAGGCGGCGCTCGCCGCGGGCGGCGGCCCATCCGAGCCCGAAGAACAGCGGGATGGCCAGCAGCCACCAGTATTCGAATTCCATGGCTCGGCTATCGGCCCGGCAGCGGCGCTGCCGGCATCAGGGCGGCGGCAGCTGCGCGGCGATCGCTTCGATCTCGGCCTGCGCCTTCTGCTCGGGGTCACGCTGGCGCTGCAACCGGTCCAGGTCGCGCTTGAGCCGCGCCA
>JAEZQX010000212.1 GCA_023441105.1 Pseudomonadota bacterium | reverse complement strand
CAGGAACTTCCAGATGCTGTGCAGGCGGATCTTCACGAGACGGCGCGGGCAGGTGGTCCAGGAGATGGGGGGTGCTGGGATAGTATAGGGTTCGAGACGCAGGCCGAGAGACATTCTGCCTGCGCGGCGCCAGTGAATTGCCGATGCGCCGCCTCGGCAGGTCGCTGGGCGCGAAACCGGAGGAATGCGTAGCCTTGTCCGACACGACCTGCGATGAGCAACCGCCATGCAACGGCCGGCGCCGCCTCGTCGCCACCTTGCCGCTGGCGCTGGTCGCTTCGGCGGTCCTGCCTGCCTCGCCTGCACGTGCCGCCTTGCCGCCGCTGCCGCCGTCGGGCGAGCAGCGCTTCCGGGTCTACTACGGCGACCGGAGCCGCGACCTGGTGGTGGCCGAGATCGACTACCGGCTCCGCAATGGCGGCGATACCTACGAAGTCGCCACCCGGGGCAAGGCCGTGGGCATGGTGGCGATCTTCTATTCCGGCGTGCTGATCCAGACCAGCGTCGGCCGCGTGGGCGACAAGGGCCTGCTGCCCGAGCGCTACAGCGAGCGGCGCGGCAAGCGGCCGGAGCGGGTGATCGAGTTCGATCACCGCCGCGGCAAGATGATCGGCCGCGGCACGCCGCCGGAGGTGGAGCTGGTGCCGGGAACGCAGGACCGGCTGTCGGTGTTCTACCAGGTGGGCCTGCTGGCGCGCGGCAACCCCGAGTTGCTGCAGCCGGGCCGCCGCTTCACGGTGCCGCTCGCGTCGATGAAGGAGATCGACAAGGCGTCGTTCCTGGTGGTCGGCGAGGAGGCGGTCGAGACCGAACGCGGGCGGGTGGCAGCCGTGCGGCTGACGGTGCGCAACGAGGCCGATCCGGACGATCCGACCATCGACGCCTGGCTGGCCACGGACCTGTCGCTGCTGCCGGCCCGCATCCGGATCAGCGAGGACGACGGCAAGGTGATCGACCAGGTCCTGGTGCCGGCAGCCTGAGGCCATGGACGCGAAGAACGTGCTCGGCGGCCAGCTGCTCGCCTGCTCCTACGACCCGGTCACCGGCTACTTCCGCGACGGCTGCTGCAATACCGACAGCAGCGACCGCGGCAACCACACCATCTGCGTGCGCGTGACCGCGGAGTTCCTTGCCTTTTCGCGCGAGTTGGGCAACGACCTCGCCACGCCGCTGCCTGCCTTTCGCTTCCCGGGGCTCAAGCCCGGCGACCGCTGGTGTGTCTGCGCGCCGCGCTGGCAGGAGGCGCTGGCGGCGGGCGTCGCCCCGCCGGTGGTGCTGGAGGCGACCCACGAGCGGGCCCTGCGGGTGGTGCCGCTCGACATCCTCATGGCCCACGTCTGGGAGCCGCGCCCGGCGAGCGGCTGAAGGCGCGGCAAGGAAATGGCGGCGTTTTCCCGGGCGGCGCCTTCAGGTCTCCGCTCGCACGAGGCGGCCGCCGAGCGCGGCCATCGTGATCAGCGCCAGCCCGGCCAGGTCGGTGTACACCCCCGGCTTGATCAGCAGCAGCGCGGCCACCAGGAACAGGGCGCGCTGCCACAGCCGGGCGCGGCCGAACACCCAGCCATGCAGGCTCGCGGCCAGGCAGACCACCCCGACGCAGGCGGTGGCGAAGGCCATGACGATGGTCGGCCAGTCGCCGATCATCAGCAGCGCGGGCTCGTAGATGAACATGAATGGCACGATGTAGGCCGGCGCCGCCGCGCGGACTGCGGCCAGGCCGGTTTCCCACAGGTCGGATTTGGCGAGGCCGGCCGCGGCGAAGACCGCCAGCGCCACCGGCGGGGTAATGGCCGAGAGGATCGCGAAGTAGAAGGCGAACATGTGCGCCGCGGGCACGGTGGCGCCGAGCTTCACCAGCGCCGGCACCAGCAGGGCGACCATCACGATGTACGCCGGCGTGGTCGGCATGCCCATGCCCAGCACGATGCCCGCCACCGCCGTCAGCGCCAGCGCCAGGATCAGTGCGTCCTGCGAGATGGCCACGACGACCTGCGAGAAGACGATGCCCAGGCCGGTGATGCTGACGCAGCCGATCACGATCCCGGCGCAGGCGCAGGCCATCGCCACCGCCAGCGAATTGCGCGCGCCTTCCTCGAGGGCTTCCGGGATGCTGCGCCAGCGGATCTGCGCGCGGGTGGTCTTGCGCAGCATGGCCACCGGCAGGCAGGAGAGGGCGGCGACCAACGCGCACAGCGGCGCCGAGTAGCCCATGATCAGGCCGGCCAGCACCACGATGATGGGCAGGAACAGGTGCCCGCGCTCCTTCATCACCGCCATCAGCCGCGGCAGCTGGGCCTTGGGCACGCCCGCCAGGCCATGGCGCCGCGCCTCGAAATGCACCGCCGAGAAGATCGCCACGTAGTAGAGCAGCGCCGGGATGAGCGCCCACAAGGTCACCTGCAGGTAGCTCACCCCCAGGAACTCCGCCATCACGAACGCGGCGGCACCCATGATCGGCGGCATGATCTGGCCGCCGGTGGAGGCTACTGCCTCGACCGCGGCAGCGAAGGGCGGCCTGAAGCCGCTGCGCTTCATCAGCGGGATGGTGATCGGACCGTCGACCATGACATTGGCCACGGCGCTGCCCGAGACGGTGCCGAACAGGCTCGAGCTCACCACCGCGACCTTGCCCGGCCCGCCCGCGGTGTGGCCGGTGATGGCCAGCGCGAAGTCCATGAACAACTGGCCGGTGCCGCTCTTCTCCATGAAGGCGCCGAACAGCACGAACAGGATCACGTAGGAAGCCGACACGCCCAGCGTGCTGCCGAAGATGCCTTCAGTGGAAAGATAGAGCTGCTCGAGCAGGACCGGGAACTGCACGTAGGTGAAGAGCAGGGCGTAGACCAGGAAGGCCAGCGCAGTGAGCGGCAGGGCCCAGCCGATGATGCGGCGGGTCGCCTCCAGCACCGTCAGCACCGCGACCACCGCGAAGAACTTGTCGGCGAGGGTCAGCTCGTCGATGTAGATGATGCGAAAGAGAATGTAGTCGTGGTTGATGAACAGGTAGGCGATGATGCCGACGCTGCCGGCGAGCAGCAGCGCGTCGGCGGTGAGGCCGGCGATTCCGCCGCGGGCCGCCGGGTGGAGCAGCACCACCAGCACCAGCGCGAACAGCAGGTGGGTACCCCGGAAGAAGTACGTCTCCGGCGGCCCCACGAACGCGATGTACATGTGGTACAGCGACATCGCGATGGCAATCGCCGTCACCACCCGCATCGCCGCGCCCGAACGCGGCGGCCTCTCGACCGGAGCCTGCGGAAGGGTGGTGGACAGGGGAATCGATTCGCTCACTGGACCACCTTATGGACGCTGCGCGTCCATGGAGCGCCCGGGCCTGAGGCAGAACGCGCCGCCTTCGGGCGGCCGTGCGGCGGCGCTCATGGGCCTGGCCGTGCGGTTGCGCGGTCGGTGACGGTCACTTGAGCGCGCCGACCTCCTTGTAGTACCTGGCTGCGCCCTTGTGGTACGGCACGCCGATGTCGGTGGCCATCGCCTTGGCATCCAGGCCTTCGACCGCCTTGACGACCGAGGTGAGTTCGCCGGCCCGCTCGGCCAATACCTTGGTCATCCGGTAGACCGTCTCCTCCGGCAGGTCGCAGGCGGCGATCAGGTGCGTCGAGTAGGCGATGACCTTCACGTCCTTGTCCTGCTTCTGGTAGGTGCCGGCCTTGATCGTGGCCAGGTAGTAGCCCGGATTGATCTTCTGCATCTCGGCCAGCGTCTTGTCGTCGACGCCGATCAGCCGGATGTCACGCGCGCTCGCCAGGTTCATGACCGAGGAGGCGGGCGCGATCGTGCCGAGCGTGAAGACCTCGGCCTGGCCATCCTTGAGCATCGACACGGCATCGTCGTAGCTGGCCACGAAATTCGCCTTCCTCAGCGACTCGTAGCTGAGTCCCTGCGTCTTCAGGATGTGCTGCGTGATCAGCTCGGCGGTATTGCCGCGCGATTGCATCACGCTCGCCTTGCCCTTCATGTCGGCGATGCTGTTGATGCCGGCGTCCGCCAGCGCCACCACCTGGAAATATTGCGGATAGAGGTTGGCGATCTGGCAGACGTTCCTGGTGGCAGCCGGGTACGGGGGGTTGCCCTTGATGCCGTCGACGGTGGTGATCGAGTTGCCGAAGCCGATCTGCGCCTTGCCCGCGTCGACGCCGCGCACGTTGCTGATGCCGGCACCCGGCGTCATCTGGATCTTCAGCTCCGGTACCGCGCCCTCCCACATGCCCTTGAGGGCGCCGCCCAGCGGGATCCAGGATCCTCCCTGGGGCCCCGTCATGAAGGTAACCTGCTGGGCCTGTGCCGCCGGCGTGCCGAGAGTCAGCGCGGTGGCTAGGGCAAGCGCGATGCTGCCGCCCACGGCGGCACGCCACGATGGCGTCGTGTCCTTCATGTCGTCTCCTTGCGTCGTTGTTGGAACCGTCCTCTGCGGGACGCCCGTTGCCGGAAACCGCAAGATAGCCGCCCCCGGACGGCGCAACAATAGGGGAGATACCCGGGGCTGCCGGGGATCCGCAGGGCAGTGGGGGGCTGCGGCGCGGCAGGACGCCGGGCCGTGCGGGCGTCAGCCGCGCCGGGCGAACGAGTCCTTCAAGGTCGTGACCCGGTTGAACACCGGTCGCTCCGGCCGATGGTCGTGGCGATCGGCGACGAAGTAGCCCTGGCGTTCGAACTGCAGCCGGTCCTCCGGCGCCGCCTGGACGATCGACGGTTCGGCATAGCCGGTGACGATGCGCTTGGAGTCGCGGTTCAGGAAGGCTCGAAAGTCGCGTCCGCCGAGGTCGGGCTGCGGGTCGCTGAACAGGCGATCGTAGATGCGCAGCTCGACCGCCACCGCCTCCCGGGCACTGACCCAGTGGATGTTGCCCTTGACCTTGACCGAATCGGCGCCCGGCGTGCCGGAACGGGTCCCCGGCAGGTGCTCGCAGTAGACGGTTTCGACGCGGCCGTCCGGGCCGCGCTCGAAGCCGGTGCACTTGACGACGTAGCCGTAGCGCAGCCGCACCATCCGCTCCGGTGCCAGCCTGAAGAACCCCTTCGGCGGATCCTCGGCGAAATCCTCCCGCTCGATCCACAGCTCGCGGGTCAGCTGGAAGCGGCGGATCCCGCGATCCGGATGATGCGGATGTACCGGCGCCTCGCAGGGCTCGGCGAGATCCTCGCCGAAGCTGGTGATCACCAGGCGCAGCGGGTCGACCACGACGTTGACTCGGCCGGCCCGGTCGTCGAGGTCGTCGCGCGCCGCCTGCTCGAGCACGCTCATGTCGATCCACTGCGCCGCCTTGGCGACGCCGAGCCGGTCGCAGAACAGGCGGATCGACTCCGGCGTGTAGCCGCGCCGGCGCAGCCCGACCAGCGTGGTCATCCGCGGGTCGTCCCAGCCGTCGACATGCTTCTCCGCCACCAGCTGCTGCAGGCGCCGCTTGCTGGTGATGGTGTAGTTCAGGTTGAGGCGCGCGAATTCGATCTGCCGCGGCAGCGGCTTCTCGAAATACCCGCCCTCGGCGACCCGCGCAACCAGCCAGTCGTAGAGCGGCCGGTGGTCCTCGAACTCGAGCGTGCACAACGAATGCGTGATGCGCTCCAGTGCGTCCGACAGCGGATGCGCGTAGTCGTACATCGGGTACACCGACCAGCGATCGCCGGTGCGATGATGGTGCGCGAAGCGGATCCGATAGAACACCGGGTCGCGCAGGTTCATGTTCGGCGAGCGCATGTCGATGCGCGCGCGCAGCACCATCGAACCTTCCGGATGCTTGCCGTCACGCATCTCCCGGAACAGCGCCAGGCTCTCCTGCGCCGGCCGGTTGCGAAACGGCGAATCGCGCCCCGGCTCGGTCAGGGTGCCGCGGCCTTCGCGGATCTCGTCGGCCGACTGGCCGTCGACATAGGCATGGCCGGCCTCGATCAGATAGCAGGCGAACTCGAAGAGCTGCTCGAAGTAGTCGCTCGCGAAGTAGAGGTCCGACTGCCCGTCCGGATGCTCCCAGTCGAAGCCGAGCCAGTGGATCGCATCGAGGATCGCGTCGACGTACTCCTGCTCCTCCTTCTCCGGATTGGTGTCGTCGAAGCGCATGTGGCAGCGCCCGCCGTAGCTCTGGGCGACGCCGAAGTTCAGGCAGATCGACTTGGCGTGGCCGATGTGCAGGTAGCCGTTGGGCTCGGGCGGAAAACGGGTGCGGATCGCCGCCGGGTCGGGCGCCCCCTGGCGCTGCACCTCGGCGACGCCGGGTCCGCCCGACCAGCGCCGCCCCTGGAGGGCCCCCGACTCGAGGTCGCCGTCGATGGCCTGGCGGATGAAGTTGCTGGTGGGTGGGGCGGACTCGGAATTCATGGTGCAGCTTTGGCCCTGGCGCTGCGCGCGCGTCCCGCCAGGGTGAGGAAAGGTCGGGGCGGCGGCAGCGGGATGGCGACGAAGCGAGCGCGGCGGTCAGGCCGACAGCAGCTCGACCTCGAACAGGAGGGTGGCGTTGGGCGGAATCACGCCGCCGGCGCCGCGTGCGCCGTAGCCGAGGCTGGCGGGAATCAGCAGCCGCCGCTTGCCGCCGACTTTCATGCCGGCAACGCCCTGGTCCCAGCCGGCGATCACATGACCGGCGCCGAGGTTGAAGTCGAAGGGCTGGCCGCGATCCTTGCTGGAGTCGAACTTGGCGCCGGCACGGCCGCCTTCCGGGGCGCCGGCATCCGCCTCCCACAGCCAGCCGGTGTAGTGCACGGTGACCTGCTGACCCGCCCGGGCGGTATCACCGGTGCCGACCTGCACGTCGTCGATCCCGAGGCCGGTCGAACCGGTTGCGAATGACATCTCTTGCCTCTTTCATCTGTTGCTGAAGGGCTGAGAAGATAGCACGCGCACGCCTCCTTGCCGCGGGCGGCATGCCGGCGGCGGGGTCCGCGTCAGCGGATGGTGGTCGAGCCCCAGGCGCTGGTCCGGATCGGGCTCACATACTGGTCGTAGTACTCGCGCAGGGCGCTGAACTCGCTCACCACGTCGAACGGAAATCCCTGCCGGCCACCGCGCGAGTCCATCATCATTCCGTCGAGCGCCAGCCGGAACTCGGCCGGATTGCGCCAGTGCTTGAGCAGCTTTTCGACTGCCTGGGGAAAGCGGCTGCAGCTGCGGCCGAGGCGCAGCGCCGGCGGCAGCTGTGCCAGGATCTGCTGCACGTCGGGACTGAGCTGCCGCGCCGATTCCGGCAGCCGCTCCAGTGCGCGCGGATCGCAGGCCTGCTGCATCCCGGCGGGCGCGAGCCCGACCGGAGCCAGGCCCGGCTGGACCAGGCCGGCGCGGACTTGCACGGCCGCCGGACGCCGGGGGCGACGTGACGACGGCTGCGGGGCGGGGCGCGTCCGCGCTGCCGATTTGCTCGATCGTTGAAACCAGTTGAACATCTAGGCTTGGTACGGGTGGCGGTTGACTGCGGTTGCAGGCTCGGCGCTGTGGTTGTCGCTGAACGGCAGTCTAGAGGGTCGCCCCAGCAAGGGGAGGAAGTTTTTCATGTTTCAGACGCTCTGTGCATGGCCGGGTGGGCGCGTGCGCGGCGAATTGCGGGTGCCGGGCGACAAGTCGATATCCCATCGCGCCATCATGCTCGGCGCGATCGCCGAGGGCCAGACGCGGATCTCCGGGTTCCTCGACGGCGCCGACGCGCTGGCGACGATGGACATCTTCCGCGCCATGGGCGTCGCCATCGAAGGGCCGCTCGACGGCGAGGTGACGGTCCGGGGCGTCGGCCTGCGCGGGCTGCGGGCGGCCCCGGCGCCGCTCGACTGCGGCAACTCCGGCACGTCGATGCGGCTGCTGTGCGGCCTGCTGGCGGGCCAGTCGTTCGAATCGCGGATGGTCGGCGACGCCAGCCTGAGCCGTCGGCCGATGCGGCGGGTGGTGGAGCCGCTGGCGACCATGGGTGCGCGCATCGATACCGTCGATGGCCATCCGCCGTTGCAGGTGCATCCGGTTGCCGGGCTGCGGGCAGCCGACATCCGCATGAACGTCGCCAGTGCCCAGGTCAAGTCGGCGCTGATCCTGGCAGGGCTGTATGCCGCCGGCACCACCCGCATCACCGAGCCCGCGCCGACCCGCGACCATACCGAGCGCATGCTGACCGCCTTCGGCGTGGGGATCGATCGCGACGGCCCGGTGGTCACCGTCGCCGGCGGGCAGTCGCTGACCGGCTGCCGCATCGACGTGCCGGCCGACATCTCCTCCGCCGCATTCTTCCTGGTGGCGGCGAGCATCTCGCCGGGCGCGGAGCTGACCCTGCGGCATGTCGGCATGAATCCCACCCGCACCGGTATCGTCAGGATCCTGCGCGCCATGGGCGCCGACATCACCGAGAGCAACGCCCAGGTGATCGGTGGCGAGCCGGTGGCGGACCTGCGGATTCGCAGCGCCCACCTGCGTGGCATCGAGATCCCGCCGGAGCTGGTGCCGCTGGCGATCGACGAATTTCCGGTGCTGTTCATCGCCGCGGCCTGCGCCGAGGGCACCACCACCTTGCGCGGCGCCGAGGAGCTCCGGGTCAAGGAGTCCGACCGGATCGCGGTGATGGCCGAAGGACTGCAGGCGATCGGCCTGCCGGTGCAGCCGACGCCGGACGGCATGCGCATCCAGGGCCGCGGTTCGGAGCAGGCGCCGTTCCAGGGCGGCACTGTCCAGTCGCACGGCGACCACCGCATCGCCATGGCCTTCTCGGTGGCGGCGCTGCGCTCGCGCAATCCGATCACCATCCTCGACACCGCGAACGTCAACACCTCGTTTCCCCGCTTCGCCGAGATGGCCTCTTCGGTCGGGATGCCGGTCCAGGTCGAGCCGGGCCGATGAGCGCCGCGGCCGAAACGTCGGCAGCCGGCGGCTCCTCGCAGCCGGCGCGCGCCGCCGCGCCCGAGGCCGGGCGGACGG
>JAEZQX010000147.1 GCA_023441105.1 Pseudomonadota bacterium | reverse complement strand
GGCGCATTTCGTCTTCCTCGCGGTGCTGGACCGACCAGGGGGGGGCGGGGGACGCCCCGGCCGCGACGCGGGCCCGATAGACCTCGGCCAGGTTCGAGGTCAGCATGACCATGCGCTGCGTCTCGAGCTCGTTGAGGTAGCCGAGAAAGCCGCGCTGGAAGCTGATCCGCGAGGCGACGCCCATCGCCGTGGCCATGACGATGCCGGCACCCAGCAGGGCGCAGAACAGCTTGAAGGCGATGCCGATGCGAATCGGCTTCATGGGACGGGCACCATCGATGGCGGGTGAAATCCGGGAGGCGTCGCAGCTGATTGGACCCGAGCGCCGGAGGCCGCTCAAGCCGCTGCGGCGTAAAGCCACCGAAACTCCGCGAAGTCTTCACAATCCGCCGGCCCGAGGTCGTCGCGAGCCGACGAACGGCGCAGGCAGGCCGCTGCGGACGATCGCGGCCCCGCCGGTAGAATCGCGCGGCGTTCGACGGCCACCACTCCGGCTGCCGCCGCAACGCCTTCGGCAGGGGGACGACGTCGGGATGCTGCAGAACGTCGGACGGATGAACGACATCGCCGTGGTCCTGATCCGCTACGGCTTCGGCGACCTGGTGCGGCGCATCGGCCTGGCCGGGGCGCTCGAACGCGCCGGCCGGGTGCTGCACTGGCAGGCGCCCGACGAGCTTGCGCGGCTGCAGCCGCCCGCCCGGGTGCGACGCGCGCTCGAGGAGCTCGGCCCGAGCTTCGTCAAGCTCGGCCAGATCCTCGCCACCCGGGTGGACCTGTTCGAGCCAGCGTGGATCGCCGAGTTCGGCAAGCTGCAGGATGCCTCGCCCACCGTGCCGTTCGCCGCCTTGCGCGCCCAGCTGGTCGAGGATCTCGGCGACCAGCCGGAGAACGTCTTCGACGAGCTGGATACCGAGCCGCTTGCCTCGGGCTCGCTGGCGCAGGTCTATACCGCAAGGCTGCGCGACGGCACGGCGGTGGTCCTGAAGGTGCGCCGCCCCGGCATCGTGCCGATCGTCGAGGCCGACCTGCGGCTGCTCGCCAGGTTCGCCGACCTGGTGGAGTCGCGCCTGCCGGAGCTGCACCGTTACCGGCTGCGCGAAGTGGTGCGCCAGTTCCGTCGCTCGTTGACCCGCGAGCTCGACTTCGCCGCCGAATGCCGCAACGCCGAGCGCATCGCGAGAAGCTTCGCCGGGCATCCGGACATCGTGGTGCCGAAGGTGCACTGGCAATGGACCAACGAACGGCTCAACGTCCAGGACCGGGTCACCGGCATCGCCGGGCGCAACCTGGCAGCCATCGAGAGCGCCGGGCTCGACCGCGGGCTGCTCGCCCGCCGCGGCGCCAACGCGGTGCTGAAGATGATGCTGCAGGACGGGTTCTTCCACGCCGACCCGCACCCCGGCAACGTCTTCTACCTTCCCGGCAACCGCATCTCGATGATCGACTTCGGCATGGTCGGGCGGCTGTCGGAGGAGCGCCGCTTCCAGGTCGCGATGCTGATGAAGGGTCTCGCGGGCCAGGATTCGGCGGCAGCGACCCAGGTGCTGCTGGAATGGGGCGGCAGCGACTCCGCGGCCGACGCCACGCAGCTGCAGAGCCGCATCGACGAATACATCGACCAGTTCCACGGCGTGCCGCTCGGCGAGCTCGACTTCGCCGCCCTGCTGATCGAGGCCATGGCCATCCTGCGCGACCAGCAGCTGCCCCTGCCGCCGGACCTGGCGCTGCTGATCAAGGCGTTCGTGACGCTGGAAGGGCTCGGTCGCAGCCTCGACCCCGATTTCGAGATGGCGGCGGCCGCCACGCCTTTCCTGGAAGCGGTGGTGGCGCAGCACTACGCCCCGAAGGCGCTGGCGCGGCGCAGCCAGCGCAACCTGCTGCGGCTGGTCGACATCCTCGGCGGGCTGCCGCGGGACCTGGAGCACCTGCTGCGCGTCGCGCGACGGGGCCGGCTCAAGGTGGATGTCAACGTGACCCCGCTCGAACGCTTCGGCGAACAGATCGATCGGGCGGTGAACCGGCTCACCGTCGGCATCGTGGTGGCCGCGCTGATCATCGGCTCGTCGATCGTCGTCACCCGCGAAGGCGGCTTCCTGCCGGGCTGGCCGCCGCTGGGACTGCTCGCGTTCCTCGGCGCCGTGGCCGGCGGCATCTGGCTGCTCGGCTCGATCTGGCGCAGCGGCCGGCCGCGCCGGGAGCACGGCGAGGAAAGAGGATAGCGCAGCAGGCTAGCGCAGCATCCCCTGGTGCTCGACGAAGGCGATGATCTCGTCCAGGCCCTTGCCGGTCTTGAGGTTGCTGAAGACGAACGGCCGACTGCCCCGCATCCTGCGGGCATCGCGGTCCATCACGTCGAGCGAGGCGCCGACATGCGGCGCCAGGTCGATCTTGTTGATGACCAGCAGGTCGCTCTTGGTGATGCCGGGACCGCCCTTGCGCGGGATCTTGTCGCCGGCGGAGACATCGATCACGTAGATGGTCAGGTCGGACAGCTCCGGCGAGAAGGTGGCGGCGAGATTGTCGCCACCGGACTCGATGAACACCAGCTCGAGCTGCGGGAAGGCGCGTTGCAGGCGGTCGACCGCCTCGAGGTTGATCGACGCGTCCTCGCGGATGGCGGTGTGCGGACAGCCGCCCGTCTCCACGCCGAGGATCCGCTCGGGAGGCAGCGCCTCGTTGCGCACCAGGAATTCCGCATCCTCGCGCGTGTAGATGTCGTTGGTGACCGCCGCGACCTCGTAGCGCTCGCGCAAGTGCCGGCACAGCAGCAGGGTCAGGGCGGTCTTGCCGGAGCCCACCGGTCCGCCGATGCCGACCCGCAGCGGGCCATGGCCGCTGCGGCTGGCGGCCGCGGCATTGCGGGCAGCGGCGGGCCGCGACGACGAGATGGCATTCAGCTTGGGTTCGGTCGGCACGTCGGCGATTCCTGTGGTTAGTTCGGTTGCGGCTGCGGGAGCCGGGGGGTTTGCCGGGCCGTCATGAACGGAACAGGCGCGAGTACTGAGTCTCGTGCCGCATCGAGGCAATCGCCAGACCCGGTGCGGCGCTCGACCATTGTTGCGGCGACCGCACCAGCGCACACCGTGCCACCGCCTCGACCCTGGGTCCCAGCCGGTGCAGCACCCGCTGCGCCTGGATCTGCCCGAGCGGAATCGTCTTGATCAGCACCATGACCTGGTTCTCGACGAAGCTCCAGAGATGGCCGGTCACCGCCTCGAGCGGCGAGAGCTGCAGCCGCCAGGCGGCGATGGCCCAGGCGATCGTCGCCGCCACCGGCCCCGGGGGCTGCTGCCCGACGCCCTCCTCCGCCGATCCCGCATTGTTCGCCGATCCTGCATCGCCTGCCGACGCAGCATCGCCGGCGGGCACCTGCGCGACCCACTGCATCAGCGAGAAGCCCATCTGCTCGCTCTCGAGCCGCAGCTCCGCCGTCTCGCGAGCGGCGAGCGCCAGCCGGTTCAGCTGGTGCAGCTCGCGCCAGTCGCCAGCCTCGCAGGCGCGCATCGCCGCCGCCAGCAACGGCGCGTCGAAGCGGCCGACCACCAGCGACAGGCTGTCGTCGATCCAGTCGAAGGCACTCGCCGGGTCGTGAACCTCGCCGGCCTCGATGGCCGCCTCGAGCCCGGTGGAATAGCTGTAGCCGCCGATCGGCAGCGCCGGGGAAGCCAGCTGCAGCAGCCGGACCAGCGCGCTCACGATGCCTTCTTGAGGTCGTCCATGGTGTGGATCCGGCCGCCGTGGCCCTCGTCGTCGTGATGGTGGTGGACGTGACCGTGGCCGTAGGCACCGCTTTCCGGTTGGAAGCGGCTGGTCACCGGCCGCGCCTTGCCGCCGAGGCCCTGGACCATCGCCTGCAGCACATGGTCGGGCAGGATGCGCAGCCAGCCGTCGCCGATCTGCACCGGCACATGGCGATTGCCGATGTGATAGGCGATGCGCGCCAGCTGCGCCGCGCCGGCTGCGCGCACCTCCAGCAACTCCTCGTCGCAGGCCTCGACCGCCACCACGCCGCCGTCATCGAGCAGCAGCTTGCTGCCGTGGCGCAGGATGGTCCCGACCGGCAGGTCGATGCCGATCTCCCGGCCGGACAGCATCGTGGCCCGCAGGCGCGAACGCTCCCGCGCGCCGTAGCTCAGCTCGACCACGTCGTCGACGACGGCCTCGTCCGGGGCGAAGCCGGTGGTCTTGGCGATGGGGCTAGGCATTCGTTCATCCATAATCTCGCGCGTTCCGCGTCGCGGCTTCTGCGCCGGCGTCACGCACAGTCATCACTCAGGAAGTCGTCATTGTTGCCAATGACCGTTCGTTTATCAACGAGATCCGTTTGACCCTTGGCTCGCAAAAGGCAGCAGCGCTGCGGACGGGCACGTAGACGGAAAGCGGCGAGGCGACCGGCTCAGAACAGGAAATAGCGCTGCGCCATCGGCAGGACCGAGGCCGGTTCGCAGCCGAGGAGCTCGCCGTCGGCGCGCACCCGGTAGGTCTCGGGATCGACATCCATCGCCGGCACGTGGTCGTTCCACACCATGTTCTTCTTGCTCAGCTTGCGCGTCCCGGACACCGCCGCGAGCTGCCGGCCGAGCTTGAACCGGCGGCCGATTCCCTTGCGCAAAGAAGCCTTCGAGACGAACGTCAGGCAGGCGTTGTTCATGGCGCCGCCGAAGGCGCCGAACATCGGCCGGTAGTGGACCGGCTGCGGCGTCGGGATCGACGCATTCGGGTCGCCCATCAGGGCTTGGGCGATGGTGCCGCCCTTGAGGATCAGCGACGGCTTGACGCCGAAGAAGGCCGGTCGCCACAGGCACAGGTCGGCCCACTTGCCCGGCTCGATCGAGCCGACGTGGGCCGCGATGCCGTGGGTGATGGCCGGATTGATGGTGTACTTGGCGATGTAGCGGCGGATGCGGTGGTTGTCGTTGCGGTCGCCGTCGGGCGCCAGCGGGCCGCGCTGCTGCTTCATCTTGTGCGCCGTCTGCCAGGTG
>JAEZQX010000138.1 GCA_023441105.1 Pseudomonadota bacterium | reverse complement strand
GGCCAAGCCCGGCGCATCGGCCACCCGCGGCGCTACCGGCCGGACCGCGACCACCTGGGCGTTCGGCGAGCTGCCGGAGCTGCTCGAGCTCGAGTCGCCCAAGGGCGAGGTCATCGTCGGCTTTCCGGCGCTGGTCGATCGCGGCGATGCGGTGGAGCTGGCGGTGTTCGACGAGCCCGGCCTGGCGGCACGTCGTCATCGCGAGGGCGTGCGACGCCTGTTCATGCTGGCCATGGCCGAGCCGATCCGCTTCTTCGAACGCGAGGTGAAGAAGAACAACCGCCTCGAGCTGCTGTTCACCACCTTGCCGGGCAACCAGTCGGCGGCCGGGACGCTCGCGGCGCAGGTCGTCGCGGCGGCCATCGACCGCAGCTTCCTGGTCGACGGGCTGCCTGCCGATGCCGATTCGTTCGCCGCGCGGCTCGCGCAGGGGCGGCCGCGCTTCTCGCTGACGGCGCAGGAGATCCTCCGCCTGCTGCAGTCGATCCTCGAGGAACATGCCGCCGTGCGGCGCAAGCTCGGGGCGCTGCGCGACCAGCCGGAGGCACTGGCCGACATCGAACGGCAGCTGCAGGACCTGTTCGAGCCCGGGTTCATCCCGGCCACGCCGTTCGAGAACCTGGCGAACTTCCCCCGCTACCTGAAGGCGATCGTCCTGCGGCTCGACAAGCTGCGCGAGCAGCCGCAGCGCGACCGCGCGCTGATGGCCGAGATGCAGCCGCTGCTCGGGCGCTGGCAGCGCCGCCAGCGCGCCCTCAAGGGCACGACGGACGAAGGCTTCGAATCGTTCCGCTGGCTGCTCCAGGAGCTGCGGGTGTCGCTCTTTGCGCAGACGCTGCGCACGCCGATGCCGGTGTCGGTCAAGCGGCTGACCAAGGTCCTCGACCAGAGGGAGGCTCAGTGACAGCTGCCCGGATCGCGCGGACGATCCTCGAGGAGTCCGGCGAGCTCGGGCGCAAGCTGGCCGTCACCCGGGATCAACCGGACGTAAGTCCGGATCTGGAAGACCGGCTGCAGGCACTGTCTACTGCGGGTTTCGACAAAACGACGCCGTTCGAGAACTTGTTCCGTTTTTCCCGCTAGCCGGGCGCTATCGTCTTGCGCTTGGATAGACTACGTCCCTGCGCGCGACCGTGCCGGTCCCGGTCGGGCGTCTGACCAAGATTCTCAACCAGAAGGAATCCCAGTGAGCGCAATACGCGCAGGCTTGGCGACCGGCTGCGGGTTCATCGCCGGCCGCAGGAAGGTTCTCGCAGGCGGGCTGGCTGGTGCGCTGGCCACGTCGTTCACGTCCCCGGCGGCAGTCGGCGCTCCGGCGCCCGCCGCTGGCGCCGCCGCCGGATCAGGGCCGGCGCGGCTGCCCGTCGCGGCAGCGGAGCCGGGCATCCTCCCCAAGGTGATCGTTCTCAACTCCCGTGATGCCTCAGTCTCCCTGATCGAGCAGGCAAGCTTTGCCGAGTCCGCCCGGCTCGATGTCGGCAAGGAGCCGCACCATCTCTACCCGACGCCGGACGGCAGCCAGCTCATCGTCGCCAGCGCGGCGTCGGACGAGCTCTACTTCCTGGACCCCGTCACCGGCAGTATCCAGAACCGCTTGCGCGGCATCGACGATCCCTACCAGCTGGCGTTCTCGCCCGATCGCAAGTGGTTCGTCACCGCGGCACTCCGGCTCGACCGGGTCGACATCTATGCCTACGACGGCAAGGACAAGCAGCTCGTCCGGCGCCTGCCGATGCCGAAGCTGCCCAGCCACCTCTGGTTCTCCGGCGACAGCCGCCACGCGTTCGTCACCTTGCAAGGCTCGGACGAGATCGCGGCCATCGACGTGGTCGCGCAGCAGGTCCTGTGGAAGATGCCGGTCGGCAAGCAACCAGCCGGTATCGTCCTGTCGCCCGACGAGCAGCACCTGTTCGTGGGCATCATGGGTGAAGACTACGTGCAGGTGGTCGACTGGCGCCGCCAGGCCACCGTTGCCCGGTTGCGCACCGGCGCGGGCGCGCACAACTTCCGTGGCATCGGCGACCGGCGGCGGTTGCTGGTGTCGAACCGCGTCGCCGATTCGATCTCCAGCATCGACATGACGGACTTGAAGGTGCTCGACACGATCGAGGTGCCGGGCGGTCCGGACTGCATGGACCTTGGCGCGGACCGACGCAGCCTGTGGGTCACGGCACGCTGGGCCAAGCGGGTGGTGCTGGTGGACCTCATCGATCGCCGGGTCGTTCGCAACATCCGGGTCGGTCGCTCGCCCCATGGAATCTACCTGCACAATCGTGCCGCGACCATCTAGGTCCGGCAAGCTGTTGCCGACCGCCCAGTGACTTCGCGCCTGCCCGCTGCGCTGGCCGCTGCCGCCGTGGCGATGCTGCCCGCGATCGCCGCGCCGCAGCCGGCCGCCTCACCCTCCTGCACGAGCCCTGTCTATCTCACCCTCGACACCGGCGACATGCGCCATGCGGAGCTGATCGCCGAAATCCTCCGTCGGCGGGGGGTGCGCGCCACCTTCTTCCTCGCCAACGAGGACACCGGCAGCGGCGGTGCCTTGGGTCCGCGCTGGGAGGCGTACTGGAAGGAGCGGGTCAGGGAAGGCCATGCCTTCGGCAGCCACACCTTCGATCATGTCTACTTCAGTGCCGCGGCGCCCGACGCCTCGGCGGCCCTCCGCGCGCGGCCGCAGTTCGGCGAGCATGCCGGCCGCACGTCGGGCTGGGACCGCGACGACGTCTGCCGGGAGATCGGGCGGGTCGACGAGCGATTCCTGCGGGTCACCGGGCGCCCGCTTGAGCGCCTCTGGCGCGCCCCGGGTGGGCGCGGGCCGAAAGTGCTGTTCGACATGGCTCGTTCCTGCGGCTGGCAGCACGTCGGCTGGACACCCGCGGGCTTTCTTGGCGACGAGCTGCCGTCGGACAGGTATCCGAACCAGCAGCTACTGGCCCGCGCACTCGCCTCCATCCGCAGCGGCGACATCCTCATGGCGCATCTCGGGATCCGCAGCCGCAAGGACCCGTATGCGCCGACGCTGGACGCGCTGATTGCCGGCTTGCAGTCGCGCGGCTTCTGTTTCGCAACCATTCCCGAAAACCCCTCATTCGCGGTCTCCCGTCCATGATCGAGACGTTGCAGCTGTGGCTTTTCGAAGGGCTGCTGCAGCCCCTGCTGTTCCAGTTCGGCCTGATGAGCGTTGCCGAATCGGTCTTCGACATGAGCGAATGGCTGGTCCTGGGCAGCCTGGAAGTGGTGGTGCTGGTCGTGGTGCTGGGCGGCCTCGAGCGCTGGCGACCGGTGGAAGCGATGGTCGACCGCCAGGCGGTCCGCATCGACATCGTCTACACGCTGCTGCAGCGGCTCGGCCTGGTCGCCTTCGCGAGCTTTGCCATGGTGACCCCGCTGGTCGACTGGGTCGAGGCCGAGGTCCGGCTTGCCGGCCTGTCGCGGCCCAACCTGGATCAGCTGGTCCCCGGCGTGACCGATACGCCGTGGGCGAGCTTCATCATCTACCTGGTGGTGCTCGACTTCGCGGACTACTGGATACATCGCGGACAGCACCAGCTTTCCTGGTGGTGGCACCTGCACGCCGTCCATCACAGTCAGCGCCAGATGACCTTCTGGTCGGATTCGCGCAACCATCTGCTTGATGACCTGCTGCGCGACGCCTTGCTCGCGGCGCTGGCCGTGCTGGTGGGCGTCGCACCCGCCCAGTTCGTGATGCTGACCATCGTGTTTCGCGTCCTGCAGAGCCTGCAGCATGCCAACCTGCGCTTGCGCTACGGGGGGATCGCGGAGCGTGTCCTGGTGAGCCCGAGCTTCCACCGGCGGCACCATGGCATCGGTGTCGGCCACGAAGGCGCGGCCCGGGGCGTCAACTTCGGCGTCCTGTTCGCCTGGTGGGACCTCCTGTTCCGCACCGCCGACTGGCGCCCCGGCTTCGTTCCCACCGGCATCCGCGACCAGATGGAAGGCCGGGACTATGGCCGCGGGATCTGGGCGCAGCACTGGCGCGCGTTGCTGCGGATCGCGGGCAGGCAATGAAGCCAGGTTCGCTCCGCCCGGTCTTTCCGGCTCTCGTCAAGGGGGTCGCCAGCCAGCTGAATCCCCGGATGCTGGGCTTGCTGGTGCTGCCGTTCGTGGTCGCCATCGCCTTCTGGATCCTGTCGGCCTGGTTCCTGTGGGAACCGGTCACCGGCTGGTTCCAGGCGATCGTGTTCCAGGGCGATGGCTGGATGGCACGCGGCTACCGCGTCGTCGCGCCCTACGGCCTGGGCGGCCTGAGCACCTGGATCCCCAACCTGTTCGCTTTCCTGCTGCTGGTGCCGATCGCCATCGCCACCGCGCTGGCGCTGATCGCGGTGCTGGCGATGCCGGTGGTGGTGCGCCATCTCGGCGGCGGCCCCTACGCGGACGTCGAGCGGCGCGGCAGCCTGGCGCTCGGCGCCAACCTCTGGAACGTCTTCCGCAGCCTGGCAGTCTTCGTTCTCGGCTACCTGCTGACCATGCCGCTGTGGCTGATACCGCCGCTCGCGCTGGTGGTGCCGTGGCTGTGGTGGGGCTGGCTGACGGCGCGGCTGATGCGCTTCGACAGCCTGGTCGAACATGCCGCCGCCGGCGAGCGCGAGGCGCTGATCGCGGCGGACCGGCGCAACTACCTGCTGCTGGGCCTGGCGGTGGCCCTGCTCAACTACATCCCGCCGTTGTTCCTGGTCGCGCCGGTGTTGTCGGCGCTGGTGTTTGCGCACTACTCGTTGTCGCGATTGCGCGAACGGCGCACACTTGGCGCGCCGGGCTCGGGGACGACGCCCGAGGCAGCGACGGGGAGGTTCCGGAGATGAGGATCGGCAGATGAAGGGCGACGACGGCAGGCACGCAGCGGAGGTGAGGCGCTTCGGCACGCTGATCATCGGCGACGAGATCCTCTCGGGCAAGCGCCAGGACAAGCACCTGGTGCAGCTCATCGACATGCTGGCGGACCGCGGGTTGCGGTTGACCTGGGCCCGCTACCTCGGCGACGACCAGGAACTGCTGGTGGACGCGCTCGAGCAGAGCTTCGCGTCGGCCGACGTGGTGTTCTGCTTCGGCGGCATCGGCGCGACCCCCGACGACCTGACCCGCCAGGCCGCCGCGCAGGCGCTCGGCCGGCCGCTGCTGCTGCATCCCGAGGCGGCGCGGCTGATCGCCCAGCGTTGCGCCGACATGGCGCGCGAAGGCAAGGGCAGCGCCGACATGAGCATCCCGGAGAACCGCCAACGCCTGAAGATGGGCGAGTTCCCGGAAGGCGCGGGCATCATTCCCAACACCTTCAACCGGATTCCGGGCTTCAGCGTCGAGCACCACTGGTTCATGCCGGGCTTTCCGGTGATGGCCTGGCCGATGGTGCAATGGGTGCTCGACACCCACTACCAGCACCTGTTCCACCTCGGTGAGCAGACCGACCGTTCGCTGCGCATCTTCGATACCGCGGAGTCGCTGGTGACGCCGCTGCTCGAGGCGATCGAGGCGGCGTTTGCCGGCGTCCGGGTCTACAGCCTGCCGTCGGTCGGCGAGAACGGCGAGCGGCGTCACATCGAGCTGGGCGTCAAGGGCATGGGCGCGGTGGTCGAGGAGGCGTACGAAAGCCTGGTCGAGGGCGTCATCGAGCTCGGCAGCGAGTTCGAGGAGTTGTAGCCCCGGCGACGCGTAGCCGACAGGCGGTTTGCCGCCGGCCGCGCGCGGCCGGCCGCCGGGGCCCGCCCCCGGGTTGGAGCG
>JAEZQX010000041.1 GCA_023441105.1 Pseudomonadota bacterium | reverse complement strand
TTGCGGGGTCGCGTGCACCTTCGGCGCCGATCAGACGCCAGCCGGCCTGCAACCTGGGTTGCCGTGGCTGTCTGGCAGAATCACGGTCTCTCCCGCTTCGGAGGAAGACTGACCGCAAGGTAGCCGCCGCCCGGATGGCTGTCAAGCGAAGCCGTGCCGGCTCAGGCCAGCGGCTCGCGCCACACCCGCCAGGTGGTCTCCAGGACGCGAAGAGTGGCAGGTTGCATGGGCCGTCCATGGCAGCGGATGCCGAGGCGGGCGGATTCCGCGCACTGCGCCTGTCGCGCTCCCGGCCGGCCGGTAGTGGACGATGCGGTGCGCAACTTGCCGAATGAAGGATGTGGCGCCGAGCCCTGGCCGGCGGGGTTGTCGGGGGTGCGATACATGGCTTGTCTCCCTGGTCTGACTTCGCCTGGGCGTATAGTGAAGCGAGATGATTGCCCCATCGTGACACGTCCCTGTTGCGCGCAAGTAAAAGGTCTTAACCGGCTGTGCGGCTTTATCGCAGTGCAATGAACGGGTACGCTCTGGCCAATGGAAGTGACGACCGCGAGATGATGGAAGCAACCACCGCGTCAGCGCCGCAAGCGGCAGACCGCTCGCCCCCCGCGGCAGACCGCCAGCAGCAGGTGGTGACGGCTTTGCGCCAGTTCCTGCCCGCCGGGGCGCTGCTGTACCGGGCCGAGGACGTCCGGCCTTATGAATGCGACGGCCTCACCGCCTTTCGGCAGATGCCGATGGTGGTGGCCCTGCCCGAGACCGAGCAGCAGGTGTGCCGCATCCTGAAGGTCTGCCGGGAGCTGGAGGTGCCGGTGGTGGCGCGTGGCGCCGGCACCGGCCTGTCGGGTGGCGCCATGCCGCATGCCGCCGGCCTGGTGCTGTCGCTGGCGCGCTTCAACCGCATCATCGCGCTCGATCCGTTGTCGCGGACGGCGCGGGTGCAGCCGGGGGTCCGCAACCTGGCGATCTCGGAAGCGGCTGCGCCGTACAACCTCTACTACGCACCGGATCCGTCGTCGCAGATCGCCTGCACCATCGGCGGCAACGTCAGCGAGAACTCCGGCGGCGTGCACTGCCTCAAGTATGGCTTGACCGTCCACAACGTGATCTCGGTGCGCGCCATCACCATCGACGGCGACGTGGTCACGTTCGGCAGCGCCATCGGCTGCGCCGGGGGGGCCCTCGACAGTCCGGGGCTCGACCTGCTGGCGGCGATGGTCGGCTCCGAGGGCATGCTGGCCGTCATCTCGGAGGTCGTGGTCAGGCTGATTCCGAAGCCGCTGCTCGCGCGCGTCATCATGGCGTCGTTCGACGACGTGCAGAAGGCGGGGGATGCGGTCGCCGCCATCATCGCCGCCGGCATCGTCCCGGCCGGCATGGAGATGATGGACCGCAAGGCCACCGGCGCCGTCGAGCCGTTCGTGAAGGCGGGCTACGACCTCGATGCCGAAGCGATCCTGCTGGTCGAGTCGGACGGCACGCCGGAGGAGGTCGCCGAGGAGATCGAGGCGATGGAACGGGTCCTGCGGGAATCGGGTTGCACCCGCCTGGCCGTGTCGAGCTCGGAGGCCGAGCGGCTCCGGTTCTGGTCCGGGCGCAAGAACGCCTTCCCGGCGGCCGGACGGATCTCGCCCGACTACTACTGCATGGACGGCACCATTCCGCGCAAGGGTCTCGGCCGGATGCTGCTGGCCATCGCCGACATGGAGCGCCGCTACGGCCTGCGCTGCATGAACGTCTTCCATGCCGGCGACGGCAACCTGCATCCGCTGATCCTGTTCGATGCCAACCTGCCGGGTGAATGGGAGCGGGCCGACCTGTTCGGCGCCGAGATCCTCGAGCTGTGCGTCGAGCTGGGCGGCACCGTCACCGGCGAGCATGGCGTGGGCATCGAGAAGATCAACTCGATGTGCGTGCAGTTCTCGGCGGCCGAGCGCGAAGCCTTCTTCGCGGTCAAGCGCGCCTTCGATCCGCCGGGGCTGCTCAATCCCGGCAAGGCGATCCCGACGCTGCATCGCTGCGCCGAATACGGCCGCATGCATGTCCAGCAGGGCCGGCTCGCATTTCCCGATCTGCCGCGGTTCTGATGAGCGCGGCGGCGGACGTTGTCCTGGAGCAGGAGCTGGCGCGGCTGCGCGAGCAGGTGGTGGCGGCCAACCATGAGCGGCGGGCGCTGCGCATCGTCGGCGGCGGCAGCAAGTCGTTCTACGGCCGGCCGGTCGGCGCGCCGGCAGGCGAGGGCGGCGACGGGGTGGCGCGGCTCGACTGCCGCAGCAACCGCGGCATCATCAGCTACGAGCCCACCGAGCTGGTGGTCACGGCGCGCTGCGGCACGTCCCTGGCGGAACTGGAGCAGGTGCTGGCGGCGCAGCGGCAATACCTGCCGTTCGAGCCGCCGCATTTCGGCGCCGAGGCCACTGTCGGCGGCGCGGTAGCCGCCGGGCTGTCCGGGCCGCGGCGCATGGCTGCCGGCGCGTTGCGCGACTACGTGCTGGGCACCACGCTGCTCACCGCGCGCGGCGAGGTGCTGCGCTTCGGCGGTCAGGTGATGAAGAACGTCGCCGGTTACGACGTGTCGCGGCTGCTGGCGGGGTCGTTGGGCGTGCTGGGTGTGATCGCGGAGGTGTCGCTCAAGGTCCTGCCGCTGCCGGCGGCGGAGCAGACCCTGGCGCTCGAGCTGGGCGAGGCCGAAGCCATCCGGCGTTGCAACCAGTGGGGTGGCCAGCCGCTGCCCATCTCGGCCACGTTGTGGGAAGGCGATCGGCTGTGGGTTCGCCTGTCGGGCGCGGCCGCTGCAGTGAATGCCGCAGCCGCCCGGCTCGGCGGCGAGCGGCTCGAGCCGGACCGAGCGGCGGCGCTCTGGCAGTCGGTTCGCGAGCAGACCCATGACTTCTTCGCCGATGCGCCGGTGCTGTGGCGCCTGTCGCTGCCGCCGGCCACGCCGCCGCTCGAGCTGGCTGGCCGGCAGCTGATCGAATGGGGCGGCGCCTTGCGCTGGCATGTGCCGGTGCATGACCAGGCAGCGGCGCAGGCGCTGCGGGAGCTGGTCAATGCCGTGGGCGGAAGCGCGACGCTGTTTCGTGCCGGCAGCCGGGCGACGGTCGCCCGCTTCCATCCCCTTGATGCGGCCATCAAGCAGATCCATCTGCGGCTGAAGCAAGAATTCGATCCGAACCGGATCTTCAACCCGGGCCGGATGTATGACTGGCTCTGATGGTGGCCCGCCGACCGGATCGCCGTCGCCCGCTGCCTGCCGGCTGAACGCCGCGCCGATCGACTGAATGGAAACGAAACTCGCCGACTGGTTCAAGAACACGCCCGATGGCATCGAGGCGGACGCCATCCTGCGCGCCTGCGTCCACTGCGGCTTCTGCACGGCTACCTGTCCCACCTATCAGATCCTGGGTGACGAGAACGACGGGCCGCGCGGCCGCATCTACCTGATGAAGCAGGTGATGGAGGGAGAGCGGCCAACCATGGCCACGATGACCCACCTCGACCGATGCCTCACCTGCCGCAACTGCGAGACTACCTGTCCATCGGGGGTGCGCTACGGCCGGCTGGTCGATATCGGCCGCAAGCTGGTCGAAGAACGGGTCGAGCGGCCGCTCGCCCAGCAGGTGGCGCGCCAGGCGCTGCGCGAAGGGCTCACCCGCCGCTGGCTGTTCGACCCGGCGATGCGCGTCGGCAAGATGGTCAGGCCGCTGCTCCCCGATCGGCTCAGGAGCAAGGTGCCCGCGGCGGGCAAGCCCGGCGCATGGCCCGCCGAATCGCACCTGGCCAAGGTCCTGCTGCTCAACAGCTGCACGCAGGGGGCGATGATGCCGGGCATCGACGCCGCCACCGCCCGTGTGCTGGACCGGCTCGAGGTGCAGGCGGTGGTGGAGCCTGGCTCCGGCTGCTGTGGCGCCATCCGCTACCACCTCAACGACCACGACGGTGGCCTCGACGATGCCCGGCGCAACGTCGATGCCTGGTGGCCTTACCTCGAAGCCGGGGTGGAGGCGATCGTCATGAACGCCTCGGGCTGCGGTGTCATGGTCAAGGAATACGGCCACCTGCTGCGCAACGATCCGGCCTATGCCGAGCGGGCCGCCAGGGTGTCGGCCGCCACCTTCGATCTGATCGAATGGCTGCCCGGGCGGCTCGACAAGCTTCGCCAGCCGCCGGCCGGCGAGCCGATGGCGGTTCCACGCCGGGTGGCCTTCCACCCGCCCTGCACGCTGCAGCACGGCCAGCGATTGAAGGGCGAGGTCGAGCGCTTGCTGGCGGCCTGGGGTGCCGAAATCCTGCCGGTGCCGGACGCCCACCTCTGCTGCGGTTCCGCAGGCACCTATTCGGTGCTGCAGCCGGTCCTGGCGCGGCAACTGCGGGACCGCAAGCTCGATGCGCTGCAGTCATCGGGTCCGGAGGTGATCCTGTCGGCCAACATGGGCTGCCTGACCCACCTGCAGTCCGGCAGCGCTACGCCGATGATGCACTGGATCGAGTGGCTCGACGCGCGCCTGGCCGGCGCGAGCGCGGGCGCAGGCGCCAGCGCAGGCGCCGGGGCGCTTCAGCGAAATGCGCCGCGCGCCGCCGAGTCGCTGTAGGACTTGATCGGCGTGCCGCGATAGAGGATCTTCGCGTTGCGCTCGGTCAGCTCCTTGTGCAGGCGGACCATGTCGGGCTGCAGGTCCCCGGTCGGCACCGGCTCGTGCTCGAAGGTGTTGAATTCGTCCACGCCGCGTACCAGTGTCGCCGCGTCGTCGCCGTGAAGCTGGCGCACCGACGTCGGGATGTAGCGGATCGCGAAGCCGATGCGGCGGTCGTTGGACGGGTTCGGCGGCGAGCCGTGCACCAGGCGCACGTGATGCAGCGACATCTCGCCGGGCTGCAGGTCGAGGCGAACCGCTTGCGACGCATCCACCGCCACCGCCACCTCCTGGCCTCGTGACAGCAGGTTGTTGTCGTCGAACGTGTCCCGGTGCGGCACCTGGTCCATCAGGTGCGTGCCGGGTATCACCTCCATCGCGCCGTTGGCCTGGTTGCTCTCGGTGAGCGCCACCCAGGCGGTCACCACATCGGGCGAGGACAGGCCCCAGTAGGTCGAGTCCTGGTGCCAGGAGACGAAGGCCGGCGTATTGCCTTCCTTGATGAAGAAGTTGGTGGTCCAGCAGAGCAGGTTGGCGCCGTAGAGATCCTCGATCGCGTCGAGGATCTTCTGCTGGTGCACCACGTCGGAGAGGAACTTGAAGAGCAGGTGCGACTTGTGCCGCAGCTCGCCGCGCAGCGGTCCGCCGGTCGAGCGCTCGTATTCCTCGAGCCTGGCGCGCACCTCGCGCGCCGCCTCTTCACTCATCACCCGCACCGGACTCAGGTAGCCCTCGCGGCGAAAACGGGCGACCTGTTCCTCGGTCAGCATCCTGGTCATGTCGTTCTCCTTCGGTTCAGCGTAGGTGCCGGCGGGGACGGCGGCTCGTGCCGCGCGACCCTGCCGGTTTCGGTTGCTCGGTCCATGCCGGCTAGCGTGCCATCGTGGCCGGCAGCCACAGGGCGATCTGCGGGAAGGCGATCACGATGAACAGTGCCAGCACCTGCAGCCCGAGGTAGGGCCAGATCGACTTGAAGATGTCGGTCAGCGTGATTCCCGGAGGCGTGACGCCCTTGAGGTAGAAGGCGGCCGGACCGAACGGCGGCGAGATGTACGAGATCTGCATGTTCATGCAGAACAGCACTCCCAGCCAGATCGGGTCGAAGCCCAGCTTGACGGCCACCGGCACGAAGATCGGCGCGGTCAGCAGCAGGATCCCGATCCAGTCGATGAAGCAGCCGAGCACGATCCAGACCACCTGGATCATCAGCAGCACGCCCATCGGTCCGAGCGGGAAGGCCTCGAGGAAGCCCTGGATCATCGCCGTGCCGCCGGCCAGCGTGTAGACGCCGATCAGCGCCGACGAGCCGAAGAACAGCCAGTACAGCATGGCGGTGGTGCGGGTCGTTTCGGTGATGGCATGGCGCACCGCCGGCCAGTCGAGCCGGCGCTTGACCATCGCCGCCAGCGCCGCCCCGGCGACGCCTACGCCGCCGGCTTCGGTCGGCGTCGCCCAGCCCAGGTAGAGGGAGCCGAGGACCACGAAGACCACCAGTCCCGGCAGCACCAGCTTGCCCAGCAGCGCGACCTTCTGCTGCAACGGCAGCGATGCCTCGACTGCCATTGCCCGGGGCGCGATGGACGGGTTCAGCCAGGCGCGGATCACGATGTAGGCGATGTACAGCGCCGCCAGCATCAGCCCGGGAATGATGCCCGCAATGTAGAGCTGGCCGATCGAGACGCCCGCGGTGAGGCCGTACAGGATGAACACCACCGACGGCGGGATCAGCGTCGACAGGCCGCCGCCGGCGCAGATGCAGCCAAGCGCGAGGTCTTTCTTGTAGCCGCGAGCCAGCATGGCCGGCAACGCCACGATGCCGATGGTCACCACCTCGGCGCCCAGCACGCCCACCATGGCTGCCATCAGCGTGCTGGTGATGATGACCGCCACCGCCAGTCCCCCCGGCACGTTGCCGGCCCAGGCCGTCACCGCGCTGAAGATGTCGTCGGCGATGCCCGATCGTTCCAGCAGGCAGGCCATGAAGACGAATAACGGCACCGCCACCAGGACGCTGTTGCCGAGCAGCGTGAACACCCGGCTGACGACCAGCGCCAGCCCGGGCGGGCCGTAGAGCACCAGGGCGAAGATGACGGCGATGGCGCCGGCGGCGAAGGCCAGCGGCAGGCCGATGACGAGCAGCGCGACGAACGACACCGCCATCAGCAAGGAGATCGTCTCGATGCTCATTCGGCGCGCTCATCGATCGGCTCGCGGCTGGCGGAATCGATCATTCCCAGGTCCCGGAACAGGTTCGAGAAGGCCTGCAACAGCAGCAGCAGGCCGGCGAGCGGAATGCACATCTTCACCGGCCAGATCCGCGGGTTCCAGGGCGAGCCGGTCCCCTCCGACTGCAGGAAGGAAGTCCAGGCGAATTCGCCGCCGGCGATGATCAGCGCCATCGCGTAGGCGATGAGGAAGGGCATCGCCACCAGGTCGAGGATATGCGCCGCGCGCGGCGAGATCATCCCGAACAGCAGGTCGATGCGCACATGGCGGCGATGCAGCAGCGCATAGCCGCCGACCAGCAGGTAGACGGCCGACGACCCGTAGACCACCGTCTCGTTGACCCAGGTGGTGGCCTGGTTGAACACGCCGCGCGACACCACTTCGTAGACGATCGAAGCCGACACGAACACGATCATCGGGCCGAGCAGCCAGCCGACCCATGCGTTGAGCCGGTCGACCGACCGGCAGAAGACGGCCAGGCCGCCGTTGCCGCGCGACGATCTCACGCCAGCACGCCCAGCGCCTTCAGCCATGCGATCTGCGAGTCATAGGCCTTCTTGGCGAGCGGCGTCTTCTTCGACCATTCCTCCCAGGTCTTCTGCGCCAGCGCGCGCATCTTGCCGATCTCGGCCGCGTCGAGCGTGCCGGCGGCGGCGCCCTTGCCGCGGATCTGCGTCAGCGCATCGGTGTCCTCCACCGCGATGCGCTGCACCTGGTCCCAGCACCATTCGCGCACGCAGCTCGAGACGATGG
>JAEZQX010000031.1 GCA_023441105.1 Pseudomonadota bacterium | reverse complement strand
GGGCTGGGTGCATCGTCGTCGCGATCATGGCGGCGTGATCTTAATCGACCTGCGCGCCCGCGAGGGACTCGCCCAGGTGGTCTGCGCTCCGGATCGCGCGGACACGTTAGCCACCGCCGAACGCGTGCGCAACGAGTACTGCATCCGCGTCGTCGGCAAGGTGCGGCGCCGCCCCGACGGCACCGAGAACGCCGGGCTGCGCAGCGGCCAGGTCGAGGTGCTGTGCCAGGAGCTCGAGATCCTCAACGCCTCCGTCACGCCGCCGTTCCAGCTCGACGACGAGAACCTGTCGGAGACGACCCGCCTGACCCATCGCGTGCTCGACCTGCGCCGTTCGCAGATGCAGCGCAACCTGATGCTGCGCTATCGCGTGTCGATGGAGACGCGCCGCTACCTCGATGCCTTGGGCTTCATCGACATCGAGACGCCGATGCTCACCAAGTCGACGCCGGAAGGCGCGCGCGACTACCTGGTTCCCTCGCGCGTCAACAGTGGCATGTTCTTCGCGCTGCCGCAGTCGCCGCAGCTCTTCAAGCAGCTGCTGATGGTGGCCGGCTTCGACCGCTACTACCAGATCGTCAAGTGCTTCCGCGACGAGGACCTGCGCGCCGACCGGCAACCGGAGTTCACCCAGATCGACTGCGAGACCTCGTTCCTCGGCGAGCAGGAGATCAGGGACATCTTCGAGGAGATGATCCGCACCATCTTCCGCCAGGTCCTGGACGTGAGGCTGCCGGACCAGTTTCCGGTGATGAGCTACCAGGAGGCGATGCGCCTCTACGGCTCGGACAAGCCGGACATGCGAGTGAAGCTGAAGCTCACCGAGCTCACCGACGTGATGAAGGAGGTCGAGTTCAAGGTCTTTTCCGGCCCGGCCAATTCGGAGAAGGGTCGGGTGGTGGCCCTGCGCGTGCCCGGCGGCGCCGACATGAGCCGCAGCGAGATCGACGCCTACACCCAGTTCGTCGCCATCTACGGCGCCCGCGGCCTGGCGTACATCAAGGTCAACGATGCCGGCAAGGGGCGCGAAGGCCTGCAGTCCCCCATCGTCAAGAACCTGCACGACCGGGCGCTCGACGAGATCCTGACCCGCACCGGCGCGGCCAACGGCGACCTCATCTTCTTCGGCGCCGACCTGGCCAAGGTCGTCAACGATGCCATGGGCGCCTTGCGCAGCAAGATCGGCCATTCCGAATTCGGCAAGGTCCATGGCCTGCTGGAGAGCGAATGGCGGCCGCTGTGGGTGGTCGACTTTCCGATGTTCGAATTCGACGAGGAAAACGATCGCTGGTCGGCGCTCCACCATCCGTTCACCGCACCCAAGGACGGCCATGAGGACATGCTGGAGAGCAACCCCGGCGCCTGCCTCGCCAAGGCCTACGACCTGGTCCTCAACGGCTGGGAGATCGGCGGTGGTTCGGTGCGTATCCACCGCGAGGACGTGCAGAGCAAGGTCTTCCGGGCGCTCAAGATCGACGCCGACGAGGCCCAGGAGAAGTTCGGCTTCCTGCTGGATGCGCTGCAGTACGGCGCGCCGCCGCACGGCGGCATCGCCTTCGGTCTCGATCGCATCGTCACCATGATGGCCGGCGCCGAATCCATCCGCGACGTGATCGCCTTCCCCAAGACGCAGCGCGCCCAGGACCTGTTGACGCACGCGCCGTCGCCGGTCGACGAGAAGCAGCTGCGCGAGCTGCACATCCGGCTGCGCACCACGGATGCCCGCTCCACCGCCGCCTGAGGCAGGGCCCGAGTCGCTTCCAACCGCCGGCGGCCGGCGCCGGGACAAGATCCCGGAGTCGGTGCTGGTGGTGATCCACACGCCGGACCTGCAGGTGCTGCTGCTGGAGCGCGCCGATCATCCCGGCTTTTGGCAGTCGGTCACCGGCAGCAAGGACTCGCCGGCCGAACCGCTCGAGCAGACCTGCCGCCGCGAGGTGCTGGAGGAAACCGGCCTGGACACGGCCGCCCACCGGCTGGCGGACCTCAACCTCACCAACCGCTACGAAATCTTCGCGCACTGGCGCCATCGCTATGCCGAGGGCGTCACGCACAACACCGAGCATGTCTTCGCGCTGGAGGTACCGGCGCCGCTGCCGGTCACGATCGCACCGCGCGAGCACCTGCGCTACGAGTGGCTGCCGTGGCAGCAGGCTGCGCCGCGCTGCTTCTCCTGGAGCAACGTGCAGGCGATCGAGGAAGTGGCGCGGCGCTGTCTCCAGTCGCGGGCGGGCGCGCCAGACCCGTCCGCCGCATGAAGGTCGTCGGCATCGATTTCAGCAGCGCGCCGCGCGCGCGCAAGCCGATCACCCTGGCGATCGCGCGATTCGTCGAGAAGGATGCGGGCCATGGCCATGACCTGCTGCACGTCGAGGCGCACGAGCGGCTGCCTTCGCTCGACGCCTTCGAGCGGTGGCTGCGCGGCCCCGGCCCCTGGATTGCCGGCTGCGACTTTCCGTTCGGGCTGCCGCGGCCGTTCCTGCTGGCGCAGGATTGGGGCGTGCTTCCCGATCCGGCGGCGCCGCAGCCTTCGTGGGCGGCGATCACGGCGCGGGTGGCCAGCTTGAGTCGCGTCGAACTGGTCGAACGGTGTCGCGCCTGGACCCTGCCTAGGCCGGTCGGCGCCAAGTTCGCCCATCGCATCACCGATGGTCCCTCGGGTTCGAGCCCGTCCATGAAATGGGTCAATCCGCCGGTGGTGCTGATGCTGCATGCCGGTGCGCCACGCCTGCTGGCCGCCGGCGTGACCATTCCCGGGCTCGTCGACGGCGATCCGGCTCGCGTCGCCCTCGAGGCCTACCCCGGCATGCTCGCGCGCCAGCTAGTCGGCCGGGTCTCGTACAAGACCGATGACCTGCGCAAGGACGACGATCGCCGGCGCCGTGCCCGCGAATCGATCGTCGCCGCGCTGGAGGCCGGCTGCATGGGCATGCAGGTGTCGTTCGGGCCGGGCTTGCGCGAGCCTTGCGTGGCCGATGCCACGGCGGACACGCTCGACGGGGTGCTGTGTGCAGTGCAGGCCGCCTGGGGCTGGCGCCGGCGCGGCGACCATTACGGCCTGCCGAAGGAAATGGATCGACTGGAGGGCTGGACGGTGGGTGCCTTGCCGACCTTCTGCCGCGCAGACGCCTAGCGCCCGCCGCTTTCCTTCGCCAGCGCCTTGATCGCCAGCCGGTCGATCACCTGGGGCGCGAACGCCTTGAGCTTGACGCCTAGCCGCCCTTGCGTCGTCATGAAGACCTCGCGCTTGCGGGCCCGCATGCCGGCGATGGCCAGGGCCGCGCAGCGCTCCGGGCTCATGGCGCCTTTCTCGTCGAGCCCCGACTTGCCGGCGCGCGCACCGCTGCCGTCGAGGCCGTTGCGGCGGATCTGGGTCGCGACCACCCCCGGGAACAGCATGGTGACGGCGACGCCGCTTTCGGCAAGCTCGATGCGCAGCGCCTCGAAGAAGCCGCTCATCGCGAACTTGCTGGCGCAGTAGGCGGTACGCCCGGGAACGCCGGTGCGGCCTGCCAGCGACGACATCGCGACCACCAGCCCGCGCGATTCCTTCAGGGCCGGCAGCGCCGCGTGGGTACACCACATCGCGCCGAAGAAGTTCACCGCCATCAGCGTCTCGAAGGTGGCAAGCTCGGTAATCTCGGCGAACTTCGCATGCATCGAGATGCCGGCGTTGTTGAGCAGCACGTCGATGCCGCCGAAACGCTCGCTGGCCTGGCTGATCAGTCGTTCGCACTGCGGCCGGTCGGAGACGTCGGTGGGTACCACCAGGACCTCGGCTCCCGACTTGCGGCAGCGGAACGCGACTTCGTTGAGCCGGTCCTCGTTGCGCGCTGCCAGCACCAGGCGCGGCTTCTCGGCTGCCAGCTGGCGGGCGATCTCGGCGCCGATCCCATCAGAGGCACCCGTGAGCACGACCGTCTTGTTGGCGAAGCTCTGCATGGCTCGGCAGAATAACAGCAACCATCGCGCCGGACCATGCGGAAAGCGCCAGCCTACGGCGCGCTGAAGCCGTGCGACGAAAGGATCGCCTGGCCGCGCGTACCCAGGAGGTAGTCGGCATAAGCCCGCGCAGCGGCCGGCACGGGCGCAAGCAAGGCGAGGCCGTAGCGGGCGGAGATGTTGATCGCCGCCGGCACCGGCAGGACCTGCAGGCCGGGCTGCTCGCTGCGCGCGAGGAAGGCATTGGTGCAATAGGTGAGGAAGGCATCGGCCTGTCCGGTCGCGACCAGCTCGCCGTAGATGCTGCGGCCGGTGGTCGGGCGCGGCAAATCCGGCGCGCCGGTCAGCTGCAGCGACTTGCGCTTGAGGGAAGCGGCCGAACCCGTTCCGGCGGCACCGGTCGCCTCGATGCGCTCGAAGACGTCGAATGCATAGTCTCCCGAGGGATCCGACCGGGGCGTGGAGGTGCCCAGGCGCACATCGTCGTCGAGCAACCGCAGGGCGAGCGGCTTGCCTTGCAGGCTGAACCAGGGCGCTGCCAGCACACACATGGTGTTGCGGGCAAACGCGGCCACAGCCACCGCCTTGCCGGCGGCTAGCAAGCCCTCGGGGTGTTCCATGTTGGCCGAGGCGAAGACCTGCGGGTCTTCGCCCGCCATGATGCGATCCTTGAGCAGGCCCGAGGCGCCGAAGGTCAGGGCGATCCGGATGCCATGGTCCTGCTCGAAGGCTTCGGCGACTTCCGTGAGCGCCATGCGCAGGCTGCCGGCGGCATATACCCCCAGGACCGGCCCTTCTGCCACCCTACTTCTTCGCCGCATTCGGAAAGAAGAGCGGCTCGCCGTTCAGCTTGTAGTCGGCGATCGTCTTCTGGCCGTCGCTCGAGACCAGCCAGTCGGCCACCTTCCTCGCCGCCGCCTGCTTCACATGCGGATGCTTCTGCGGATTGGTGAGGATGACCGCGTACTGGTTGAAGAGCACCGGGTCGCCCTCCACCAGGATCGCCAGGTCGCCGCGGTTCTTGAAGTTGAGCCAGGTACCGCGGTCGGACATCGTGTAGGCGCCCTTGGCCGAGGCGATGTTCAGCGTCGGACCCATGCCGGAGCCGGATTCCTCGTACCAGCCGCTGCCGCTGGCCGGCGGCTTGACGTTGGCGACCTGCCAGAGCCGCAACTCGGCGCCATGGGTGCCGCTCTTGTCTCCCCGGGAGACGAAGGGCTTGCCGGCCGCGGCGATCTTGCCGAGGGCTTCGGCGGTCGACTTCGTGCCGGCGATCTTGGCCGGATCCTGCTTCGGGCCGATGATGACGAAGTCGTTGTACATGACCTCGCGGCGCTCGATGCCGTGGCCTTCGTCGACGAACTTCTGCTCGGCCTTCGGGTCGTGCACCAGGAGGATGTCGGCATCCCCGCGGCGAGCGAGATCGAGCGCCTGGCCGGTGCCGACCGCCACCACCTTCACCTGGATGCCGGTGGCCGCCGTCAGCTTCGGCAGGAGAAAGCCGAACAGACCCGACTGCTCGGTCGACGTGGTCGAGGCCATCACGATGCTGTCGCCGGCAGCGGCGCCTTGCGCGCGGGCAGCCGGCGCGGCCAGCGCCAATGAGAGCCCGAACAGCAGCGGTAGCGTCGAGCGCAGGGCCGAGCGGGCGAAGTTGGCGTAGGTCATGGGAAGTTCCGTGGCGATATCGGTGCGATGTTGACGAGCGATTGGAGAGTTTGCAAATCGTGGAAAATCTGCAAGACTCTGCCGCATGACGGAACTTTCGGATGCCCTGGCGCAAGCCGCCCGGCTGGTCGCTTCCGGCGACCCGGAATTCTTCGGCATCGTCGGGCTGAGCCTGCGGGTCAGCAGCACGTCGGCGGCGCTCGCCTGCCTGCTGGGCATCCCGCTGGGTGCATGGCTGGCGATGACCCGCTTCCGGGGACGCGGCCTCGCCATCTCGGTCGTCAATGCCGCCCTCGGCATCCCGTCGGTGGTGGTCGGCCTGGTCGTCTACCTGGCGTTGTCGCGGTCCGGGCCGCTGGGCTTTCTCGGCATCCTGTTCACGCCGGCCGCGATGGTGGTGGCGCAGACGGTGCTGATCGCGCCGATGGTGGCGGCCCTGGCGCGCCAGACCCTGCAGGACAGCTGGGTCGAATACCGCGACCTGTTCGCCTCCTGGCGCATCGGCCGCGGCACGGCGCTCGCCACGCTGGTCTGGGATTGCCGCTTCAGCCTGGTCACCATCGGCCTGACCGCTTTCGGCAGGGCGATTGCCGAAGTGGGGGCGGTGATGACCGTCGGCGGCAACATCGCCGGCAGCACGCGGGTCATGACCACCGGCATCGCGCTCGAGACCAGCAAGGGCGACCTGCCGCTGGCGCTGGGCCTGGGCGTCGTGCTGCTGGTCCTGGTCTTCGTGGTGATGGTGATGGCGCAGGTCCTGCAGCAGGTGGCGCAGGGGCGTTTCGCGGCCGAACGATGAGCGGCGAGGATCGGCCCTCGTTGCTGGCGCTGCGCGGCATCACCCTGGCAAGGGATGGCAACCGATTGCTGTCGGACATCGATCTCGACATCCGCGTCGGCGAGCGGCTGCTGGTGCTCGGTCCGAACGGCGCCGGCAAGACCCTGCTGATGCAGGTCGGTCATCGGTTGATCATGCCGTCCGGCGGCGCGGTCGAAGGTGCCGGGCAGCTGCGGGAGGCGATGGTCTTCCAGCGACCGGTGCTGCTGCGCCGATCGGTGATCGGCAACGTGCTCTATGCCATCGATCACGCCCGCTGTGGCGGCGGACTGCGGCGTCGCGACGATCGCGAGGGCAGGGCGCGGGCCGCGCTGCGCCTGGTCGGGCTGGAGGCGCTGGCCCATCGCCAGGCCCGGGTGCTCTCCGGTGGCGAGCAGCAGCGCGTGGCGCTGGCGCGGGCCGCCGCCCTGCGTCCCGACCTGGTCTGGCTGGACGAGCCGACCGCCAATCTCGATCCGGCGTCGACGCAAGCCATCGAGTCGATCGTGATGCGGATGAGCGGCGAGGGCGCCACCTGTGTGATGACCACGCACGACATCGGCCAGGCCCGCCGCCTCGCCCAACGGGTGGTGCTGATGGCGGGCGGCAGGATCATCGAAGCGACCCCGGCGCAGCGCTTCTTCGAGCAGCCGGCCAGCGACGCCGGCCGACGCTACCTGCGGGGGGAATTGCTCAATGGCTGACGCCGTGGCGGACTATCTGACGGTACCCGAGGCCGCCGTCTACCTGCGCATCAGCCCGCGCAAGGTCTACGACCTCGTCAGCCGCAGCGGCATGCCGCATCGCCGGGCCGGCGGGCGCCTGCTGTTCGAGCGCGCGGCGTTGGCGGAATGGGTCCGCGGCAATGGCCAGGACCACGGCATGCCGGCACCCCCGCTGGTGCTCGCCGGCAGCCACGATGCCTTGCTGGACTGGGCGGTGCGCGCCAGCCATGCCCCGCTGGCGACCCTGTGCCGCGGCAGCCGTGACGGCCTCGACCGCGTCCAGCGCCGCGAGGCCTGCGCGGCCCTGCTGCATCTGCCGGAGCCGGGTGGCCGGGAGGCGGACAGCGGGTTCAATGTCGGCGCCGTGTCCCGGGCGCTCGAGGGCCATGACGTGGTGCTGCTGAACTGGTGCTGGCGGCAGCAGGGCCTGATGGTGGCGCGCGACAATCCGCTCGGCATCCGCTCGCTCGACGACCTGTTCCGCGACCGGGACGGGACGAGTCCGCGGGTTGGCCGCCGCTCCCGTGGTGCCGGTTCCCGCGAGCTCTTCGACCAGCTGCTGGCGGAGCGCGCGGTGAGCCGGAGGGGTGGGGGACGCATCGACCTGGTGGTGGATGAGCTCGAAAGCGAGAACGATGCGGCGCTGGCCGTGCGCCTCGGGCAGGTCGACGCGGTCTTCGGCGCGCAGTCGGCGGCTCAATCGATCGGCCTGGGCTTCGTGCCGGTGATTCGCGAGCGCGTCGACCTGCTGGTCAACCGCCGCAGCTACTTCGAGCCGCCGCTGCAGATGCTCTTCGACTTCTGCCTTGGCCCCTCGTTCATCGCTCATGCCAAGGCGCTCGGCGGCTACGACCTCGGCGAGCATGGCAGGGTGGTCTGGAATGGTTCCTAGGATCCGCTGGGAACGTGCAGGAATGCCATGCATGCGCCGGCCCGCGTACTAAACTCCGCCCGTCGCATCACCCACCAGATCCCATGACCACGCCTCCGGTACCGCTTCCCGACCCCCCATCGGATCCGGCTTCCGGATCGCATCCGCCCGGACCTGACGCGGCCGATCCGGCCGCCGGGCTGGAAGGTCATGCACCGGCCGGATCGGCTGCGCCCGCCGGGGCAGCCTCGCTGAGCGAGCATGATCTCGAGCAGATCGCGACCCTGATGCGCGCCTGCGGGTTGCCGGCATTGGCCAGCGGCCAGGATGCTGCGGCCGCCATCGTCAGGAATGGCGCCGGCTTGCCGATCGGTTATGCCTCCTGCGAACGCCATGGCGACATGGCTGTGCTGGCCAGGATCGCCGTCTGCCCGCGGGCGCGGGGCGGCGGGGCCGGCAGCGGCCTGATGGACAGCATCCTGCGCCAGTTGATCGGCGCCGGCGTGCAGTCGGTGTCGTTGCTCGCGATCGGCGCCCAGGGCTTCTTCAGCCGCTTCGGCTTCAACAAGGTCGCAGCCGAGGATCTCCCGCCGGCGCTGCTGGCCACCGGTCATTTCGCGGGGGCCGACCCGGTGCTGGCGAGCCCGATGCGGCTGGACCTGCGCGGGGCGACGCTGGTCAGGCCGGCGCGGCGTGACGACATGCCGGCGGTGCTCGCCATCTACAACGACGCGGTGGCGCATTCGACGGCCACCTACGACTACGAGCCGCGCACGCTCGAGGAGCAGCTGGCCCAATACGACCAGAAGATGGCCGACGGCTATGGCTTCTACGTCGCCGCGACGCCGGACGGCACGGTGGCCGGCTTCTCCACCTACGGCCTCTATCGCCAGCGTCCCGGCTGGCGCTTCGCCTGCGAGCACTCGGTCTACGTGGCGGCGCCGTGGCGAGGCCGCCGGGTCGGCCTGAGCCTGCTGCCGCCGATCATGCGCCACGCCCGCAAGCGCGGCTTCCACACCATGATCGGCGTGGTGGATGCGGAGAACGAGGTGTCGCTGCGCATGCATCGCCGCGCCGGATTCGTCGATGTCGGCACGGTCCGCCAGGGCGGTTACAAATTCGACCGCTGGCTCGACGTCGCCTTCCTGCAGGCGCTGCTCTAGTCGGTTGCCCTCTGCGGCAGTCGCCGCGGCCGCCGCTGGCGGTGCCGGCTTGCTGACCGTTTTGCCCCTGTTCGCCGGCCGGCGAAAGCGCGATCCTCTCGACTGGTCAGGCTGCGAGTGCCTGGATGACCGTTCGACGCGAGACAGGAAGGAGGAACCATGCCCGCCACCATCTCCCAGGCCGACAGCGGCGCCGTCGCCGCCACCGCCCCGCGCCCCGCCGCGACCAGCCGCGATCCGCGCGGCTGCCCCGTCGGCACGAATTCACAAGCCGCCATCGATCACCTGGAGCAGGCGATGTGGCGCTTGCTGTCCTACTTCGGCGATCCGCTTGCCGACCTCGACGCCGCCATCGCCGAGGATCCCGCCTGGCTGTTGCCGTACCTGGTGAAGGCGAACGCGTTGCTGACCATGGCCGAGGCGCGCTTCAACCGCATGGCCGCGGAATGCGTCGCACAAGGGGTGGCTGCCAGCGCGGGTCGCGTCCGGCTGGAACGCGAGCAGGCGCACCTGGCGGCGACGCGTGCCGGCCTGGCGGTGCAGTGGCGCACGGCCTGCGATCTCTGGGATGCGATCCTCGTCGATCATCCGCAGGACCTGGCAGCCCTGCTGCCGGCGCACCTGTTCGACTTCTATCGCGGCGACAGCCTCAACCTGCGCAAGCGGGTGGCGCGGGTACTGCCCGACTGGTCGCCGACGGCGCCGCTCTACAGCTTCGTGCTCGGCCAGTACGCCTTCGGTCTCGAGGAGTGCAACCTGTACCCGGCGGCGCTGGCGGCGGGCGAGCAGGCGCTCGCCCTGGACCGCCGCGACCCCTGGGCGGTGCATGCGGTGACGCATGTCCACGAGATGCTGGGCCGGTACGACGAAGGCGCGCGCTGGCTGGCGGCGCGAGAGGCGGACTGGTCGCCTGAGAACGGCTTCGCCTTTCACAACTGGTGGCACCTGGCGCTGTTCCATCTCGAAAAGCTCGATACCGCCACGGCGCTGAAGATCTTCGACGAGCATGTCGCGCCCGGCGCGGAGCTCGCCCTGCAGCAGGTCGATGCCGCCGCGCTGCTCTGGCGGCTGCGGCTGATGGACGTCGATGTCGGCGAGCGCTGGCTGCGCCTGGCACCGGTCTGGCCGACGGCGGCACCGGACGCCGGCTTCTACTCCTTCAACGACCTGCATGCCGTGCTCACGCACGTGGGCTCCGGCAATCTTGCCGAGGCCCGGCGCATTCGCGACATTGCGG
>JAEZQX010000359.1 GCA_023441105.1 Pseudomonadota bacterium | reverse complement strand
GGAGGAGCGCGGGCCGCAGCCGGGCGAGCCGGCGGCGGCGACGCCGATCGAGCGGCCATTCGCCAAGGCCGACTATCTCGCGACCGTGCTCAAGGCAAAGGAGCACATCGTGGCAGGCGACCTGATGCAGGTGCAGATCGGGCAGGTGCTGCGCAAGCCCTTCCGACACTCGCCGCTGTCGCTGTACCGGGCGTTGCGCACGATCAATCCATCGCCGTACATGTACTACTACGATTTCGGCGGCTTTCACGTGGTCGGCGCGTCGCCGGAGATCCTGGTGCGTCACGACATGGCTCCCCGGCCGATGGTCACGCTGCGGCCGATTGCCGGCACCCGCAAGCGCGGCATGACGCCGGAGGAAGACGAGCGGCTGGCCGCCGAGCTGCTGGCCGATCCGAAGGAGCGCGCCGAGCACCTGATGCTGATCGATCTCGCCCGCAACGACGTGGGGCGCATCGCCAAGGTCGGCAGCGTGCGGGTCACCGAGCAGATGGGGATCGAGAAGTACTCCCACGTGATGCACATCGTCTCCAACGTCGAGGGCGAGCTCGAGCGCGAGATGGATGCCATCGACGTGTTGCGTGCCACCTTCCCGGCGGGCACGCTCACCGGCGCGCCGAAGGTCCGCGCCATGGAGCTGATCGAGGCGATGGAGCCGACCAAGCGCGGCATCTACGGCGGCGCCTGCGGCTATCTCAGCTATTCGGGAGAGATGGACGTCGCCATCGCCATCCGCACCGGCGTGCTGAAGGACGGCATGCTCAATGTCCAGGCCGCCGCAGGCGTGGTATACGACTCCCTGCCGGAATCCGAGTGGCAGGAGACCGAGGCCAAGGCGCGGGCAGTGCTGCGGGCCGCCGAGATCGTCGAAGCCGGGCCGAGTCACGGCGACTGAGCGTACATTCGCAGCTTTGGGGAGGAGGCGGGCAATGACGACGAAGAACGATACGACGCGCAGGACCTGGCTGGCGGCGCTCGGCGGGCTGGGCGCGGCCATGAGGGGCCTGGCCCTGTCGGCGACGGTGGCAGCGGTTGCGGCTGCGTTGCCGGGCGGCGCGCTGGCGCAGGACAGGACGGTCAAGATCCTGGTGGGCTTTCCGCCGGGTGCCGGGCTCGATGCGATGACCCGGATGGTGGCCGACAAGATGCGCATGACGCTGGGCCAGAACGTCATCGTGGAGAACCGGCCAGGGGCCGGCGGCCGCATCGTGATGGACGCGCTCAAGATCGCCCCGGCCGACGGCAGCGTGCTGGTGATGACGCCGCTGGTCACGGTGGTGACCGCGCCGCATGTCTATCCCGACCTCGGCTACGATGCCTTCAAGGACTTCGCGCCGGTGGCCCATGCCGCCGATTTCCTCTTCGCCTATGCGGCCAGTCCGAACGTCCCGGCGAAGACGCTGCAGGAATTCGTGCAGGCTGCCAAGTCCGATCCTGCACTTCGCAACTATGCCTCGGCGGCGCCGGGCAGCCTGCCGCATTTCTTCTCCATCCTGTTCGCGCAACGGGCCGGCCTCGAGCTCAACCACGTCGGCTATCGCGGCACGGCCCCGGCCTTGACCGACCTGATGGGCGGGCAGATCTCGACCTTCATGGGCACCATCTCCGATGTCGTTGCCCACCATGCCGCGGGCAAGGTCAGGGTGTTTGCCACGTCCGGGGACAAGCGCGCCGAGCAGATGCCCGACGTGCCCACCTTCAAGGAGCAAGGCTACGACATCGTCGGCAAGGGCTGGTATGCGGCCTACGCGCCGGCGGGCACGCCGAAGGAAGCCATCGACCGGCTGTCGCGCGCGATGATCCAGGCGCTGCAGGCGCCGGACCTGCGCGAGAAGCTGCTTGCCTATGGAATGGAACCTACCGGCCTGGGGCCGGAGGAGCTGGCGAGGATCCAGCGGCGCGACTACGAGCAGTGGGGGCCGGTGATCAAGGCGTCCGGCTTCAAGCCCGGCAACTGACGTCGCGAGGCCGTAGACGCCAGGGCTGCGCCATGGTTCAATACCGTCATGACTCGTATCGCTTCGATCGACGTTTCCCAGTGGTGGCGCTTCCTCCAATAGGAAGCGGCATGTCGTTGCGGTATTGACCCGCAGCCTGCCGCCGTAGCGGCAGGGCGGATTCGGAAAGTGGCTCTTCGGCACGGCGGCTCCAGAAACCCAGGAGTTTTGTCCGATGCTGCCAGACCCGTCCCCATCTTCATCCTTGCTTCACCGGCGTCGCTCCGCCCATCCCGATCGATCGGGGGCTCGCCATGCCTGCTGAAGTGCTGATGATCGACAACTACGATTCGTTCACCTACAACCTGGTGCAATACCTGGGTGAGCTTGGCGAGCAGGTGCGCACGGTGCGCAACGATGCCATCGACATCGACGGAATCGCGGCCTTGCGGCCGGCCCGCATCGTGATTTCGCCGGGGCCGGGGATGCCGGACGGCGCCGGCGTCACGCTCGCCGCCATCCGGCACTTCGCCGGCAAGATCCCGATCCTGGGTGTGTGCCTGGGCCACCAGGCGATCGGCCAGGCTTTCGGCGGCGAAGTAGTTCGCGCCGGCCGGGTGATGCATGGCAAGGCCGACAGCATCGAGCATCGCGGGCAGGGCGTCTTCGCCGACCTGCCGCCGCGCTACGAGGTGATCCGCTACCACTCGCTGGTGGTCGAGCGCGACTCGCTGCCCGATTGCCTCCAGGTCACCGCCTGGACGGACGACGGCGAGATCATGGGTCTTCAGCACCGGCAGCTGCCGGTTCACGGCGTGCAGTTCCATCCGGAATCGATCGCCAGCGAGCACGGCCACCGCCTGCTTGCCAATTTTCTGAGAGGATGAGATGCCGATAACGCCACAGGAAGCGCTTCAGCGCACCATCGAACACCGCGAGATCTTCCACGACGAGATGCTGCACCTGATGCGCATGATCATGAGCGGCGAGATGTCGCCGGTGATGGCCAGCGCCCTGATCACCGGGCTGCGCGTCAAGAAGGAGACCATCGGCGAGGTGACCGCGGCCGCCGAGGTCATGCGCGAGTTCGCCCGCAAGGTCGTCTGCAAGCCCAGGCCGCATTTCGTCGACATCGTCGGCACCGGCGGCGACGGCGCGCATACCTTCAACATCTCGACGGCTTCGATGTTCGTGGTGGCGGCGGCCGGTGCCAGCGTCGCCAAGCACGGCAACCGCAGCGTGTCGTCGAAGTCCGGGGCCGCGGACGTGCTGGAGGCATTTGGCGCCAACATCATGCTCACGCCCGAGCAGGTCGCGCAGTGCCTGGAGGAAACCGGCATCGGCTTCATGTTCGCGCCCAACCATCATCCGGCGATGAAGAACGTCGCAGCCATCCGCAAGGAGCTCGGCGTGCGCACGGTGTTCAACATCCTCGGGCCGCTCACCAATCCCGCGGGCGCGCCCAACATCCTGATGGGGGTGTTCCATCCCGATCTCGTCGGCATCCAGGTCCGGGTGATGGAACGCCTGGGGGCCGAACATGTGGTGGTCGTCTACGGCAAGGACGGCATGGATGAAGTCTCGCTGGGCGCGGCCACCATGGTCGGCGAATTGCGCAACGGCGAGATCCGCGAATACGACATCCATCCCGAAGACTTCGGCTTGTCGATGTTTTCCAATCGCGGCCTCAAGGTCGAGAACGCCGAGGAGTCGCGCCAGATGGTGCTGGAGGCGCTGGAGAACCGCGAAGGCACGCCACGCGACATCGTCATCCTCAATGCCGCCGCGGCGCTGTATGCCGCCAATCTGGTGGAGTCGATCGCCGACGGCCTGGTCAAGGCGCGCGAGACGATCGCCTCCGGCGCCGCCCGCGCCAAGCTCGACCAGTTCGTGGCCGCCACCCGTTCCTTCGCGGCCTGACCATGGCGACGCCGACGGTCCTGCAGGAGATCGTGGAGGTCAAGCGACAGGAGGTCGCTGCCGGCCGCGAGCGCTGCCCGCCGCAGGAAATGGAGCGACGCGCCGGGCGGCGGCGCGATGAGCAGCCGTATCGCGGCTTCGAGGCGGCGTTGCGTCGCCAGGTCGACGCGGCGCGGGCGGGCGCGGCGATGCCGGCGGTGATTGCCGAGATCAAGAAGGCCAGCCCCAGCAAGGGAATCATCCGGCCGGACTTCGAGCCGGCAGAGATTGCCCGCGCCTACCAGGCCGGCGGCGCGACCTGCCTGTCGGTGCTGACCGACCGTCGCTTCTTCCAGGGCGACAACGACTACCTGAGGCAGGCGCGGCTGGCGTGCGACCTGCCGGTGCTGCGCAAGGACTTCACCATCGATGAATGGCAGGTGCTCGAGGCCGCCGCCATCGGCGCCGACTGCATCCTGCTGATCGCGGCGGCGCTCGACGACGGGCAGATGATGCGGCTGGAGGCGCGCGCCCTGGATCTCGGCCTCGACGTCCTGGTCGAGGTGCACGACGCGGACGAGCTGCAACGGGCATTGCGGCTGCGAACGCGCCTGCTCGGCATCAACAATCGCAATCTGCATGACTTCGCGGTCGATCTCCAGGCCACCTTGTCGCTGCTGGCGCAGGTGCCGGAAGACCGGCTGCTGGTGACCGAAAGCGGCATCCTGGAGGCGTCCGATGTCGCGCTGATGCGCCGGCACGGCGTGCACGCCTTCCTGGTCGGCGAGGCATTCATGCGCGCGGCCGATCCCGGCCAGGCGCTCCGCTCGCTGATGTCAGGCGGCTGAAGGAAGCGGCGGCGCCGGCGGGTTGCGTACCCGCCAGGCCAGCCAGGCGAGCGCCGCGCCGACGCTGATCAGCTCGATGCCGACCAGCAGGCCGATCAGCCAAAGCGCCGTCACCGGCAGGTTGGCCCACAGCACCAGCGAGAGGACGATGCCCATGCCGCCGCTCGCGAGCAGCCAGCCCCAGTTCGGAAAGGGCCGGATGGTCAGCGCGAAGACCACCTTCGAGATTCCCTCGATCATGAAGTAGATGATCAGCAGCAGCGAGATCGTCAGCAATGCCTGCGCCGGGTCGCGCAGGATCAGCAGCCCCACCAGGACCGCCAGGACCACCGAGACCAGCTGCAGCCAGAAGTGCGGTACCTTGGCGGCGCCGATCAGGCTGATGGCCTGGACGATGCCGCTCGCGATCAGCAGCCAGCCGAGGACGGTGACGACGGCATAGGAAGAGATTGCCGAGAAGGCGATTGCCAGGATGCCGGCGGCGATCAGCAGCACGCCCTCGACCAGATACCACAACGAATACTTCCGGACCGCCTCCCGCATGGCGGCGCTCAGCAACTCGGCGGCTGCATCCAGGGGCACGGACATGGCAGAGGTCCTCAAGGTGGGCGAGGAAGCGGCCATTCTAGATCGCGAGCGCGGCGGAGGCGATCGCCGTGGCTTCGCGGACCCGCCGCCACTACAGCGGGAACAACCAGGGGACGATGGCCACAGTCACCAGCCCCGCCAGCACGGTCAGCGGCACCCCCACCCGCACGAAGTCCATGAAGCGGTAGCCGCCGGGACTGACGACCAGCGTGTTGACCGGCGAGGAAACCGGCGTCATGAAGGCCGCCGACGCGGCGAGCGCGATGGTCATGGCGAAGGGGTAGGGCGACGCTCCGAGCGCTGCCGCCAGCGACAGCGCAACCGGCGCCATCAGCACGGCCGTGGCGGTGTTGGAGATGAACAGGCCGCAGATGGCGGTCACCGCGAACAGGGCGGCCAGCGCCCCGCGCGGGCTCGAATCCCCGACGAATGCCAGCAACCCGGCAGCGGCCAGGTCGACGCCGCCGGTACGCTGCAGGGCCAGCGAGAACGGCAGCATGCCGACGATCAGCACCAGGCTTGGCCAATGAATCGACCGGTAGGCGCTGGGCATGTCGATGGCGCCGACCAGCCCCATCAGCAAGCACCCCAGCAGCGCCGCTTGCACGTTGGGGATGATGCCGCTCGCCATGAGTCCCACCACCAGTGCCAGGACCGCCAGCGCCGGCCGCGCGCGGGCAGCCGCCGGGTGGACCTCCTCCAGTTCCGCGGGCAGGCTGATGACCACCAGGTCCGCGCGGTTCGACATCAGCTTGCGCACGGCCCGCCAGGTGCCGGCGACCAGCAGCGTGTCCCCCACCTGCAGCGCGGTCTCGGCGAGATTGCCGGGCACCGGCGTCTGCCCGCGCTTCAGGCCGATCACCGCGAGGTCGTATACCGAACGAAAGCGCGCCTGCAGCAGGGGGCGGCCCGCCAGGGAGGAATGGGCGGGCAGCATGACCTCGGCCATGCCGATGTCCTGGGTGAGGTCGGAGAAATGACTGGTTGCGAGCGGCAGCCGCTCGAGCCGGAAGCGATCGGCCAGGGTCGAAGGGTCGGGCACCTCGTCGACCAGGTGGACGAAAAGCACGTCGTCGCTCTCCAGGCGCGTGTTCGGGGAAGGCGCGAGCACGCGCCAGCCGGAGCGTTCGCGGCGCTCGATCGTCAGCAGGCTCGCGCCTTCCCGCGCCGGCAGCCTGAGTTCCGCCAGGGTGCGCCCGACAAGCGGCGAGTCGGCCCTGACCCGCAGTCGGTGTTCGCGCGCTGCGATCCCGTACTCGTCGATCCAGGTGGCGATGCGGGCCCGCCCGCCCGCCGCGCCGCCGTCCGCATCGCTCCGATCGCTCGGACGAGCCAGCCAGCGGCGCGCCAGCAGCATGTAGCCGATCGCCACGACGAGGATCGGCAGGCCGAGCGGCGTGAAGCTGAAGAAGCCGAATCCGGGAAGACCGTCGCGCAGCAGTTGGCTCTGCACCACCAGGTTCGGCGCGGTCGCGACCAGCGTCATCATGCCGCTGACCAGCGCAGCCACGCTCAGCGGCATCATCAGCCGGCCGGGTGCGATGCCGGTGTTGCCGGCGATCCGCAGGACCACCGGGATGAAGATCGCCACCACCCCGGTCGAGCTCATCACCGAGCCGAAGGTCGCGACCACCAGCATCAGCAGGGCGATCAGGCGGCCTTCGTCGGACCCGGCCCGCGCGACCAGCCAGTCGCCCAACCGCTGCGCGACGCCGGTTCGGACCAGCGACTCGCCCAGCACGAACAGCAGCGCGATCAGGACGATGTTGCGATCGGCGAAGCCCGCCAGCGCCTCGTCGATCTCGATGATGCCGGTGAGCGGCAGCGCCAGGATCATCAGCAGACCGACCACGTCGCTGCCCGGGCGGTTGGCGGCGAACATGCCCACGGCAACGGCGAGCAGGGCCAGAACGATGATCAGGTCGGCGTTCACGCCGCCTAAGATACGGTACCGACGGCGCGTCTCCAACCTCGGATACCCAACCGCGCCCGGTGGCGCTATAGTCGCGCAGTTGCGGCAGGGCATCGCCGCTCGCGACCAGGAAGGCAAGATGGCGACTGGCAGACGCGGCGGAACGAACTCGGGGACCTTGCGCATCGACCTCGCCCTGCAGGGCGGCGGCGCCCACGGCGCATTCACCTGGGGCGTCCTCGATCGTCTCCTCGAGGAGGACTGGCTCCGGATCGACGGCATCTCCGGTACCTCGGCCGGCGCGATGAACGCCGTCGTGATGGCCGAAGGTTTCGCCCGCGGCGGGCGCGACGCGGCCCGCGCGGCGCTGGAAGCCTTCTGGCGCCGCGTCTCCCACGCGGCCCGGTTCAGCCCGCTGCAGCAAGGGCCGCTCGACGTCCTGCTGGGCAGGTGGACCCTGGATCATTCACCGGTCTTTCTTGCCGTCGAGACGATGGCGCGGATCTTCTCGCCGTACGACCTCAACCCCGGCAACGCCAATCCCCTGCGCGCCATCCTGGAGGAAACGGTCGACTTCGCGCGCCTCGAAGAGGGCGGCATCAGGCTGTTCGTGACGGCGACGTGCGTGCGCACCGGCCGCGGCCGGGTCTTTCGCAACGCGGAGCTCACGCCCGAGGTGCTGCTCGCCTCGGCCTGCCTGCCGACCCTCTTCCAGGCCGTCGAGATCGACGGGGAGGTCTACTGGGACGGCGGCTATGCCGGCAATCCCACGATCACGCCGCTGGTGCGCGAATGCGACTCCGACGATACGATTCTCGTGCAGATCAATCCGATCGAGCGCTCGAGCACGCCGCGCACGGCGCGCGAGATCCTCAATCGCGTCAACGAGGTGTCCTTCAACGCGGTGCTGCTGAAGGAGTTGCGCATGATCGGCCTGCTGCGCCGCGTGGCGAAGCCCGGCGATGACGAAAGCGAGCGCTGGTCGCGGATGCGCATCCATCGCGTCTCGAGCGACGTGATGACCGAACTCGGCTACTCGTCGAAGCTCAATGCCTCATGGCCGTTCCTGGCCATGATGAGGGACAAGGGGAGGGAGGCGGCGCAGGATTTCCTCACCGCGCATCGAGCCGACCTCGGCCGGCGCTCCAGCCTCGATCTCGATGCGCTCCTCGGAGGCGTCTAGCCGGCCGCGCTGCAGGCACCGGCCGGCCAAGGCCCGAAGCGCCCCGACGACATGGGCCTGCTCGGCATACTGATCGGCCTCGGGCTGCTCGTCTGGCTGGCATTCCGGGGCTGGAGCGTCCTGCTGCTGGCGCCGGCCTCGGCAGTCCTGGCAGCGTTCTTCAGCAACGAGCCGCTGCTGGCACACTGGACGCAGACCTTCATGGGTGGCGCGGCCCGCTTCCTGGGGCAGTTCTTTCCGCTGTTCCTCCTCGGCGCCCTGTTCGGCAAGCTGATGGAGGACAGCGGCTCGGTGGGCGTCATTGCCGGGTTCATGGTGAGCAAGCTGGGCCAGGAACGGGCGGTGCTGGCCGTGGTGCTGGCCGGTGCGCTGGTGACCTACGGTGGCGTGAGCCTCTTCGTGGCCTTGTTCGTGCTCGTTCCGATGGGGCAGGAGCTGTTCCGCAGCGCCGGCGTTCCGCGCCGCCTGATGCCGGCAGCCATCGCGCTTGGCACGTCCACCTTCACCATGTCGGCCCTGCCCGGAACGCCGGCGATCCAGAACGCCATACCGATGCCCTTCTTCGGCACGACGCCGTTCGCCGCGCCCGGCCTGGGCATCATCGCCGCGGCGATCATGCTCGGCTTCGGCTTGTGGTGGCTTGGCCGGGTGGAGGCGGCGGCGAGGCGCAGCGGAGAAGGCTACGGCGACGACGACATCGTCGAGCCGCCGGATGAGGCGCTGCTGCGGGAACGGGCCAGTACCGCACGCGAGTTTGACCCGGCGGAGATCGCCCGCGGCCAGCCTGCCACGTCGCCGCCCGGCGTCGGCCTGGCCGTGCTGCCGCTGGTCGTCGTCGTCGCGGTCAACCTGGCCATGTCCCTGGCGATCCTGCCGGCGCTGGACCTCGATTTCCTCGCCGAACCCCGATGGGGTGATGCCTCGTTGGACGCGGTGGGCGGCGTCTGGTCGGTGGTCACCGCATTGGCGACGGCGATCGCAGTGGTGCTGGCCAGCAGCTGGCGCCGGCTGCCGGCGCTGCGGCAGACCGTGGACGCCGGCGCCAATGCTTCGGTGCTGCCGGCGGTCAGCGTCGCCAGCCTGGTCGGCTTTGGAGCCGTTGTCGCCGCGCTGCCTTCGTTCGAGGTGGTGCGCGAGGCCGTGCTCGGGATCGGCGGCGGGCCGCTGGTCTCCCTGGCCGCCGCGACCAACGTGCTGGCAGCGCTGACCGGCTCCGCATCCGGCGGATTGACCATCGCGCTCGATGCGCTGGGCGCGACCTTCATCGCGCGCGCCGATGCGATCGGCATGGACCCGGCGCTCCTGCATCGGGTCGCCGTGATCGGGGCCGGCACGCTCGACAGCCTGCCGCACAACGGCGCCGTCGTCACGCTGCTTGCCGTCTGCGGCTGCAGCCATCGCGAGGCCTACCGCGACCTTGCCGTCGTCGCCATCGGCAGCGCGCTTGTCGCGCTGGCGGTGGTGATCCTGCTGGGAAGCGCCTTCGGCTCCTTCTGACCCTAGCCGGACCGTCGTCCCGCCTGCGATGCGAGCCACGCGCTGCGCTGCGCATTGCGGCCCTCGATGGCGAGGCTGATCTGCGGCGGCGGCGCGGCGAGGGTGAGCGTGGTCTCGACCAGCTCGTCGCGTCGGAACGCATGCACCCGCAGGGTGCTGCCAGGCCGACGCCGGTTCAGGAGGGTCTTCAGCAATGTCTCGTCGCAGCGCAAGCCGTCCAGCGCGACCAGCCTGTCGCCGGCCGACAATCCGGCGAGCGCCGCAGGACCATCGCGATGCGCGCTCTGGATGACGACCTCGCCCTGCCTGGCCACCGTCCGGGCGCCCAGCCAGCAAGCTGCGTCGCCGTCGGGCTCCTGCCTCAGGACGATGCCGAAGGGCCGCAGGCATTCGGCAAGCGGGAGCTCGGCGGTTCCGTACGCCCAGCGGCCGATCTGCCGGCGCAGGTCGAGCCCGGTGGCTTCCTGCAGCAGGGAAGGGAAGCCGTCTTCCGCGAGACCCTCGCCGGCAACTGCCTGGCCGGCAACCGCCGCGGCGGCCGGCCGCTTGCCATGGCGTTGCCACATCAGCCGCATCACATCGTCGAGCGACCTCTTCGAGCGCGTCATGGCGCGGATGGTCAGGTCGAGGCAGAGGGCGACCAGCGCACCTTTGGCGTAGTAGCTGACCACCGCATTCGGCGTGTTCTCGTCCTGGCGGTAGTACTTGATCCAGGCGTCGAAGCTCGACTCCGCGACGCTCTGGCGCTGCCGGCCGGGCCCGCCGTGGACGCTTCTCATGGCCCGCTGCAGGCTGCGCAGGTAGGCTTCCGGCGGGATCACGCCGGCGCGGCAAAGCATCAGGTCGTCGTAGTAGGAAGTGAACCCTTCGAAGATCCAGAGCAGGCGGGTGTAGGCCTCCTGCTGCAGGTCGTACGGCTGGAAGCGGGCCGGCTTGATGCGCTTCACGTTCCAGGTGTGGAAGTATTCGTGGCTCGCCAGGCCGAGGAAGGTCTGGTAGCCCTCGGGCAGCCCCTTCATCCCGGCGTGGGGCAGGTCGTTGCGCGAGCACAGCAGGGCGGTGCTGGCCCGATGCTCGAGCCCGCCGTAGCCTTCGCCCACGGCCATCGTCAGGAACAGGTAACGGTCCACGGGTGCCCGCTGGCGGCGCGGCTCGAAGAGGGCGATCTGCTCGCGGCAGACCGGCTTGAGGTCGCGAACGAGGCGCACGAGGTCGACATCGGTGCGGCCGGTGATCGCGATGTCATGCCGGCAGCCGCCGGTCGTGAAGCCGGCGAGGACGAATTCGCCCATCTCCACCGGATGATCGATCAGCTCGTCGTAGTCGGCCGCGCGGTAGCGGCCGAAGCCGGCGGGAGACGGTGGCGCGCCGGCGTCGGCCGCCGAGCCCTCGACCGGCAACGTGGTGGCGACTCGCCAACGCGAATAGCGCGCGCCGCGCGGCGGCAGGATGTCGACGCTGCAGGGCTGGTCCTCGCGTCCGACGACAGCCAGGAAGACGCTGGTGCCGTTGAAGAAACCGTGGCTCGCATCGAGATGCGCTGCCCGCACCGACAGGTCCCAGGCGTAGACCTGGTACGACAGCAGCAGCGGCGCACGCGAGCCGGCGGGTAGCCGGCCGCAGACCCAGGTGGATTTGTCCTCCTTGTGGATCGTCACGCTGCGGTTGCCGATCCGGGCCACCACCCCTTCCAGGTGGCGGGCGAACTCGCGGATCATGTAGCTGCCCGGAATCCATGTCGGCAGCCGCAGTCGCTGGCAGTCGGCGGCCGGATCGGCCAGCCGCAGCGTGACCTCGAAGAGATGGGCGTGGGGATCGGCGGGGCGGATCGTGTAGTGGATCGGCTGCATCGGCGTGCTGGAAGGTTCTTCGGAAAGCGGTCTTCCCGCCAAGGCGACTCGCGTCAAGCGGACGGGGCGTCGAGGCCGGAGGGCGTGGCGAGGTCTGCAGGCGTGTCGACATCGCGGATCACGCCGTCATCGTCGACGGCGATTCTAAGAGGAGGGTGCCGCAGCAGCAGTTGTCGCGCGCCGCGGTCGCCGCTCAATGCCATGAGCTCCGGCAGCAGGGAGCGGTCGAAGCGCACCGGATGTCCATCCCGGCCTTGCCAGGCCGGCAGGACGATGAGCCGGTCGCGGGGCGCCCGCACGATCGCCTGCACCGAGCCTGCGCTGAGCCAGGGCATGTCGGCCGGCTGCACCAGCAGCGCGGCGAGACCCGGCAGATCGGCCGCCCGGCGGGCGCCGCCGGCGATGCTGCTACCCATGCCTTCCTCGCCGGCCACCGCCACGATCTCGCAACCCTCGGCCGCCAGTGCCTGAGCCAAGCCGCTGGCTGTTGGCCGCACGCAGGCCAGCACCCGGTCGCATTGGCCGAGGAGCGCGCGGGCGGTCCGCACGGCGACCATCGTGCCATCGACCTGCTCCTCGAGCTTGGACCTCCTGCCGGTGGGATCGAAGCGCCGGCCGAAGCCTGCAGCGATCAGCAACGCCGCGATCATGCCGGCGACCGCGGCGGATGGCGCCTGCCGGGCCTCGGCAATGCTTCGCACCGGATGCCATACTTGGCCTCGTCACCAGCCAGTTGTTGCGAAACCGAGGGGAGGATACGCATGCAGGACGCCTACGAAACGATCGTCACCGAAACCCGCGAGCGGGTGGGGCTGATCCGGCTGAACCGGCCGAAGCAGCTGAACGCGTTGAACGATACCCTGATGATGGAACTTGGCAAGGCGCTGGCCGTCTTCGACGCCGACGAGGAGATCGGCGCGATCGTGCTCACCGGCTCGGAGAAGGCCTTCGCGGCAGGCGCCGACATCGTCGGCATGAAGGAGTTCTCCTTCAACGACGTCTTCCGCCGCAACTACTTCACCGGCGGCTGGACCGCGCTACGCGACGTCCGCAAGCCGGTGATCGCGGCCGTGAACGGCTACGCCCTGGGCGGCGGCTGCGAGGTGGCAATGATGTGCGACATGATCATCGCCGGGGACAATGCCCGCTTCGGCCAGCCGGAGATCAAGCTCGGCATCATCCCCGGCGCCGGCGGCACGCAGCGACTGCCGCTCGCCGTCGGCAAGGCCAAGGCCATGGACCTGCTGCTCACCGGCCGCACCATCGACGCTGCGGAAGCCGATCGCATAGGACTGGTTTCCCGCGTCGTGCCGGCCGCGGAGGCGCTCGACGTCGCCCTGCAGGTCGCCGCCGAGCTGTCGCAGTACCCGGTGCAGGCGCTGATGCTGATCAAGGAGTCGGTCAACCGCGCCTACGAGGGGCCTTTGTCGGAAGGGCTGCTGTTCGAGCGCCGCATGGTCCACGCCCTGTTCGGCACCGAAGACCAGAAGGAGGGCATGTCCGCCTTCGTCGAGAAGCGCAAGCCCGCCTTCAAGAACCGCTGACCACCTGTCACCTCCTCGTGCGGGCGGTGCGGCGAGTCGCACCGCACCCCCGGGCGGCGTGGATTTGAGGATGTCCTCGGTTCCGGTCGAAACCCGCATGGATACTCGCTCGGCCGCCGGCGAGGCGGCGCCCCGGGGGCCGATTGTGTCGCAGCCCGTTTGACATGCCCTGCGGCACTCTCCATAATTCCGCTTCTGCGCTGGGAACAAAACAACGCAGCAACGCCGGAAGATGAAGGTCGTGACTCCAAGGAGCGGACCGACAAACCGGCAGCGCTGGCAGGTTCCTGGCGAGGTGGAAGTACCGGGGTCGAAGCAGCAAGTCTCCTGAAGTCGAGTTGACAAGCTAAAAAAAACCCCTCATAATTCCACCTCTTCGCTGATCACAAATCAGCACCGCTCTTTAAAAAACAGCAGCCGATAAGTGTGGGCGCTTGGATGCAAGCGTCGAGACCACCAGGCAGCAACCGGAAGCACCGGCCAGGCCGCTCGCAAGGGCGCCGGGTAGGCAAGCCGACGGGCGCCGACTGGATCCATGGTCACTCAAGATATCCAAGTACGCTCACACGAAATTGAACTTTATCCAAGTCGATTTTGTTGAGAGCTTGCGACTTGCTCCATCGGCCAAGGAAGACCGCAAGGGACGCCAAGGCCGGAGAAGTAAGTTGCCATTAAAGAGATTGAACTGAAGAGTTTGATCCTGGCTCAGATTGAACGCTGGCGGCATGCTTTACACATGCAAGTCGAACGGTAACGCGGGGGCAACCCTGGCGACGAGTGGCGAACGGGTGAGTAATACATCGGAACGTGCCCAGTAGTGGGGGATAGCTCGGCGAAAGCCGGATTAATACCGCATACGACCTACGGGTGAAAGCGGGGGATCGCAAGACCTCGCGCTATTGGAGCGGCCGATGGCAGATTAGCTTGTTGGTGGGGTAAAAGCCTACCAAGGCGACGATCTGTAGCTGGTCTGAGAGGACGACCAGCCACACTGGGACTGAGACACGGCCCAGACTCCTACGGGAGGCAGCAGTGGGGAAT
>JAEZQX010000532.1 GCA_023441105.1 Pseudomonadota bacterium | reverse complement strand
GCGGCGACCGCCCCGGAGCCCGCCCCTGCCTCGTCCGACGCGGGCCGCGGCCCAAGGGGGGGGCGCTATTCGCGCCGCCACGGACGCGCGATCGATCCCCCGGATCGATCGACCCGCTTCTCCCTTCGTCAGCGGGCGGCTCCCACAAACAGCCCGCACCGCCGACACCCGCCGCCACCGCTACCACCACCCGAGCCTTCGCAGGTTGGAGCATTTCAGTGCCGACTGCCGCGCTGAAGGTCCAGTCGTCGCCGTCGCCGGCAGGAACCGAGTAAACGAGCGCAGAGCGCACTACACCTCCCGAACGCGCGCAGCGCTCACCACGCACAGGTCCCCGCTCGTGGCAGGATGGCGGCGCAGGCGAGTGTCGGAAACATGGGCAGCTTGTGAGAGCTGCCCGCTGACGAGGGGAGGAGCGCGTTCTACGATCGGCGCACTGGCTGCCTGGTCTTGGGGTACATCGACAGCCGGTTCGAAGCGGCGATCGTCACTGCAAAGATCAGGACCTTCACCAGCTCGGCTGGTGGCAGCGGTGGCGGCGGGTGTCGGCGGTGCGGGGCGTTTGTGGGAGCCGTCCGCTGACGAAGGAGGAAGCGGGTGGAAGGTCCGGGGGACCTTCCAGCGTCCCTGGCGGCGCGAATAGCGCCGCCATTTGGGGACGCGGCCCGTTTCGGACGAGGCAGGGACGGGCTCCGGGGCGGTCGCCGGAACGGCGACGCGGAGCACTGCTCCGCGAGCCCCGGAGCGGGTTCGCGCCTGCAAGCGCCACCCCGTGACCCACTGTCAGCCCGATCCGCCGCCACCCGTCGCCACCTCCAGCGCCTCAGCGGAGACATGGACCTCCTCCGTCGTTGCCCGCCGCAATTCCCGTCGCTGCGCCAGATCGTAATACCGCCCGCGATGCACGCTGGCGGTGTTGTCCCAGATCACCAGGTCTCCGACCTGCCAGCGGTGCTGGTAGACGAAGCGGCGCTGGGTCGCGTGTTCCAGCAGGTCCATCAGCAGCATGCGGCCCTCGGCGAGGGTCATGCCCTCGATTTCGCAGACGTGGATGCCGACGTACAGGCTCTTGCGCCCGGAACGCGGATCGGTCTGCACCAGGGGCCAGCGCGCGGGAGGTATCGCCTTGCGCTGCTCCTCGCTGTAGTTGGTGTCGCCCAGCAGGAAACGGGAGTGCAAGGCATAGTGGACCGCGGTCAGGTCGGCCACCTGGCGCTTGCGCCAGTCGGGCAACGCATCGTAGGCCGCGCGCAGGTCGGCGAATTCGGTCTCGCCGCCATCGGGCGGCACCACCACCGCCGACAGCATCGAGTACTTGGCGCGCGGCCGCTGGAAGGAACTGTCGCTGTGCCACAGCTGGTTGGCAACGTTGCCGACGATCTTGGCATGCTCGCGCGCCGCGACCTCGCCGTCGGCGGTGACGTTGGAGATGTCGGCAAGTTCGGCGTACTTGAAGCGGTGGGCGCCGCCCTTCACCTTGCGCAGGCCGAGATCCAGCGGGCCGAATGACTGCGCCAGCCGGATCTGCTGGTCCTGGTCGAGCGGCTGGTTGCGGAACACGAGGACGGCGTAGCGATCCATCGCTTCCTCGATCGCCTTCACCGCCGCAGGTGACAGGGGCTTGCCGATGTCGATGCCACTTGCTTCCGCGCCCGGTGCCTCGGCGCCGGCGACGCCCTCCGGAAAATCCGCGCCCGCCCGGGCGGCGAATGGTTTGAGCTGCAACGCCATGTCGCCAATCTCCTCAATTCAACTTGATGCCGGCGGCCTTGACCACCTTGTTCCACTTCTCGATCTCCGCGCCGATGACGGCGTCATACTCCGCCGACGACGAGCCGACCGGCTCCATGCCAAGGGCCATCATCCGCTCGGTGAGCGCCGGCGACTTCACCGTGCGGCCGATGTCGCCACTGATCTGCTGCAGCAGCGGCTTGGGCACTCCCGACGGCGCGATCACGCCGATGAAGCTCATCGCGCTGAAGCCGGGAACCGTCTCCGCGATCAGCGGGATGTCGGGCTCGCTCGCCGCGCGCTGCGGGCTGGCGAGCGCGATCGCCTTCAATCGCTTGTCCTTCACGAACGGCATCGCCGAGAACATGACATCGAACAGCAGCGGCACGCGGCCGCCGATCACATCCTGCTGCGCCGGCGCGCTGCCCTTGTAGGGCACGTGCACCATGTCGAGCCCGGCCATGTGGTTGAGCATTTCGCCGGCGAGATGGGTGCCGGTGCCGGTGCCCGGCGTGGCATAGCTCACGGTGCCAGGATTCTTGCGGGCATGCGCGATCAGCTCCGCGACCGTGCCGGCGGGGAACGACGGATGCGCGAACAGGCCGAAGTGCGAAAGCGCAACCTGCGACACGCCGACCAGGTCCCGGCGCGTGTCGTAGGGCAGGCTCGGCTGCAGGCTGGGATTGATCATGTGGGCGCTGATCGCCATGCCGAGGGTATAGCCATCCGGCTCGGATGCCGCCACGTGCTGGGTACCGATGATGGTGCCACCCCCCGGCTTGTAGTCGACCACTACCGACTGGCCCCACAAGGTCTGCAGGCCCTGCGCCAGCAGGCGCGCGATGGTGTCGGTGGGGCCGCCAGGGGCGAACGGCACGATCAGCTTCACCGGACGGGACGGCCAGCCGCCGGCCGCCGGATGCCCAGCCGGCGCCGCCCCGGTGCCGCCGGCCGGCGCGCCGGAAGGATTCGTCGACCCCGCGGCGCCGGGTGCCTGGGCACGGGCGAAGGGGCTGAACAGCGGCGGCGTACCCGACAGCGCCAGCGCGGAAAGGGCCTTCAGCGCGGCTCGACGCCGGAATCATGCTGCATCCGATCGTCTCCGGTCCTGGTTGTCCGGCCATGATATCCGGCGATCGGCCCGCCTTCTCCTACACCGGCTCGAGCTTGGCGATGGCGAGAGCCAGCCACTTGGAGCCGTGCTGCGCGAACTTGACCTGCACCCGCGCATCGTCGCCGCTGCCTTCGATGCCGGTGACCACGCCCTCGCCGAAGCGCGCATGGGCAACACCCTGGCCGATGCGAAAGCGCGCATCGCGTGGCGCGCTGCGGCTGACGGGTTCGCCCTCGCCTTCCTCGCGCCACGTCCCGCTGCCGGCAAAGTTGCTGGCCCGCGTGGGCACCGCCCGCGACGGGAAATTGCCGCTGCGCTGCCCGCCGAAGCGCCCGCCGCCGTAACCGCCGCTGCCATAGCCCCCGCCATAGCCGGCCCCCTGCCCGGCGCCGGAGTGGCCGCCGTCGTAGCCGGCGCCGTAGGCGTCATACCTGCCGCGGCCGCGCGCGGTCAGCCACTTGAGGTCCGGCTCCGGCAGCTCGTCGATGAAGCGCGACTTGAGGTTGTAGCGCGTCTGGCCGTGCAGCAGCCGCGTCTGCGAGAACGACATGTAGAGCCGCTGCCGGGCCCGGGTGATGGCGACATACATCAGGCGCCGCTCCTCCTCCAGCCCCTCGACTTCCGCGGCGGCGTTCTCGTGCGGAAACAGGCCTTCCTCGAGGCCGGTGACGAACACCGTGTCGAACTCCAGCCCCTTGGCGGCATGCACCGTCATCATCTGGATCGAATCGACGCCTTCGCCGGCCTGGCGTTCGCCAGATTCGAGCGACGCGTAGGAAAGGAAGCCGGCCAGCGGCGACAGGGCCACCTGCTGGACCGCGCCGGGGGCGGCCGGCGCGTCGAGGACGTCGTCGACTTCGCCGCGGCCGGGCAGCGGCACGATGGCGCCAGCGG
>JAEZQX010000528.1 GCA_023441105.1 Pseudomonadota bacterium | reverse complement strand
GTCCCCGGCTGGGCGCCCGGCGCCGCCGTGGCGGCCGGTGCGCCTTGCGCGGCCTGCGCGGCGACCGGTGCCGGCAGGAACTCCGCGAGCACGAAAACGGCAGCGAGCGCGGCGCAAGCCGCGGCACGACGTGGGACGGGGAGAGCGGCTCTGTAGGTCATCTGGATGGCAACGTGAGATCCGACGGGACGGTGCGACAGGACCTCATCGGCATCCGGGGCGGGCCATGGCGAACCCATCCACGCCGCGCGGCGCGCGGCGCCTCAGGGCTTGAACGAGCGAACCATCCGCCTGAGGTGGTCGAGGATGTCGCGTTGACTGGACCCGAGATCGTACCGCAAGCGGTTGTAGGTCGCGACGATGTCGTGTGCCAGTGCGCTCTGCTCCGGATCGAGCAGCCGGTCGATGCGGTACAGGTAGTGGTTCGCCGTTTCATGGGGCAGGCGCTCGGCACCGATGGCAGCCAGGCGCTGGCAGAACTCGTCGAACTGCTGCTCGACCGGATCGGCCGGCTGGCGTGGCCGCAGCGTGGCCAGCGCCACCACGCCCAGCAGCAGCCCCAGCACGCCGGCGATTGCACCGGCTGCTTCGCGCCAGTCGGTGATGTCGATGCCGAGGCGTCCCAGCAGCGATTGCTGGCGCGACTTGTCGTAGGACAGCACCCACTGGTTCCAGTGATGCGTGAGGGCATCGAGATTGAGGCGCCAGCTGCGCAGCCATTCCTGGCCGCCGAAGCGAGCCTGGGCGCTGCCCTGGCGGCTCGCCGCCGCGGTGCGTCCGCGCTCGATGCGTTCCGGCGCGACCGCCGCCGTCGGATCGACCCGCAGCCAGCCCTGGTCCGGCGACCAGACCTCGGCCCAGGCGTGCGCGTTCGACTGGCGCACGATCCAGTAGTCGTCGAGCTCGTTGCGCTCGGCGCCCTGGTAGCCGGTGACCACGCGCGCCGGGACGCCGAGCGCGCGCATCAGCACCACGAAGGCGCTGCTGAAGTGCTCGCAGAAACCGCTCTTGGTATCGAACAGGAACTCGTCGACCGTATGCCGGCCGAGCAGGGGCGGCGTCAGCGTGTAGCTGAAGCGATCGCGCCGCAGCCAATCCATCGCGCGCTCCACCTGCGCCGGCACCGAGAGCTCGCCGTCGGCGCGCCAGCGGGCCGCCATCTCGAGGGTGCGCGGGTTGTAGCCGGTCGGCAGCTGCAGCCAGTTCTGCAGCGACGCCGGCGTCTCGTTGCGGCCGGTCTGGGCGTCCAGCCGCGCTTCGCCCTGGTAGCGGATCCGCTCGGTCACCGGTACGCCGGCGACCAGCTCGAAGGAAGGCGAAATCATGATGCGCCGGTCGCCGATCGCCGGCACCTGGGTCGCGGTTTCGAGCGCGAGGATCCAGCGGCTCGAGGTCGGCTCCATGGTGGCCGTATAGCGCAACGGCTCGCCGGCATGGCGCGGCAGGCTGACCTCCGGGCGCGGCGGCAGCGCCGCCGCATAGCGGGCCGGTCGCCAGGCCCGGCCGTCGAATTCGCCGAACGACGGGCCGCGCCAGTACATGCCGCTGATCGGCGGGGCGCCGGCGCCGAAATCCACCCGCATTACCACTTCCTCGGACTCGGCGAGCTCGGCGATCTCGCCCGGCGACATCGAGTCCGACAGTCCGGTGCGCCCGGAGAAGGCATCGTCCGGCAAGCCCCACAGCGGGCCGCTCGGCCGGGGAAACAGCACGAAGAGCGCGACCGCGACCGGCACCGCCTGCAGCAGCAGCACGGTGGCGTAGCGCAGTCGCTGCGGCACCGGCAGCTCCTCCTGGCGGAACTGCATGGTCAGCATCGACGCCACCAGGGTCAGCACGGCCAGCATCGTGGCCGCTCCCATCAGGATGCCCTGCGAATGGAAGTAGCCGGTGAGCAGCAGGAAGCAGCACAGGAAGATCACCACGAACAGGTCGCGCCGCGCCCGCATCTCCATCAGCTTCAGGCCGAGGAACAGCACCAGCAGGGCGACGCCCGCCTCGCGGCCGAGCAGCGTGTGATATTGGGCGAAGACCGCGCCGATGATGGCAAGCGCCGCGACCAGCCGGACGAGTGCGCCGGGCAGCGCATGGCCGCTGAACACCAGGCCCAGCCGCCAGCTGAACAGGATGAAGAAGCCGGCCGTGCACCAGAACGGCAGGTAGAAGACCTGCGGCATGACCGACAGCAGCACCGCGCCCATCAGGAACAGCGTGTCGCGGCGATCGCGCTCCCAGGCGGCGCCGAGGCGACCGCCGAGGACCCGGATCGAGAGCCGCGGCGTGCGACGCGGCGGTGGCGCGGGCCGCTGCCTCACCGTGCCTCGTCGACGCCAGGCGCCGGATGGACGCCGGCCGACCGGGGCGGCGCGAAGGTCGCCAGCGCCTCGAGGCAGGCGGCGCGGTGCGCCGGCCCGCCGTCGGCATCGATCTCGCGCCCCGGCAGGATCAGGCCGAAGCGCTGGCCGCCGGCTTCCGCCTGCATCACCCAGCGCGTCAGTCGCGACAGTCGCGCCTCGACATCGAGTGACGGCGGCAGGTTGCGCCAGTCGAGCAGGAGCTCGCCGCCGCTGCCGCCTTCGAACGACTTGGTGAGCGGATCGTCGCTGCTGCTGCGGGCCATGACCTTCCAGGCCAGCCGGCGCAGCGAATCCCCTTCGCGGTACGGGCGGATGGCGCTGAAGTCGTCGTCGCCGCGGTTGCGGTCCTGCATTTCGCCATCGGCGAGGTCCGACGCGGGCAGCGGCGCCGGCGGGCTTTCGGGCCAGGGATGCACCAGGATGCGTGACGCCGGCTGCCAGTAGGTCCAGGCGCGCCACAGGCCGAGCGGAAAGGTGGTCGACAAGGTGAAGCGCGGCGCCGGCATCCAGCCGCGCTGCCGGGTCTGCAGCGCTACCGTGGCGATCTTCTCGGCGCTGGCGCCGACATCGTGGATCGGCGAGTCCTGGTTGCCCGGCACCTCCACCTGCAGCGCGTAGCGCGGCTGGCGCGACCGGTTCACCAGCGTCATGCTCAGCTCGGCGAGCTGTCCGGCATGCACCGGATCGCCGCGGCCCGGGCGCAGCACCAGGCCCGACAGGTTGCGATAGGTGTGCAGCATCGAGACCAGCCCCACCGACACCAGCACGAAGGTGAGCACGTAGCCGAGCGCGAGGGAATAGTTGATGGTGGCGAGCAGCATGGTCGCCATCGCGCCGGCGAACAGCAGCCCGGCGCGCGACGGCAGGATGTAGATGCGCCGCCGGTCGAGCGTGTAGTCGCCGCTGCGCGGACCGGCCTGATGGGCCAGGCGCAGCGCGATCCGGTCGGCCAACCGCTGCGCCTGGGCTTGCACGGCCACTGAACGCCCCGTCCTAGGGGACCGCGACGGCCTTGACGAGCTCGGCGACCAGCTCGGCGCGGGCGCGGTGGCTGGTGGCGGCGCCCTTCGCCGGCCGCAGGCGATGGCCGGCAACCGGGGTGATCACCGCCTGGACGTCGTCGGGCAGCACGTGGTTGCGCCCGTCGAGCAGCGCCCAGGCGCGGGCCGCCTGCAGCAGCCCGAGGCCGGCGCGGGGGCTGAGACCTTCCGAGAAGAGCGGCGAGCGCCGGGATTGGGTGAGGATGTTCTGGACGTAGTCGATCAGCGCCGGCGCGGCCTTGACTTCGCGGATGGCCGCCTGCAGCGTCATCAGTCGCGTCGGATCGAGCCGCGGCTGCAGGGTGGCGAGCAGGTCGCGGCGGTCGCGGCCTTCGAGCAGGGCGCGCTCCGATTTCGGATCGGGATAGCCCAGCTCGATGCACATCAGGAAGCGGTCGAGCTGCGACTCCGGCAGCGGGAAGGTGCCGATCTGGTCCTGTGGGTTCTGGGTTGCGATCACGAAGAACGGCTGCGGCAGCTTGTGCGGCTTGCCTTCCACCGACACCTGCCGTTCCTCCATCGCTTCCAGCAACGCGCTCTGGGTCTTGGGCGACGCCCGGTTGATCTCGTCGGCCAGCAGCATCTGCGAGAAGACCGGCCCGGGCATGAAGGTGAACTGGCCGGAGTCGCGACGATAGATGGTCGCGCCGGTGATATCGGCCGGCAGCAGGTCGTTGGTAAACTGGACGCGCTTGAAGTCGAGGCCGAGCGAGATGGCCAGCGCATGCGCCAGCGTGGTCTTGCCGACGCCGGGCAGGTCCTCGATGAGCAGATGGCCGCGCGCCAGCAGGCAGGCCATCGCGAGACGGATCTGCGGGTTCTTGCCGACGACCAGCGACCCTACCTGGGCGGCGACGCCCTGTATACCTTCGAGCATGCGTTTTGTTCTCGAGTCCTCGCGCCATAGTAATCTAGCCCTGCCGCCGTCCAGGCATGGACCGACGGTCGGTCACGGGCATCACACCAGTCGGAGAGTGCTGAATGGATAGGGGGGTCAGCGGCGCGGTTCAGGGCGGCGACGAGGTGGTGGTCGAGCGCGACGGGACCGCGGCCACCGTCTGGCTCAACCGGCCGTCGGCCTACAACGCCCTCTCCGAAACGGTGCTGGAGCAGCTGGGTGCCGCCTTCGAGCAGCTTGGGCGCGAGCCTGGCGTCCGGGCGGTGGTGCTCGCCGGCCGCGGCAGCGCCTTCTGTGCCGGCCACGACCTGCGCGAAATGCGGGCGGAGCCGGGCGAGCAGTACTACCGCCAGCTGTTCGACCGCTGCACCCGCGTGATGGCCGCCATCCGTTCGCTGCCGCAGCCGGTGATCGCGCGGGTGCACGGCATCGCCACGGCGGCCGGCTGCCAGCTGGTGGCCACCTGCGACCTGGCGGTGGCCAGCGACGATGCCCGCTTCGCCGTCTCCGGCGTCAATCTCGGGCTGTTCTGCTCGACCCCCGCGGTGGCCCTGTCGCGCAACCTGCTGCGCAAGCAGGCTTTCGAGATGCTGATGACCGGCGAGTTCATCGACGCGGCGCAGGCGCGCGACTGGGGGCTCGTCAACCGGGTGGTGCCGGCGGCTCGACTGGACGAGACGGTGGCCGGGCTCGCCCAGGCGATTGCGACCAAGGCGGAGGTGGCGGTTCGAATGGGCAAGAACCTCTTCTACCGGCAGCTCGAGATGGGCACTGCCGCCGCCTACCAGCTTGCCGGCCAGACCATGGCCTGCAACATGATGGATGCCGCCGCCCTCGACGGCGTGCAGGCCTTTCTCGACAAGCGGCGGAGGGCGGGATGAGCACCAGCAGCGATGGCGGGATCGGCAGCGGCGCGGGCGACGGCAGCCAGGCCGGCCGGCGCAACCGGCGCGTGCTGCTCGCCGCCCGCCCGGAAGGCCTGCCGAAGCCGGGCGACTGGACCGTCGAGGACGTGCCGCTGGCGCCGCTTGGCGACGGCGAGGCGCTGGTGAAGGTGCAGCTGCTGTCGCTCGATCCCGCCATGCGCGGCTGGATGAACGAAGGCAAGAGCTACGTCAAGGCAGTGGCGATCGGCGAGGTGATGCGGGCGCTCGGCATCGGCCAGGTGGTCGAGTCGCGCCGGGCGGACCTGCCGGTCGGCATGACCGTCTCCGGCCTGTTCGGCGTGCAGCAGTATGGGCGCATCGGCAGGGACGGACCCGCGTGGTCACCGGTCGACCTGACGCTGGCGCCGGCGGAGAAGTGGCTCAACCCGCTCGGCATGCCGGGGATGACCGCCTACTTCGGCTTGCTGGAGGTGGGGCAGCCGCGGCCGGGCGAGACGGTGGTGGTCTCCGGCGCGGCCGGCGCCGTCGGCCAGGCGGTGGGGCAGATCGCCAGAATCAAGGGCTGCCGGGCAGTCGGCATCGCCGGTGGCAAGGTCAAGTGCGACTTCGTGGTGGAGCAGCTCGGCTTCGATGCCTGCGTCGACTACAAGGCGGGCGACCTCAAGGCCGGCCTCAGGGCTGCCTGTCCCGACGGGGTCGACGTCTATTTCGACAACGTCGGCGGCAGCGTGCTTGATACCGTGCTCACCCGGCTGCGGATGCATGCCCGCGTCGTGGTCTGCGGCGCCATCTCGCAGTACAACAACACGCAACCAGTGCGCGGCCCGGCCAATTACCTGTCGCTGCTGGTGAATCGGGCACGAATGGAAGGCATGGTGGTGTTCGACTATGCCGATCGCTATCCGCAGGCGGTGGCCGAGATCGGCGGCTGGCTGCGCGAGGGACGGCTTAAGTCGCGCGAGGACGTGGTCGACGGCATCGACAGTTTCAACGACCGGCTGCTGATGCTGTTTTCCGGGAGCAACTTCGGCAAGCTGATCCTGCGGGTGTCCTGAGGCGGGAGACGCGGGCACCGGCAAGGCCGGGCGTCTGCGCGGGATGACCCGACCGGCGGGGCAGCCGCTCGCTATAATCGCCGTTTTGGCACGGTCGTTCGATTTTGCGCACGGTCGTTCGGAATCTCAACCTCAGGTCAGCCCATGAAAGTACTGGTACCCGTCAAGCGAGTCGTCGACTACAACGTCAAGGTCCGCGTCAAGAGCGACCAGAGCGGTGTCGATACCGCCAACGTCAAGATGTCGATGAACCCCTTCGACGAGATCGCGGTCGAGGAAGCCGTCCGGCTCAAGGAAAAGGGCGTGGTCAGCGAGATCGTCGCGGTCTCCTGCGGCCTGCAGTCCTGCCAGGAGACGCTGCGCACCGCGATGGCCATCGGCGCGGATCGCGCCATTCTCGTCGAGACCGATGTCGAGCTGCAGCCGCTGGCGGTCGCCAAGCTGCTCAAGGCGGTCCTCGACAAGGAAGGTGCCCAGCTGGTGATCCTCGGCAAGCAGGCGATCGACGACGATGCCAACCAGACCGGCCAGATGCTGGCCGCGCTGGCGGACCTGCCGCAGGCCACCTTCGCGTCCAAGGTCGAGATCGCCGATGGCAAGGCGAAGGTCACTCGTGAGGTCGATGGCGGCCTGGAGACGATCGAGGTCAGCCTGCCGGCGATCGTCACCACCGACCTGCGGCTCAACGAACCGCGCTACGTGACCCTGCCCAACATCATGAAGGCCAAGAAAAAGCAGCTCGACAAGCTGTCGCCGGCGGATCTGGGCGTGGATGCGGCGCCGCGACTCAAGACGCTCAAGGTCAACGAACCCGAAGGTCGCAAGGCCGGCGTGCGGGTGCCGGATGTTGCCGCGCTGGTGTCCAAGCTCAAGACCGAAGCCAAGGTCATCTGAAGAACGACGGCGCTTGCGCCACGCGCGACGGATGGACCGGGCGCGCACCATGCAGCAGCCGTCGCGGGCCCGGCTTGGGGCCGGCGGCGGCGCCCCTCGCGAGAGGCGTCGAAGGCGCTTCCAGGGGACCAACCTTTTGGAGAGGATCCATGGCAGTACTCGTGATTGCAGAGCACGACAACAAGACGATCAAGCCGGCGACGCTCAACACCGTCACGGCCGCCGGCAAGCTCGGCGCCGATGTGACGGTGCTGGTGGCGGGCAGCGGCTGTGCGGAGGCAGGACAGGCGGCGGCGAAGGTCGCCGGCGTCAGCCGCGTATTGGTGGCGGATGCGCCGCATCTCGGTGACCAGCTTGCGGAGAACATCGCGGCGCAGATCCTGGCGGTGGCGTCCGAGTATTCGCACATCCTGGCGCCGGCCACCGCCAACGGTAAGAACGTCCTGCCGCGGGTGGCTGCCAAGCTCGACGTGGCGCAGATCTCCGACATCGTGAGCGTCGAATCCGAGGACACCTTCAAGCGGCCGATCTACGCCGGCAACGCCATCGCGACGGTGCAGTCGGCGGATCCGACCAAGGTCATCACCGTGCGCACCACCGCGTTCGACGCGGCGGCCGCCGAGGGCGGCAGCGCCAACGTCGAGGCGTTCGCCGCGGTGGCGGATTCCGGCAAGTCGTCGTTCGTTGGCCGCGAAGTGGCCAAGAGCGAGCGGCCCGAGCTGACGGCGGCCAAGGTGATCGTTTCCGGCGGTCGCGGACTGGGCAGCTCGGACAACTTCAAGGCGGTGCTGGAGCCGCTCGCCGACAAGCTGGGCGCGGCCATGGGCGCCTCGCGGGCGGCGGTGGACGCCGGCTACGCGCCCAACGACTGGCAGGTCGGCCAGACCGGCAAGATCGTCGCGCCGCAGCTCTACGTCGCGGTCGGCATCTCCGGCGCCATCCAGCACCTGGCCGGCATGAAGGACAGCAAGGTGATCGCCGCCATCAACAAGGACGAGGAGGCGCCGATCTTCGGCGTCGCCGACTACGGCCTGGTCGGCGACCTGTTCACCGCCGTACCGGAGATGGTCAAGGAACTCGGCTGACGCAGCCGCGCGCCGGCAGGCAGGAGGGGGAGATGACGTACGCCGCACCGCTCAAGGAAATGCTGTTCGTGATCCGGGAACTGGCCGGGCTCGACGCCGTGCGCAAGCTGCCCGGTTTCGAGGAGGCGACGGACGACACGGTCGAAGCCGTCCTGGCCGAGGCGGCGAGGTTCAACGCCGAGGTGCTGGCGCCGCTCAACCGCAGCGGCGACCTTCAGCCGGCGACGGTGAAGAACGGCGTCGTCAGCACCTCGCCCGGCTTTCGCGAGGCCTTCCGGATGTTTGCCGAGTCGGGCTGGCAGGGCGTGTTGCACCCGGCCGAATTCGGCGGCCAGGGCTTGCCCAAGCTGGTGGCAACCGCCTGCAACGAGATGCTCAACAGCGCCAACCTGTCGTTCGCCCTGTGCCCGCTGCTCACGGACGGGGCTATCGAGGCGCTGCTGACCGCCGGCACCGAGCTGCAGAAGAAGGTCTACCTGCCCAGGATGATCGAAGGCAAGTGGACCGGCACGATGAACCTGACCGAATCGCAGGCCGGTTCCGACCTGTCGCTGGTGCGCACCCGGGCGGAGCCGCAGGGTGACGGCAGCTATCGCCTCTTTGGCCAGAAGATCTTCATCACCTATGGCGAGCACGACATGGCCGAGAACATCGTCCATCTCGTGCTGGCCAGGATCCCCGGCGCGCCCGAGGGCGTCAAGGGCATCTCGCTGTTCATCGTGCCCAAGTACCTGGTCGATGAGCAGGGCAGCGTCGGCAAGCGCAACGACGTCTTCTGCGCTTCGCTCGAGCACAAGCTCGGAATCAACGCCAGCCCGACCGCGGTGCTGGTCTATGGCGACGACAAGGGCGAAGTCGGTGCCGGTGCCGTCGGCCACCTGATCGGCGAGGAGAACCGCGGGCTCGAGTACATGTTCATCATGATGAACGCCGCCCGCTTCGCCGTCGGCATGCAGGGCGTGTCGGTGGCCGAAGGCGCCTACCAGAGGGCGGTCGCCTATGCCCGCGAGCGGGTGCAGAGCCGCGCTGTCGAAGGCTCGAGCGGGCCGGTGCCGATCATCGGTCATCCCGACGTGCGCCGGCTGCTGATGACGATGCGCGCCTGCACCGAAGGCGCAAGGGCGCTCGCCTATGTCGCCGCGGCGGCGGCCGATGCCATGCATGCTGCCGTCGACCCCGCGGAGGTGGCGCGAAGCAAGGCGTTCTACGAGTTCCTGGTGCCGATCGTAAAGGGCTTCGCCACCGAGATGAGCATCGAGGTCGCCTCGCATGGCGTGCAGGTCCATGGCGGCATGGGCTTCATCGAGGAAACCGGCGCCGCGCAGTACTACCGCGATGCCCGCATCCTGACCATCTATGAGGGCACCACCGCGATCCAGGCCAACGATTTCGTCGGCCGCAAGACCGCGCGCGACGGCGGCAAGACGGCGATGGCGGTGATCGAGCTGGCGCGCAAGACGCAGGTCGACCTGCTCGCCTCGGCGGACGGCGACTGCAATCGCATCGGCCAGCGGCTCGCGCTCGGCCTCGACGCGCTCGACGATGCCGTCGACTACATCGTCGCCCATTCCCGCAGCGAACCGCGTGCCGCCTATGCCGGCAGCGTGCCTTATCTGATGCTTGCCGGCACCGTCCTGGCCGGCTGGCAGATGGGCCGCGCCGCGCTCGCCGCGCAGCGCAAGCTGGCGGACGGCGATGCCGACAGCGACTTCCTGCGTGCCAAGCTGGGCACCGCGCGCTTCTACGCCGATCACATCCTGTCGCGGGCCGCCGGCTACCGGGACAGCATTGTCGATGGGGCGGCGGGGGTGTTGGCATTGGAGCCAGCTCAGTTCTAGGC
>JAEZQX010000516.1 GCA_023441105.1 Pseudomonadota bacterium | reverse complement strand
CGCCACGAGCGATGACGGCGGGCTGCGCCGGTTTGTCGGCCTTGGCCGCTCCTCCGGCGGCCGGGGCGGCGGGCGACGCCGCGGCAGGCGCTGCGGCAACGGCATCGTTTGCGGCGCCTGGCGCCGGCGGTGCCAATGGCCGGGTGCTCCACTGGTCGAGCAACGCCGCGGGCACTCCTTCGGCCATGCCGAGCAGCATCCGGTCCGGGACGCTGCGGCTGCGGGCGCGCCGATCGCCGGCAGGCGTGGCGTCGGTTGCGCCACCGCCGTCGGCGCTGTCGCCACCGTCGGCGGCGCTGTCTCCACCATCCGGCCCGTCTGCGGCGCGCCGGGAAGTTGCCGACACCGCCACCCGGCGCTGGCCGGCGGACCGCGCATCGCGCCCGGCCCGCGCGGCGTCTGCCGACGTGTCGGCACTGGGCACAAGCCCTGCGAGACGGGTGCCCGCCGGAGGGAGGCCGAAGTCGATCGACGATGGAGCGGTGCTCATGGTCGGGCGCTCGTTGCTGGGCACCGGCGCGCGCGAGGCATCGGCCACGTAGGTCGCGCTGCCGGCCGGCACTTCGATCGAGCCTGCGGCGTTATGCACGACGACCCGCCCGGCGCTCACCGCGACGCGCAGGCCGGCGCTGCGACCGGGGTAGCAGGCCGGCGTGCAGACGGTCTCCTCGACCAGGAATTCAGTGCCGCGGATGCCGATCGTGGCGGTCGGCGTCGTCATCCGGTAATCGGCCGGGTCACGCTTGCCGACGGCGCCGGAGATGGTGCGCAAGGCGCCGCGCACCAGCGACAGGAAGCTGCGCTGCTGCGACAGGTCGAATCGGTACTCCTCGATGCGGAACTCGCTGCGCGGCTGCAGGGAAACCAGCGAGCCATCGTCGAAGCGGATCTGCACCCGCCCGTCGACGCCGGTGACGAGGGTGTCGCCGGTCATCACCAGCGTGCCGTTGGCGGGCCGGGTCGCGGCCGCGGCCTGGTTGGCGACTGCACGTTCCAATCGCACGTCGCCGGCGACCAGGATCAGTCGGGCTTCGCTGCCCAAGGCACTGCCGCTGTAGAGCAGGCAGGCCGCCAGCATCGGCGACAACGCCGGCCACAGCGACCGCTGCGCTGCCGCTGCCGACAGCGCCCGCAGCAAGCGCGCCCAGGCGCCGTCCATACCCCCGGAAACCGCCGCCCGTTCCGCGACCGCAGCGGGTGCGGGAGGTCGGGCCGTCGCCGCGGATCGGGCGAAGGCGGAGGCGCCGGCGGCGTTCATCGTCAGAACCGGTAGCGGGCCGCGACGAATGCCTGCGTGCGGCGAAAGTCGCTGGGTGCCAGCGTGGAGGAATTGCGGGTGTAGATGATCTGCGGCGTGACCGACAGCCGCGGACCGAGCGTGCGCTCGGCGCCGAGCCGGAGCTCGAGCTGGCGGTCCTTGCGGGTGATGCCGAAGAAGCTGTCGGGCCCGTCATGGCCGCGATACTCGTAGGAAACCCCGATCGAGCCGCGCCAGTTGCCGGCGAGGCTGCGGCTGAACGCGGCCCGCAGCCCGTAGAGGTCGAAGGCGAGCTCGTCGATGTCGTGGCGCGAGGATTCCTTGCCGACGTAGGCGTTGCCGATGACGACCGATTGGGCGGCATCGCCGAGGCCGCGGATGCCGGTGGCGCCGAGCACGGCGCGGCGCGCGTCGCGCACCGGCTGGTCCGGGAAGTCGAGCGCGAAGAACTGTCCGTACAGCCCCACCTGGGTCCGACTGTCGAGATCGCGCTGCCACTGGCCCAGGAGGCCCTTGGCCTGGCGGAACTCGTCGTTGTCGAGGTATAGCTGCTGCAACTGGATGCTCATCGTGTAGCGGTTCGATCCCTGCGTGCGAGCGAGACCGCTCGACACTTCCACGGACCCCAGGTCGCTATTGTGCTGGCTCGGGTTGTTGCGTTGGTTGAGTTGCGAGCCGATCGTCCAGTCGGTGTTGCCGTTGATCGGAGCCGTGTACTGCATCTGGGCGCCCAACTCATAGAAGGCGCTTTCCTGCGGACGGCTGGAGGGCAGGGGAGTGAGCGCCAGGCCGTCGTCGAGGACCCAGCGGTCGAGGCTGCTGCCGAAGTTGACGTTGCTGTCGTATCCGACCAGGCTTTCGAGGACGACGCTCCAGCGCTTCGCCGGCGTGCGATCGAGCTCTGCGATGATGGCGAGATAGCGGCTGACGGTGTCCTGCACTTCCGGCGCCAGCTCGGCCCGCGCCACCGTCTGGAATTCGCGTTTGGCTGCCTGCGTTTCGCTCAGGGCGAGGAACGCGCGGCCGATCTCGGCGCGCGCCAGCGTGTGCTCCGGGTTGAGCGCCAGCACCCGCTCGAGCGCGAGCACCGCCTGCGACGGGCGGCCGCTGTCGAGTGCTGCAATCCCCAGCAGGTAGTTGAAGTCCTCGGCGTTCGAATAGCTTGCCGTGTGCGGCTCGAGCAGGTCGTATGCCGCCTGGGGGTCATGCCGCTGCAGCAATTGCCGCGCTTCCTGCAGCAGCGCGCGCAGTGCAAGCAGCGACGGTGCGGGGGCGGCGCCCGCCGGGGAC
>JAEZQX010000511.1 GCA_023441105.1 Pseudomonadota bacterium | reverse complement strand
ACCTAGTGCGTCTACCAATTCCGCCATCTGGGCACGGAAGAGAGCCGCAAGTTTAAAGACCTCCATGGATTTGTCAAACAGTGACCAGCTCGACTGAGCCGCCAAGCCGCCAGGCCATCCTCGACCTGCTTTCCGCGCAGGACGCGCCCACCACCCCCGAGGAGCTCGCCGTGCAGCTCAGGGTGGCGCCGGAAGCCATCATTCCGCTGCGCCGCCGCCTGGCCGCCATGCAGCGCGACGGCCAGATCCTGCAGAACCGCAAGGGCGGGCTGATGCCGGTCAGCCGCATCGACCTGGTCGCCGGCAAGGTCGCCGGTCATCGCGACGGCTTCGGCTTCCTGCTCCCGGACGACGGCAGCGGCGACATCTTCCTGCCGCCCCGCGAGATGCAAAAGGTGATGCACGGCGACCGGGTGCTGGTGCGTCGGGCCGGCACCGATTCCCGCGGCCGTACCGAGGGCAGCATCGTCGAGGTCACGGCCCGTGCCAACCGCACCCTGGTGGGCCGGCTGGTCAACGAGCGCGGCGTGCTCCTGGTGGTGCCGGAAGACCAGCGCATCAAGCACGACGTGATGATCCAGCCGGGCGGCACCATGGGCGCGACCCCGGGGCAGGTGGTCTCCGCGGAGATCACCGAGCCGCCGACCCAGCACACGCCGCCGATCGGGCGGGTGGTCGAGATCCTGGGGGAGGTCGACGATCCCGGCATGGAGATCGAGATCGCGGTGCGCAAGTTCGACGTGCCGCACCAGTTCAGCGACGAGTTGCTGCGCGAGGTCGCGGCGCTGCCCGACGAACTGCGACCGGCGGACTACCGCAACCGCGTCGACCTGCGCGACGTGCCGCTGGTCACCATCGACGGCGAGGATGCCCGCGACTTCGACGATGCGGTCTATTGCGAGCCGCTCGATCCGGCCCGGCCTGGCGCCGGTTGGCGGCTGCTGGTGGCCATCGCCGACGTGAGCCACTACGTCAAGCCGGGCGCGCTGCTCGACCGCGAGGCGCAGGCCCGCTCGACCAGCGTCTACTTCCCGCGGCGGGTCATCCCCATGCTGCCGGAGAAGCTGTCCAACGGGCTGTGCTCGCTCAACCCGGGCGTCGACCGGCTGGTGCTGGTCTCGGACATGGTGGTGGACGCCAAGGGCCGTATCAAGGCCTACCAGTTCTATCCTGGCGTGATGCATTCGGCGGCGCGGCTGACCTACAACGAGGTCTGGGGCATCATCTCGGGCCGCGATCCGGTCGCGATCCAGCGCCGCGCGCCGCTGGTGGGGCTGCTCAACGACCTCTACGCGCTGTTCCGCCAGCTGCTCAAGGCGCGCAACCAGCGCGGCGCGGTCGACTTCGACACGGTGGAGACCAAGATCATCTGCGATCCGGCCGGGCGCATCCAGTCGATCGTCGCGCAGGAGCGCAACGATGCGCACCGCCTGATCGAGGAGTGCATGCTCGGCGCCAACACCTGCGCGGCGGACTTCCTGGTGCGGCTCAAGCATCCCGGCCTCTACCGGGTGCACGAAGGTCCCACGCCGGAACGGCTGGCCCGGCTGCGCGAGTTCCTTGGCGGCATCGGCCTGCAGATCGGCGAAGCCGGCAAGGATCCGACGCCGCAGGACTACCAGGCGCTGTCGAAGGCGATAGCCGCGCGGCCGGATTCCGCGCTGCTGCAGACGATGATGCTGCGCTCGATGCAGCAGGCGATCTACACGCCGTTCAACAGCGGCCACTTCGGCCTGGCCTACGAGGCCTACGCGCACTACACCTCGCCCATCCGGCGCTATCCGGACCTGCTCAACCATCGGGCCATCAAGGCCCTGCTGGCCGGTAGCCGCTACCAGCCGCAGGTGCTGGCGCTGGCGGCGGAGCTGCCACCCATCGAAGACGACCAGAGTGCCGAGGACACGGTCGCGACGATGAAGCTTGCGGCGGCAGCGGCCGGATCGCGCAAGATCGTCGGCCAGGCGGGGCGCAAGACCGGCAACGCCGCGGCCGCGGCGGGCGACGAGCGCAACGTCGACCTGACCGCCTGGGAGAAGCTCGGCATCGGCTGCTCCCTGAACGAGCGGCGCGCCGACGAGGCCACGCGCGACGTCGAGGCCTGGCTCAAGTGCCAGTACATGAAGGAGCGGGTCGGCGAACAGTACCGTGGCCGGATCACCGGCGTCGCGCCGTTCGGCATCTTCGTCACCCTCGAGACGCTCTACGTGGAAGGCATGGTTCACGTCTCCGACCTCGGTTCGGAGTACTTCCAGTTCAACGAGGCGAGCCACGAGCTGCGCGGCGAGCGAACCGGCCAGCGCTACCGGCTGACCGACGAGATCGACGTCCAGGTGTCGCGGGTCAACCTGGAAGGCCGTCGCATCGACTTCCGGCTGGTCCAGGACGGCTCCTCGCGCGGCCGCGCGAGCGCCGACGGCCCGGCCGCGGGGGAGGACGGCGCATCCTTCGGCTCCGAGCGGCGCGGCGAAGCGCCAGCGGGCAAGAAGGCGGCCCGCGGCAAGACGGCCGCGGTGCGCGAGGCGCAGGCCGCGCGCAAGAGCGCCCGCGGCCGCGGTTTCAAGAAGTCGGGCGGCGGCCAGCCTGCCCGCCAGCGCAAGAAGCGCTAGCGTCGGTCAGGTCCAGGAGGTCGTCCCATCATGCTGCTGTTCGGGTTCCATTCCGTCACTGCCCGCCTCAGACAGGCGCCGGAGAGCGTCAAGACCCTGTACCTCGACCGCGATCGCAACGATGCCCGCAGTCGCGACCTGCAGAAGCTGGCCACGCAGCAATCGGTCGCGGTCAACCTGGTGAGCAGCTCGCGACTGGACCGACTGTGCTTCGGCAAGCGCCACCAGGGGGTGGTGGCGATGGTCGAGGCGGTGGTGCCGCGGCGGACCCTGGCGCAATTGCTCGAGAGCGTGCAGCACGCCGAGCGTCCGCCGCTGCTCCTGCTGCTCGACGGCGTCACCGATCCGCGCAACCTCGGTGCCTGCCTGCGGGTGGCCGACGGCGCCGGGGTGCAGGCAGTCATCGCGCCGAAGGATCATTCCTGCATGCTCACCGACGTGGTGATCCACACCGCGAGCGGCGCCGCCGAAAGCGTGCCCTACGTGCTGGTCACCAACCTCACCCGCACCATCGAGGACCTGCAGATCGCCGGCTTTCGCGTCCTCGGCACCGCCGACGAGGCCGATTCGTCGCTCTATGAAGCCGACTTGTCGGGCCCTGTTGCCTGGGTGCTCGGCGCGGAAGACAAGGGCCTGCGGCGCCTGGTGCGCGAGAGCTGCGACGAACTGGTGTCGATCCCGATGCTGGGCAGCGTCGAAAGCCTCAACGTCTCGGTCGCTGCCGGCGTGGTGCTCTACGAGACCGTTCGCCGGCAACTCACGGGCGCTGCGGGCTGAGCGCGCCATCGCGGCCGTCCCGGCCACGGCGGCGGTACTCCCACGGCGGCTGCGGCCCGGGCGCCTGCCACAGCCCGCGACCGGCTCGCCGGGCAGCTTCCTCGGCGGCCGCATAGGGCTCGCGCGCGACAGCCGGCAGGTCGTCGCGGAAGTGGCGGTAGTACCAGGCCATCCCCGCCTGCAGCTGCGCGAGCCCGGCATCCACCGGCCCATCCGCGAGGACCACGAACACCTGGGCCACCGCCCGGCCGTACTGGTCGTGCTTGGCGATGCGAAGCTGGAGGTCGTGGCCTTCGATCAGGTCGAGCAAGTGCCGTCGCGAGTTGCTGGCGAACGGCTGCGCCTGCTCCGGCGCGTCGATACCGCTCAGCCGGATCGTGATCCGGCGGCCATCGCCGAGGCGGGCGACGAACGAGTCGCCGTCCTGCACGCGGATGCTGCGCGCCCGCGGCGGCGCGGCCGCTGCGGGCTCGGCGCTCCCGGCGGGGCCGTCGCGCAGCCCGGGGCGGGGTGCGGGTGGGGATGGCTGCGGGCTGCATGCCGCCAGCACCAGCAGCCATGCGGCGAGCAGCAGGACGTTGCAAGGATGGCGGGGATGGGTGCTCATGCGGCCTCGCAAGATATCATCCTGCTGCGGCGGTCCCATCCGCCATTCGACGGATGACGTCCACTGCCATGCACGGCCTGCTGCTGTTCCTTCACCTGATGGGCGTCGTCGTCTGGATCGGCGGCATGTCGTTCGCGCTCCTGTGCCTGCATCCGTCCCTGGCGGTGCTGGCCGGCAAGGATCGGGTGGCCTTGATGACCGGCACCCTCGGCCGCTTCCTGCGCCTGGTGATCGTCGCCCTGGTGCTGATCTGGGCGAGCGGGGCGGGCCTGGTGGCGGGATCGCCGATGGAGCGGCTGCCGTTGGGCTGGCACATGATGATCGGCATCGCCTTCGTCATGACGCTCGTGTTCGGCTGGATCTATCTCGCCCTGTTCCGGCCCGCGCAGCGCGCCTTCGCCGCCGGCGAACTCGCCGCCGTGCCGCCGCTGCTGGGCCGCATCCGCGTCCTGGTCATCACCAACCTGATCCTGGGCATCGGCGCCATCGCGGCAGTCACGCTGGTCGGCTGAGCCGCCTGGACGGCAACGTCGGGATTGCTTGCGATGTGCGGTATTTGGTTGCGTCGCTGCAACGGCTGAGCTAGCCTTGATGTCCCCTCCCTGTTGCTGTCGTTGCACGAACCGTGGCGATGGGATGCGCGGCCGGCGCATCGGCTTGCCGCCGCACCCTGGGCGGCAGTAAGGTGCAAGGGGCGGGGATGTGAACAACCGCATTGATAACCGGAGGCAAGTCGCGCGCAGATCAGCGTGGTCGTGGTCGGACCTTCGGTGCCTGCCGCCTTGAAAGAATCATGACGCCGCTCAACCGGGCCCCCCACGTACTGCTGGCTGCCGTCGGCGTGCTGGCTGCCGCGCCGCATGTCGTCCTGGCGCAAGGTGGCAGCGCCCTCTATGCCGTCGGCGACGGCGACAGCCGCTCGTCCCGCCCTGCCTCGCGACCGACGCCCAAGCCGGCAGCCGCGCCGGCCGCCAGTGCGCCGGCTGCGGCGCCGGTGAAGAGGGCATCGAAGCCGGTCGCGAGCCGCTCGAAAGGTGGCAAGGGATCCACCAGGTCGCCGTTGGCGCTCGACGGCCGCTGGCATGACAGCCAGTGCATTCCCCTCAACGGGATCAGCCACAGCCCCGCGCTGCACGTGAAGCGGCAGTACGAATTCAACGACGCGCGCAAGACCTGGTTGCTGGAAGCGGCGGTCTACACCTCGGATCGTTGCGTCGCCAACGCCCGCCTGTTGACCTACCGGGGCGAAGGCAGCTTCTCGATCACCGGCAAGTCCCGGGTGGCGAGCAACGCCTACGACGCGAGCTTCAAGATCGACGGCTGGAAGGCCGTGCCGCACAACCGCGACGGCGTGCTCGCGCTGCTGAACGCGCGTTGCGGCAGCGGCGACTTCGCCCAGGGACAAATGCTGGATCTCTCCCGCACCGGCTGTCCCATCCTCGGCATCCGCTCCATTGCCCAGTCGCCGCGCGAAGTCGAGCTGGTCAGCGTCAGCGACGGCAAGTTCTTCATGGGAACGCGTTCCTTCGCTCCCGGGTTGAGCGACGACCGGCCGGCGCAGCTGAGCAGCTACGGGCTGGTCCGCACGCCCTGAACGACAGCAGCGGCGGCACCGCCTGCGGGGGTGGCGGCTGAGCGGTGCGTGGCGCCCGCCGCATCCTCGCGGATCATGTCCACCGCCTTCTCCGCCATCATGATCACCGGCGCGTTGGTGTTGCCCGAGACCAGCGTCGGCATCGCCGAGCAATCCACCACCCGCAGGCCCTGGATGCCGCGCACGCGCAGGCGCTCGTCGAGTACCGCCCGGGGGTCCGCCGCGGGTCCCATCATGCACGTGCCGCTGGGATGGAAGATGGTGGCGCCGCTGTCGCGCGCGAACTGCAGCAGCGCCTGGTCGTCGCCTGCCTGCGGTCCCGGTTTGCGCTCGCTGCGCACGTAAGGGGCCATCGCGCTGGTGGCGGCGATCTCCCGCGCCGCCTTGATGCCGGCCACGACGGTTGCCCGATCCAGGTCGGTGGCGAGATAGTTGGGCTGCATCGACGGGATCGCCAGCGGGTCCGCGGAGGTGATGCGGATGCTGCCGCGCGACTCGGGGCGCAGCTGGCAGATGGACAGGGTGAAGCCGGACCATGGATGCACCTTGCCGCCTGCCATGTCGGCCGACAGCGTGGCGACGTGGAACTGGATGTCCGGTGTCGCGGCCTGCGACAACGCCCGCATGAAGCAGCCGCCCTGGTTGATGCCGATCGCCAGCGGCCCCTGCCGGCGCAGCAGCCATTGCAGCCCGATCGTCGCCTGCCCGACCCACGAGTTCAGCTGGTCGTTGGTGGTGATCGGCTTGGCGCATTCGTAGCCGAGGCGGATCTGCAGATGGTCCTGCAGGTTCTCGCCCACGCCGGGTGCATCGAGCAGCACGTCGATACCATGCTGGCGCAGCAGGCTCGCCGGCCCGATGCCGGACAGCTGCAGCAGCTGCGGCGACTGGATCGCGCCGGCGCTCAACAGCACCTCGGCTTCGGCGATCGCGGTCTTGCGTTCGCCTCGATGGAGGTATTCGACGCCGGCGGCGCGGCCGTTGCGGACGACGACGCGCAGGGCGCGCGCCTCGCACAACACCGTCAGGTTGGGGCGCCGGCGCGCCGGCCGGAGGTAGGCGGTGGCGCTGCTGCAGCGCAGGCCGTTGCGCGTGGTGAGCTGGTAGTAGCCAGCCCCCTCCTGCCGTGCACCGTTGAAGTCGTCGTTGCGCGGCACGCCGACCTCGCCGGCGCCGGCGACGAAGGCCTCGATCAGCTCGTGGCGCGCCATGATGTCGGAGACGTGCAGCGGGCCGTGGTCGCCATGCCAGCGGCCGGCGCCGCGCTGGTTGTTCTCGGAGCGGATGAAGTAGGGCAGCACGTCGTCATGGCTCCAGCCGCGGTTGCCCAGCTGTGCCCACAGGTCGTAGTCCTCGTGCTGGCCGCGGATGTAGATCAGTCCGTTGATGGCGCTCGAGCCGCCCAGGGTCTTGCCCCGCGGCCAGTAGATCCGCCGGCCGTTCATGTTCGGGTCGGGATCGGTGTGGAAGCACCAGTTGTAGCGCGGGCTCCACATCGTCTTGCCGTAGCCGATGGGCAGGTGGATCCAGATCGAGCGGTCCGGCGGGCCGGCTTCGAGCAGCAGCACCCGGACCGCTGGATCTTCCGACAGGCGCGCGGCCAGCACGCAGCCGGCCGATCCGGCGCCGGCGATCACATAGTCGAATGCCGCGGTCATCGGAGCAGCTCGCGATGGCGCCGCGTGCTTTGCAACCCACGGGTCCAGCCCGGGAACGCTCCCGGCCCGCCGGCCCCGACGCCGGCAGCGGAAAACACTATATTCACGTGATGCGCCTGCTCCTGGTTGAAGACGACAGCATGATCGGCGAGGCCGCGCTGGACTTGCTGCGCGCCGAGCATTATGCAGTCGACTGGGTCAAGGATGGCGCCCATGCAGACAACATCCTGCGCACCCAGGCGTACGACCTGGTCCTGCTGGACCTTGGCCTGCCAGGGATGGATGGCCTCGAGGTGCTGCGGCGGCTGCGCCAGCGCAAGTCGCGGGTGCCGGTGCTGGTCGCCACCGCGCGCGACGCCGTCGAACAGCGTATCGCCGGCCTCGATGCCGGCGCCGACGACTACGTGCTCAAGCCATTCGTCCTCGAGGAGCTCCTCGCGCGCATCCGCGCGCTGCTGCGGCGTGCCGCCGGCCGCGCCGAGCCGGTCTTCGAGCATGCCGGGGTCGCGATCAATCCGGCGACCCGCGAGGTGACCCGCGACGGCCAGCCGGTGACGCTGTCGGCGCGCGAGTGGGCAGTCCTCGAAGCGCTGCTGGCACGGCCGGGCGCGGTGCTGTCGCGGGCGCAGCTGGAAGAGAAGCTCTACAGCTGGGACAGCGGCGTGAGCAGCAATGCGGTGGAAGTCTACGTCCACGGCCTGCGCCGCAAGCTCGGCGCGGAGCTGGTGCGCACCGTGCGAGGGGTCGGCTACTGCGTGCCGAAGGCGATGGCATGACGCGGGAGGCGCCGACCGCGCCGCCACCGGTTGCCGCGTCCCGCGGCGGCCGGTTGATGCTGCCGTTGTGGCGCTCGCTGCGCGCGCGGCTGCTGGGCTCGCTGCTGGCGGTGATCCTCCTGGGCGCATTGGTCCAGGGCGCGGTTGCCTATCGCAGCGCCTTGCGCGAGGCCGACCAGCTCTTCGACTACAACATGCAGCAGATGGCGCTGTCGCTGCGCTCCGGCATCCCGCTGATGAACCGCGGCGGGCCGCCGGAGCTCGAGAGCCTGAACGACTTCGACTTCGTGGTGCAGGTCTGGACCGTCGACGGCGTCCGCATCTTCGAGTCGAGCGCCAGCCTGATCCTGCCGCAGCGGGCCGTGCTCGGCTTTTCCACGGTGCAGACCAGCCGCGCCGAATACCGCGTCTACTCGATCCAGACCAACACCCGGGTGATCCAGGTGGCGCAGGACCTGGCGGCTCGCAGGCGGCTGGCCGGCAACCTGGCGTTGCGAACCGTCGCACCGGTGGCGATGATCGTGCCGCTGCTGATGCTGGTGACCTGGTGGGTGGTGACGCATGCGCTGCTGCCGGTCGACCGGGTCCGTGGCGAGGTGGCGCGACGCGCGGCGGACGACCTCTCGCCGGTGCCGGCGGAGGGACTGCCGGATGAGGTCCGGCCGCTGGTGAAGGAGCTCAACCTGCTGCTGGCCCGGCTGCGGACCGCATTCGAGGCGCAGCGCAACTTCGTCGCCGATGCCGCCCACGAGCTGCGCTCGCCGCTGGCGGCACTGTCGTTGCAGGTGCAGAACCTGCGCCGCGCGGACGACCCGGACACCCGCGAGGTGGCGGTGGCGCGGCTCGCGTCGGGCATCGAGCGGGCTTCGCGGCTGATCGAGCAGTTGCTCGTGCTGGCGCGCCAGGAGGCCACCGCGGCCGCGGGCAGCCGCATCGACGACGTCGTGCTGCGCGCGGTCGCCAGCCAGGTCATCGCGGAGATGAGCTCCGCGGCGCACGACCGCGGCATCGACCTGGGCCTGCTGCCGCAGGCCGGCGCCGGCCGGCTGAAAGGACACACGGATGCGCTGGCGATCCTGCTGCGCAACCTGGTCGACAACGCGGTGAAGTACACGCCCGAGGGCGGCACGATCGACGTGCTGGTCGAGGATGGTCCGCCGGTGCGGCTGGTGGTGGAGGATAGCGGCCCGGGCATCGCCCCCGAGGCGCGGGCGGGGGCGTTGTCGCGCTTCGATCGGCTGAATGATCCGTCGGCCAAGGTCGCTGGCAGCGGTCTCGGGCTTGCCATCGTCAAGGCGATCGCCGATCGCCACGGCGCCCGCCTGGTCCTCGGCCGCTCGGATCGTCTCGGCGGCCTGAAGGTCGAGCTGGTGTTCAGCGACCCCGACTACCTGCGCCGGAAGCCGGACATGCCGGCGCCGTAGCGATAGCCGAGCCAGCCGCCGACCAGCCCGCCGAGGTGCGCGAAGTGGGCCACGCCCGATTGCGTGCCGGTGACGCCGAGGAATAGCTCGAGCGCCGCGTAGAGCGCGACGAAGACGCGTGCCGGCAGCGGGATGGGCGGGATCAGCAGCATGATCTTGGTGTGCGGGAAGACCAGCGCATAGGCGAGCAGGATGCCGAAGACGCCGGCCGACGCGCCGATCACCGGCGCATTGCCGCTGCCGATGGCCGCACCGACGATCAGCTGTGCGATTGCGCCGGCGATGACGCCGCTCACATAGGTGAAGGCAAGCCGCTTCGCGCCCCAGACGCGCTCGAGATTGGCGCCGAACATCCAGACCGCGAACATGTTGAACAGGATGTGGAACATGTCCCCGTGCAGCAGGCTGTAGGTCACCAGCTGCCATGGCGCGGTCCAGGGCAGTGCGCCCAGGCCCGAGCCGGCGCCGGGCCACAGCGCGAAGAGGGCCATCATCAGGCCGGGGAACGACATCTGCAGGAGAAAGCCGATGACGTTGGCAATGATGAGCGCTTGGGTGAACGGTGGCACGGCGGACCTCGGGGCGTCGGAAGGTTCCAAAGATACCCGAATCGGGGTGCCGGCCTGGCGCGTGCCGCGCCCGAGCCCTGCTTAAGACTCTCCTAAGGTTGCGGATGCAAAGTACCAGGCATCGGTTCCAACCATTGCATCCCAAGGAGGTATACGCAATGACTCGTAGCAACCCGAAGCGGTTCGCACCGCGCAAGTTGTGGGTGGCGCTGGTGAGCGCCGGCGTGATCGGCGGTGCCGGTCTGACTGCCACCCAGGTGCCGGCATTCGCAGCGGCGGCTGCCGCCGCGCCGGTCGCACCAATCGCCGGTGCGCAGGTGCCGAACTTCGCCGCCATCACCGAACGCAGCGGCCCCGCCGTGGTCAACATCAGCGTCACGGGCACCCGCAAGGCTGCCGGCCCGGCCATGCAGGGGATGCCCGGTGGCGTGCCCGACGACGACCCCTTCTGGGAGTTCTTCCGCCGCTACGGCGCGCCAATGCCGTACGGCCAGGGCCCGGGTCCGCAGGCCGACATGCCGGTGCGCGGCCACGGTTCCGGCTTCATCGTCTCCGGCGAAGGCATCATCCTGACCAACGCCCACGTGGTCAAGGATGCCTCGGAAGTGACGGTCAAGCTGACCGATCGGCGCGAGTTCCGCGCCAAGGTGCTCGGTGCGGATCCAAAAACCGACGTCGCCGTGCTGAAGATCGAAGCCGACAACCTGCCGACGGTTCAGCTTGGCAGCACCCGCGACCTCAAGCCGGGTGAATGGGTGCTGGCGATCGGCTCGCCGTTCGGCTTCGACAACACCGTCACCGCCGGCGTCGTCAGCGCCAAGGGACGGTCGCTGCCGGACGACAGCTTCGTGCCATTCATCCAGACCGACGTGGCGGTGAATCCGGGCAACTCCGGCGGTCCGCTGTTCAACTCGCGCGGCGAGGTGGTCGCGATCAACTCGCAGATCTACACCCGCACCGGCGGCTACCAGGGCGTCTCGTTCGCGATCCCGATCGAGCTGGCGATCCGCGTGAAGGACCAGATCGTCGCAACCGGCAAGGTGTCGCACGCGCGGCTCGGCGTGGCGATCCAGGAGGTGAACCAGGCGTTCGCCGATTCCTTCAAGCTCGACAAGCCGGAGGGCGCGCTGGTGTCCAGCGTCGAGGACGGTGGTCCCGCGGACAAGGCAGGCCTCAAGCCGGGCGACATCGTGCGCAAGGTCGACGGCCAGCCGGTGGTCAGCGCCGGCGATCTGCCGGCGGCCCTCGGCATGCGCGCGCCGGGTGAGAAGGTGACGCTGGAGCTGTGGCGGGACGGCAAGCCCGCCACCGTCACCGCACACCTTGGCGACGCCAGCGAACGGGTGGCCGGCGCCGAGTCGCAACCGACGGCGCCGGGACAGGGCAAGCTGGGACTCGCCTTGCGGCCGCTGCAGCCCGCCGAAGCCGCCGAGTCCGGCGTATCCCACGGGCTGGTCGTCGCGCAGGTGTCGGGTCCTTCCGCCCTGGCCGGCGTGAGGCCCGGTGACCTGCTGCTGGCAGTGAATGGCAAGCCGGTGGCCTCGGTCGAGGAAGTCCGTGGCCTGGTGGCGAAGTCGGGACGCTCCGCGGCGCTGCTCATCCAGCGCGGCGAGGACAAGATCTTCGTGCCGGTCAATCTTTCCTGACGCGCGCCGGCCGCCATCCGGCCCGCGGGCAGGGGGGGGGGCGCGGGCCCCCCCCCCCCCCCCCCGCCGGGGGCGCGGGGTGGGGA
>JAEZQX010000441.1 GCA_023441105.1 Pseudomonadota bacterium | reverse complement strand
CGCCAAGGGGGGATCTCTCCACTACACCCTCTCGATATCCTTGCGCCCGAACAACCCATGCGGCCGAATCATGATCGTCAGGATCAGCATCCCAGCGACCACCAGGTCGCGGGTGCCACCGCCCAGCAGCGGGTCGAGGTAGCCGGAGGCGACGCTTTCGACCACGCCCAGCAGCAGGCCCGCGAGAATGGCGCCGCCGAGGCTGTCCATTCCGCCAAGCACGGCGACGGTGATGCCCTTGAGCAGCAGGAGCGCCAGCGACTGGTCGACGCTCTGGATGGAGCCGAACAGCACGCCGGCGGTGGTGGCAGTCATCGACGACAATGCCCAGGACAGCGCCACGCCGCGCTCCACCGAGATGCCCACTGACCAGGAGGCGACGTAGTCGTCGGAGATCGCGCGCAACACGACGCCCTGGCGGGTGCGGAAAAACACGACGAAGACGGCAAACAGTATCAGCGCCACCACCGCGCCGACGACATAGGCGCGATTGAGGAGCAGCGGGCCGAGGAACAGCGGGTCGTCGCTGATGCCGATGCGCAAGGGTCGGCCGCTGCCTCCCCAGAGGGTCATGGTGGCCGCCCGCAGGAAGATGTCCAGGCCCAGCGTCATCATCAGGATCATCACCACCGGGCGCCCGGCAAGACGGCGCAACGCCGTGCGTTCGACGCCCATCCCGAGGAAGAACATGGTGGCCATCGCCAGCGGGACGGCCAGCCAGATCGGCGCGCCGAGGTTGCCGGCAAAGGCCAGCACGATGTAGGCGCCCAGCATCGTCAGCGCACCCTGGGCGAGATTGGGCACCGAGGACGACTTGTAGATCAGCACGATGCCCATGGCCACCAACGAATACATCAGGCCGGCGAGGCCGCCGTTGATCGCGAGTTCAAGGAAGTACATCAGGTCCATCGGCTAGACCGCCGCAATCGCCAGCAGGCGCTCGGTGACGCCGGTGGCGCCGGTTTCGTAAACGACCTGCGCCCGCATGGAGACCTGCCGCTGGCCGCCGTAGATGGCGTCGATGATGGGCGCATAGCGCTCCTCCACCACGCTGCGACGCAATTTCCGGGTGCGGGTGATCTCGCCGTCGTCGGGATCGAACTCCTTGTGCAGGCTCACGAAATGTCGGATCTGCAGGCCGGGTGGCAAGGTCGCGTTGACATGGCGCACCTGCTCCGCCAGCAGGGCCTGCACGTCGGGCTTCTGCGACAGGTCGGCATAGGACATGTAGGAGATCCCGCGCAACTCCGCCCAATGACCGGTGGCATCGCGGTCGATGCAAATGATGGCGGCAAGCTTGTCGCGGCCCCGACCGAGGATCGCGACATCCTTGATATAGGGGCTGAACTTGAGCCGGTTCTCGATGTAGTTCGGTATGTAGCGCTCGCCGGCGGCGGTGTGCACCACCTCCGACAGGCGGCCCAGCACCACCACCTGCCCATCGCTCTCGACATAACCGGCGTCGCCCGTGCGCAGCCAGCCGTCGTCCGCCAGGACCTCGCGGGTCGCCGCCTCGTTCCGGTGGTAGCCGGCGAAGACGCTTTCCGAGCGGATCAGGATGGCGCCGTCATCGCCGATCCGCAATTCGACGCCCGGCAACGGGCGACCCACGGTGTGCAGCCGGACCTCGTCCGGATCCTGCATGGCGTTGAAGGCGCTGCTCTCGGTCTGGCCGTAGAGCTGGCGCAGCCGGACGCCGAGGGCACGGTAGAAGACGAAGGTGTCCTCGCCGATCGCCTCGCCGCCGGTGAAGGCGTTGCGCAGGCGGCTCATGCCGATCTGGTCCTTGAGCGGCCCGGTGACCAGCAGCTCGCCGACGGGGCGCAGCAGGCGCTGGCCGAGCGTGGGCTGCCGGCCCGCCAGGCGCCGCCGCTCGGCGGCCATCGACGAGTCGATGAACAGCCGGTAGAGGAGCTTCTTGAGCGGGGTCGAGTCCTGCATCCGCACCTGGATCGCGGTGAGCATGTTGTCCCAGCTGCGCGGCGCCGCCAGGTAGAAGGTCGGCGCGATCTCGCGGAGGTCGTGCAGGACCGTCTCCTGCCGCTCGGGGATGTTGATGACGAAGCGCAAGGCGATGCCGGCGCCCATGGTGATGGCGAAATCCCCCACCCAGGCCATCGGCAGGTAGGCGAGCACCTCCTCGCCGTGGCTGAAGGCCCTGGCGCGGAAGGCGTTGCGCACGCCGGCCAGCACGTTGCGATGCCGCAGCGGCACGCCCTTTGGCTTGCCGGTGGTACCCGAGGAGTGGATCAGCACCGCGGGATCCTCGGGCTGCGCCAGCGTCGTCAGCGTTTGGTCGAGCGCCGGATCGGCGGCCAGCCGGCTGCGACCCGATGCCTCCAGCGCCTGCCATGACACCAGGCCCGGGACGGCATAGCGCGCCATGCCGCGCGGGTCGTCGTAGACGATGCAAGGCAGCGCCGCCCCGCGCTCGCGCAGGTCCAGCGCCTTGTCCACCTGCTCCTGGTCTTCGGCCAGCACGATGCGAGCGTCGACATCCTGCAGGGCGTGCAGCACTTCCTCGGGCGTCGCATCGGGATAGACAGGCATCGGCGTGGCGCGCAGCGCACCGGCGGCGAGCATTCCCATGTACAGGCGCGGCCGGTTGTCGCCGAGCACCAGGACGGCCTGGCCGGGGGCAAGCCCGAGCTCCTGCAGCCCGGCGGCGCAGGCGATCACCGTCTGGTGCACCTGGCGCCAGCTGGTCTCCTGCCAGATCCCGCGGTCCTTCTCGCGAAAGGCGACCCGGTCGGGGTCGGCTTTGGCATTGGCTGCCAGCAGCCGGACCAGCGTCGTCCCGGGATCGAAATCCCAGCTGCCCCCGGCGGCGCCGGGCTGTCGCTCAGGCGACCGCATGAGCGCTGCCGAGATAGGCCTTGATGACTCGCGGATCGGCGATCACCTTGCGCGGCACGCCGGTATCGATCACCTCGCCGTAGCTGAGCACCAGCATGCGGTCGCAGATGCCGACGATGATGTCCATGTGGTGCTCGATCAGCATCACCGTGACGCCACGCTCGTCCCGGGCATCGAGGATGAACCGCGCCATGTACTCCTTTTCTTCCTGGTTCATCCCGGCCATCGGCTCGTCGAGGATCAGGAAGCTCGGCTCGGCCACCAGCGCGCGCGCCAGCTCGACTCGTTTCTTGAGCCCGAGGGGAATCACATCCACCAGCTCGTCTCGAACCCCCTGCAGCTGCATGAAGTCGATGACCTCCTCGCACAGCTGGCGATGGGCGATCTCTTCGGGCCGGCTGAGCCATTGGTAGAGGGCGGTGCGCAGGACGCCTGGCCGCATGTGGACATGGCGCCCGAGCAGGATGTTGTCCAGCACCGTCATGCCGTTGAAGAGGGCCAGGTTCTGGAACGTGCGGGCGACGCCGAGCCGGGCCACCTTGTGCGGCGCCAGTCCGGTGATGTCGCGACCGTCGAGAAGGATGCGGCCACGCTGCGGCGGGAAGAACCCGGTGATCGCGTTGATGAGGGTGGTCTTGCCGCTGCCGTTGGGGCCGACGAGGCCGAAGATCTCGCCACGCCGGATGGCGAGGTCGACGCCGTTCAGGGCGAGCAGGCCGCCGAAGCGGCGCTCGACCTGCTTGCATTCCAGGACGTGGCCGGCCGTCTCGCCGGTTCCGTGTTGCACCTGCCTGTCTCCACCTCGGTTCGTCGGGGCCTGCGCGGTACAAGTCCGAGCCTGCCTTATTTATGCAGCATGTTTCGCATACTAGAGTCGAATCGACGGTTCGGCAAGATGTCCGATGATCCCGGTGAGCCGGTGACTGGCCATGCGCCATCGATAGCAGGACAGGCGCCGGGACTGGACCGGGCGACCCTGGAAAACCCGGGGCCAGATAGGCAACACGTTGCCTATCTGGCGTGAGAACGTGCAGGCATTGCCCGGTGGCCGCAGGTCATGGCGCGAAGCGCGGCTTGCTCCCGGCGGACAGTTGTCGCGCACCCGCCTGGTCAGCAGGCCCGGTTCGTCCCTTGCGCCATGTCGCCAGCTTCTCCAGCACGTTGGCCACGATCTGCTCGCGGCCGAAGTCGGTGACGTCGGCCGACATGCGGTGCGCTTCGGCAACGAAGACATGCAGCCGCCATTCGAAGGTCCGTTGCGCTTGCCGCGCCTCGACCAGCGAAAACGCGGCAAGCGGCTGCATCACCATCTGGATCGCATAGGAAAACAGGCTGCCGTCGATGCCGTTTGCCTTCAGCACGACGCGGTCGGCGCTGCGCGTCACCTGGGCCTCGACACCCTCCAGCGTCAGCGCCTCGCGGACCGTCTCGAGCGCAGGTGTCACGGCGCGGTCCAGTTGCATCTCGACATCCTCGCGGGTGGTCGGTACCAGGACCCGCCGCAGTCGTAGCGACAGCGTTGCTCCGTCCAGGTCGGTGTCGCTGAGGGCGTCGCCCCGGACATCCGCGCTCAGGCCTCGGTACAGTCCCCAGGACAGCAGGATCAACACGATGGCGAACGGCAACGCTGCCACCAGGGTGGCCGCCTGCAAGGCCGTGAGCCCGCCGGCCAGCAGCAGGAGCGCGGCCGCCAGGCCTTCCAGGCTGCACCAGTAGACGCGTTGCCAGACCGGCGTGTCCTCTTTGCCGCCCGAGGCGATGGAGTCGATGACGAGCGAGGCGGAGTCGGCGGAGGTCACGAAGAAGACGATCACCAGGGCGACCGCCAGTGTGGAAGTGACTGCGGTGCCGGGGAGGTAGGAAAGAAAGTGGAACAGCGCCGTCGACAGGTCGGCCTGCACCGCCTTGGCGATTGCACCCGCTGCCTCGCCCATGTCCAGTGCCATCGCCGTATTGCCGAAGACCGTCATCCAGAGGAAGGAGAAGCCCGTCGGCACCAGCAGCACGCCGGCGACGAACTCGCGCACGGTCCGGCCGCGCGAGATCCGCGCGATGAACATGCCGACGAAAGGCGACCAGGCGATCCACCATGCCCAGTAGAACAGCGTCCAGTCGGCCATCCAGCTGCGCGGCTCATAGGCGTAGAGGGTGAAGGTGCGGATGAAGAAGTGATCCAGGTAGAGGCCGAAGTTCTGCACCAGCGCTTCCAGCAGGAAGCGCGTCGGACCGGCCAGCAGCACGAACAGCATCAGCATGACCGCCAAAGCCAGGTTGAGCTCGGAAAGCCGGCGGACGCCGCGGTCGAGCCCGCTCAGCACCGAGGCGGTGGCTATCCCCATGACCAGCGCGATCAGCAGGATCTGGGTGATGGTCGTATTGGGGACCCCGAGGAGAAAGGCAAGGCCGCTGTTCATCTGCGCCACGCCCAGGCCCAGCGAGGTTGCGATGCCGAACAGCGTTCCGCAGATGGCGAAGATGTCGACGGCGTCGCCTATCGGGCCCTTGACATGGCGGCCCAGCAGCGGCTGCAGCCCGGACCTCATGGTCAACGGCAGGCCTTTGCGATGTGCGGAATATGCCAGGCTGAGTCCGACGATGGCGTAGATGGCCCAGGCATGCACGCCCCAGTGGATGAAGGTGATCACCATCGCCTCTCGGGCTGCCAGGATGGTGCCCGCCGCCACTTCCGGCGGCGCGACGTAGTGCTGCACCGGCTCGGCGACCGCGAAGTACATGAGGCCGATGCCCATCCCGGCCGCGAACAGCATCGCCAGCCAGGAGAGATAGGGATACTCCGGCTCCGCATCATCGGCACCGAGGCGGACGCGGCCGGTCGCGCCGATGGCCAGGAACAGGACGAAGGCCAGGAAGCCTGCGACTGCCGCGACGTAGAACCAGCCGAAGTTCCCGATCACCCAGCGCTGCGCGGAGCTGAAGATGAAGTCGGATTGTCGGGGGGCTGCCGAGGCGGCAACCAGCAGGAGCACGACGATGACGCTGGCGCCCCAGAAGACGCGCGGGTTCATGCTCCGCTCAGCCGGCGACACCCGGAATCCTGCGCCCGCTCGCGGCGACGATCTCGAGAACCTGGATGCTGCGCGGCAGCTCGATCAGGAACTCGGCGTCCCGCTCGAGGTGGTGGATCCGGGTCGGATCGCCGCCGGTGAAACGGGTCATCGCCGGGATGCTCTCCCAGTAGGAGATGGTGATGAACTCGGTCTCATCGCCGCGATCTTCCCGGAAGAGCTGAACGCCCAGCGCCTTCTCCTGCAGCGGCTTGATGCCGGCTTCGAGCAGGTACGGCAAGTAGGCATCCGCGTCGGCACGGCGAGTGCGGCCGCGCCAGATCCGGGCGATGGTCGGCGTTGCCGCGGTGTCGGCCGTGCTGTCGGCCGTGCTGTCGGGCTGCTTGGCATCCATGCGGGCTTCTCCTGTACGACCGGTTCGCCCGCGCGGGTGGTTGTTCGCTCGCCGCGCAGGCTGCGGCACTGGCAAGTCTGGCGCCAATGCGACGGCTCCGCAACCCTGCCCCAGCCGGTCTGGCGGTCCGGGTTATTCTTCGGTTCATGAGCCAGCAGATGACTTCGAGAACAACCAGGATCCCGGGACCCGATCACCCGATCACCATCAGCGACAACCCGCGCCGCGTCGTGGTGCGCGTGGCCGGACGCGTGGTCGCCGACAGTCGCAAGGCACTCACGCTGAGCGAGGCACGCTACCCGCTCGTCCACTACATTCCGCGCGAAGACGTCGACATGTCGCAGTTGCAGCGCACTGATCACACCACCTGGTGCCCATACAAGGGAGACTGCGCCTACTACAGCATCGTTGCCGGCGGAACTGGCTCGGTCAACGCGGCCTGGACCTACGAAAAGCCGCATGCCGCCGTCGACCGGATCGGCTCGCACCTCGCCTTCTACCCGAGCCGGGTGGAAGCGATCGAGGAAGCGGCGGACTGATCCGGCACCCCGTCGGCGAATCGCTTCCGGTGCCTGCCATCTTCAGCCGCCTGATGCGGAGGATCGAGACGGTCCTGCGCGTTGTCGCCGCCGGCTGCCTGCTGACGGTGATGCTGATCATCTTCTGCGACGTCATCGCGCGCTACTTCTTCAATGCACCGCTGACCTGGACCTATGAACTGGTTGGCATGTACCTGATGCCGGCCCTGTTCTACTTCGCAATGTCCGATACGCTCGCCGAGGACCATCACATCGCGGTCGACCTGCTCGCCCGCTGGTTCCCGGTGCCGCTGCGCCGATTGGTCGAGGCCACTTCGGGTGCGCTGATGGCCGCGATCTTCCTCTGGCTGGTGTGGCTCTTCGGCCAGTCGGCCATTGCCAATTTCCGCAGCGGCGCCGTTGTCATGGGCGCGCGCGAGTGGCCCACCTGGATACCCGACCTGATCGTCGTCATCGGCTCGGCGGCCATCGCCCTGCGGCTCCTCGGCCGGGTGGTCGGCCATCTCCTGTCCCTGCTGACCGGCAAGCCGGTGATCGGCCTGCCCCGATCGACGATGGAAGGCTGATCGTGCTGGCTGCGCTGGTGTTCCTGCTGCTGCTGGTGCTCCTCGCTGCCGGCGTCCCGGTCGCCTTCGCACTGGCAATCGCGGGTGCCGCCGGACTGCTGCAGACCGGCGGCATCGGCTTGCTGTCGGGCATCCTCTCCACCACGTCGCTGTCGACCGTCAGCTCTTTCGAGCTCACATCGATTCCGATGTTCATCCTGATGGCCGAGTTCGTGATCATCAGTGGCATCGCCGACTCGTTGTTTCGCTCCGCCTCGTTCTGGGTGGGGCGCGCGCCCGGCGGGTTGGCGATCGCAACCGCATTGGCCGGCGCCGGCTTCGGCGCCATCTCAGGTTCGAGCACGGCCGCAGCCGCCACGCTGTCGGCAACCTCGATTCCGGCCATGCTGCGGCAGGGCTACGAGCCGCGGCTCGCCTGCGGTGTGGTGGCGATCTCGGGCACGCTGGCAATGCTGATCCCGCCGTCGATCGCGCTCATCCTGTACGGCATCATCGCCGAGGTGAGCGTCGGCAAGCTGCTGATCGGTGGCGTGGTCCCTGGCATCCTCGTCACCCTGACCATCATCCTGACCGTGCTGTTCCTGGTGTGGCGCGATCCGGCTGCAGCGCCGCGGGGACCCGGCTACAGCCTGCGCGAGAAGATCCTGTCGCTCAAGGTGGTCTGGCCGATGCTGGTCCTGCTGCTGTCGGTGACCGGCGTCATCTATTCCGGCATCGCCACGCCGACCGAAGCGGCCGCGCTCGGCGCCTTCGGCGCCGGCGTGATCGCGGCGCTGTCGGGCCACCTGGGCCGCGACGCGCTGCTGCGCGCTTGCGTGAATGCACTGCGTTCCACCGCCATGATCTTTCTGATCCTGGTCGGTGCCCACATCTTCGGCTACTTCTTTGCCTTGACGGGCGTGACCCAGCAGCTGATCGCGGCCATCGGCGACGCCGGCGTAGCGCCGCTCGTCGTCATCCTGGTGATCCTAGCGATCGTGCTGGTGCTGGGCTGCTTCCTCGACCAGATCGCGATCCTGGTACTGACGGTACCGGTGGCGCTGCCGGTGGTGAAGGCGGTGGGCTACGATCCGATCTGGTTCGGGGTCATCATGATCGTCGCCGGCGAAGTCGGGATGGTGACGCCGCCCGTCGGCCTCAATGCCTTCGTGGTGGCACGCTATGCGAAGCGATCCCTGGAAGAGGTGTTCATCGGTTCCTGGCCGCACGTGGTGGCGCACCTGCTTCTGATCGCACTGCTGGTGGCCGTGCCGCAGCTGGTGCTCTGGTTGCCGTCACTGATGAACTGACCCCGATTGCACTTTCCGGTGCGGATGGCTTCGCCCCGGCTTTTCGACATCAACAGAGATTCAAAGGAGACGACGATGAACCTGGCAACCGACAACTTCAGGCGCATGGCCGGCGCGCTCGCCCTCGCCACGATCTGCTATGCCGTGTGTCCTGCCGCCGTCCGGGCGCAGACGCAGTTGCGGGTCGCGGATTCGCTGCCGGCCGGCCATTTCTTCGCCGAGCGCGGCATGAAGTTCTGGGTCGAGGAAGTGCGCAAACGCACCGACAATGCGATCACACTGCAGCATTTCCCGGCCGAACAGCTTGGCAAGGCCAAGGACATGCTGCAGCTGGCGATGTCCGGGGTGTCCGACATGTCTTACGTCGTCCCGTCGTACGTTTCGGACAAGATGCCGCTGATGACGGTCTCGGAGTTGCCGGGGCTGGCCAAGACTTCCTGCCAGGGGACGGAGGCGTTCCTCAAGCTGGCCCATGGCGGCGTGCTGGCGCAGCGCGAGCTCGACCCGAATGGCATCGTCATCCTGATCTCCACGATCCTCGAGCCATACCAGATCTATGCCAGCAAGCCGATCACCTCGCTCGCCGACGTGGGCGGCCTCAAGCTGCGCACCGCCGGCGGCGCCCAGGCGGCCACCATCAAGGCCCTGGGCGGCGTCCCGGTCAACATGGCTGCCCCCGACACCTACGATTCGCTTACTCGCGGCACCATCGACGGCGTGGTGTTCCCGACCACCAGCCTGCTCGCCTACGACCTGCCGGGGCGGCTCAAGGCCGGGACCCAGGACGTGAGCTTCGGTACCGTGCTGCTGACCTATTCGATGAGCAAGAAGCGCTTCCAGGCCTTCCCGAAGAACGTGCAGGAAGCGATGCTGGAGGCCGGCAAGAAGGCATCGCTCAATGTCTGCGAATTCCTCGACGCCAGCGGCGCCAGCAACCGGACCAAGATCGAGGCTGCGGGCGTCAAGCATTTCACCCTTTCGGAGGCCGACCAGAAGAAGCTTGCGGACGCGTCGGCCGCGGCGCGCAGCGAATGGGCGGCGCAGCTGGAGCGGCGCGGCCTGCCGGGCAACGCGGTGCTGGAAGCGTATCTGAATGAGCTCAAGTAGTACCTTGCCGGCGGCCACCGGGCCGCTGGCCGGCCTTCGCATCGTCGACATGTCGACGGTGCTGGCTGCGCCGCTGGCGAGCCAGGTCCTCGCCGACTACGGCGCCGACGTCATCAAGGTGGAGCCGCCCGGCGGCGACGTGTTCCGTCATGCCGGCGCGAAGCGCAGTCCGCTGATGGGACCGGTGTTCATGCATGCCAACCGCAACAAGCGCAGCGCGGTCATCGATGCCCGCGATCCGCGCGGCCGCGATGCCATCTTGCGGCTGTGCCGCAACGCACACGGCTTCCTGCACAATATCCGGCCCTCGGCAATGGCCCGGCTCGGGCTCGCCTATGAGGACATTGCGCGGGTGAGCCCGTCGATCGTCTATCTCAACCTGGTCGGCTACGGCAGCAAGGGCTGCTATGCCGGCCGCCCTGCCTATGACGACCTGATCCAGGGCTTCGGCGGACTGGCGGCCACTTTCACGATGAGCGGCGCCGAGGAGCCGCGCTTCGTGCCGATGGTGATTGCCGACCGGCTCGCGGGACTGAGCGCTGCCCATGCGATGCTCGCGGCATTCGTGCACCAGCAGCGCACCGGCGAAGGCCAGCAGGTGGAGGTGCCGATGTTCGAGTCCCTGGTCCAGATGGTGCTGGGCGACCACCTCGGCGGCTTGTCGTTCGAGCCGGCTACCGGAGCCAAGGGCTATGGCCGGCTGACCACACGCAATCGCCGTCCCTATCGGACCCGCGACGGCTACATCTGCGTGCTCGTCTACACCGACCGACAGTGGCAGACGTTCTTCGAGGCGATCGGCCGGCGCGATATCTGGGAATCCGACCCGCGCTTCGCCGACCAGGCCACCCGGGCGCAGCACTACGACGATGCCTACGCCATGCTCGCCGGCTTCCTCGCCGAACGCACCACCGCGCAATGGCTGGAACTGCTGCATGCCTGTGACCTGCCTGCCGTGCCGGTCAGCGAGGTCGAGGATCTCGTCGCCGACCCGCACCTGCGCGGCTCCGGCTTCCTGCAGACGGTCGAGCATCCGACCGAGGGCCGGATGCTGCAGATCGGCGTGCCGCAGGCCTTTTCGGCCACGCCCCCGAACGTATACCGCCATGCTCCGCGGCCCGGGCAGCAATCGCTGGAGCTGCTGGCCGAGGCCGGCTTCACGGTCGACGAGATCGACGCGCTGCTGGCGGCCGGCGTCGTGGGCACGGGTGATGCGCCGCCGGCTGCGGACGATGGACCTGGCGCCGACGGGCAGGTCCACCCCTCCCCTCATTCCCATCCACCGGGTCCTGCCGATACGCCGGACGAAGGCGTGCCGGGCGGCCCGACCCCTAGCGGCAAGGAGCACTGAACAATGGCTGGACTTTACTTCGAGGAATTCGTCGTCGGGCACGTCTTCCGGCATGCGGTGACCCGCACCGTCACCGAGATGGACAACACCCTGTTCTCGGTCATGACGCTGAACATGCAGCCACTGCATCTCGATGCCCACTTCTCCGAGCAGACCGAGTTCGGCCAGCGACTGGTCAACAGCCTGTTCACGCTCGGCCTGGTTGTGGGCATCAGCGTCAGCGACACCACGCTCGGCACGACCATCGCCAATCTGGGCATGTCGGACATCCGTTTCCCAAAGCCGGTCTTCCACGGCGATACGATCAATGTCGAAACCGAGGTCAAGTCGGTGCGCGCCAGCAAGTCTCGGCCGGAAGCCGGGATCGTCGAGTTCGAGCATCGCGGCTGGAACCAGCGCAAGGAGCTGGTGTGCGTCTGCGTGCGCTCGGCGTTCATGAAGCGCAAGCAGGACGCCGCGAATCCCGCCTGAAAAAGGCGATCGCGGCTTGCCGCGACATGCGGCGACTGGATCGTATGAGCGCACCGTGCCGACCGGGTTCAGCGCGAAGTCAGCCCCTGCATGTCCCCGGTGGGCTGCATCGGGCGGTCGTCACCGCCGCAAGAGGTTGTCGCGTGGATCGCCCGGCGCGGTCAATGCCTCGATCATCCTGACGGCGGTGCCCAGTCCATCCTCGTCCCGCATCCTGCGTCCGACTTCCTGCGCCCGATCCCGGATCGACCGCGCAGCTGCCGCCTCGATGGCGCGGGCGAGATCGTCCGGGTCCGGCGGCAACGCCTTCGACAGGCGCGGCGACACGCCGACCCTCGCCAGGCGATCGGCCCAGAAATGCTGGTCGCCGGCGAACGGCAGCACCACCGAAGGCACCCCCGCACGACATGCCGAATGGCTCGTTCCCGAGCCGCCGTGATGGATGACCGCCGCCACGCGCGGGAACAGCCAGTCGTGAGGGGTGTCGTCCAGGACGTGGAAGTTGGCCGGCAGCGAGGTCGTCGCCATGCCGCTCCAGCCGGGGTTGAACAAGGTCCGGCGGCCGCGGACCGCAGCGACGATCGCCTGCAGCATCGCCTGCGGATCGAACCCCTGCATGCTGCCGAAGCCGACATAGAGCGGAGGCTCGCCTGCCGCCAGGAAGGCGGACAGGTCGGCCGGAGGCGACCAGGAGTCGACCGGTTGGACCCACTGACCGCATACCTGCGCATTCGCCGGCCAGTCGCGCGGCGGAGCCAGCAACTGCGGCGAGATGCCGTACAGCATCGGATGGCCTTGCCAGAGGGAGCGGCGCGGCGGCAGCCCGAACACCTCGCTGCGCGCGCGGTTGGTTTCGCGGCGAAAGGCGCGCCAGAGCAACTGGTTGACCAGCGCCTGGCTCGCGCGGTTGAGCCACGAGGGCAGGCGCAGCGGTGGCAGGAACGGTGAAAGGAACTCACGGGTTGGGGTGATCGGGATCATGCCCAATCCGATCGCCGGCACGCGAAAGTACTCGGCTGCGGAAAGGCCGACAAAGCCGGCGAGTCCGCCGAGCAACAAGGCGTCGCTCCCGCCTGCTGCATCCCGGATCGTCCGCGCCCACGGAACGGCATTGCTGTTGGCGATGTTGGACAGCGCCTTGGCAGCGCCCGACAGCGAGCCACCTTCCCTGATGACGCCGGAAATGGCGGTGCGATGATCGAGAACACCCCGGATGTCTCCGGGCAAAGGTGTACATGGCACCCCCAGCGCTGCCGCGGTGGCGAGCGTGGACGGGTCGGCCAGCAGTCGCGCATCGTGCCCGGCATCGATCAGGGCGCGACCGAGGAACGCAAGCGGCCGGGCGTCGCCTTCGGTTCCGTAGGTCAGGATGGCGAATTTCATGAGCCTGTACTTTACCGGTATCGCGCGTCGCAGTTAGGCTAGCGTCATGGACTCCCTGATCGCCGCGTCGGCGCGGGCGCTCGCCGCCGGCGATGCGCTCGGGGCACTCAAGCGGATCGCCTTGCGTGACGACGCCCCTGCGCTTGCGCTGCGCGGCATCGCCATGGCGCAACTCGGCGAGCACCGTCGGGCGCGCGAGCTGTTGCGCGCCGCGGCCCGCCGCTTCGGGAGGCACGAGACACTGGCGCGCAGCCGCTGCATCGTCGCCGAAGCCGAGGTGACCCTCGCGATGCGCGACTTCACGGTTGCGCCACGCTTCCTGGCCGCTGCGGAAGCGGCGCTCGAGGCGCGCGGCGATCGCGCCAACGCGCAGCATGCCCGCCTGATCGCGATCCGCCGGCTGCTGCTGCTCGGCCGGCTGGACGAGGCCGCCGTCGCCCTGCAGGGCATCGACCCCTGTCGCCTGCCGTCGTCGTTGGCGGCGGCGGCGGAGCTGGCTGCTGCCGAGCTGGCGTTGCGCAGGCTTCGCACCGGCGATGCTCGTGCGGCGCTGGCTCGCGCGGACGAGGCGGCGCAACGGGCAGCAGTACCGGCGCTCGCGGCGGAGGTGGCCGAGGCTACGACCGCGCTGCAACGCCCGGCCGCCCGCCTGCTCACGGCGGGCGGCATGCAGCGATTGCGCCTCGACGAGGTCGAAGCACTCCTGGAGTCCGGAGCGTTGGTCGTCGATGCCTGCCGTCGCGGCGTGCGGGTTGATCGCCAATGGCGACCGCTGGCGCGTCGGCCGCTGTTGTTCTCGCTGGTGCGCGCGCTGGCCGAGGCCTGGCCGCTGGATGCGGCGCGCGACGGCCTGATCGAGCGGGCCTTTCGGATCCGGCGCATGGATGAAACCCACCGTGCCCGTCTGCGAGTGGAGATCGGCCGGCTGCGTGCGCTGCTTTCCGGCTGCGCCCGGATCGAGGCGACGTCGCGGGGCTTCGTTCTCAGGCCACTCGATGAACGAGCCGTCGCCGTGGTGGTGCCGCCAATCGACGGCGATCAGGCGTCGCTGCTGGCGTTGCTGGCGGATGGTGCCGCCTGGTCGACGTCCGCGCTGGCACTGGCGTTGGGAGCGAGCCAGCGCACCGTCCAGCGGGCGCTGGTCGATCTGGAGCTGGCGGGACAGGTGCGCTCCATTGGGCGTGGCAGGGCGCGCCGCTGGCTGTCGCCGCCGCTTGCCGGATTCACGACGATCTTGTTACTCCCTACGGCGCTTCCGCCCGCGTAGATTGTCGTCGTGTGTCGTGAATGGCACTGAACCGAACGAGACAAGGAACGTGGCAATGAACGAAGCAACAAGCAAAGCAACAAACAAAGCAACAAACAAAGCAACAAACAAAGCAACGAACGCCATCGACCCATCGGTCGCTGTCGCCGAGATCGTGCGTGAGTATGGACCCTTCGCAGGCGCCGACCGCGTGCACGGAGTCACCCATGATGGCAGCCGGGTCTGGGCGGCTACCGGCGAGAGCCTGGTCGCCTTCGACCCGCAGAGCGGTGAGACGACCAGGACGCTGCGCCAGCCGTGCGACGCCGGCACCACCTTCGACGGCGTCTACCTCTACCAGATCGCCGAATCGCGCATCGACAAGATCGATCCGGATACCGGGGAAGTCGTGGGCTCGATACCGGCACCTGGCGGCGGTTGCGATTCCGGGCTTGCCTGGGCCGAAGGCAGCCTGTGGGTAGGCCAGTATCGCGACCGCAGGATCTGCCAGGTCGATCCCGCGACGGGCTCGATCATCCGCACCATCGAATCCAACCGCTTCGTCACCGGCGTCACCTGGGTTGAGGGCGAGCTGTGGCATGGCACCTGGGAAGGCGACGAAAGCGATATCCGCCGGGTCGATCCCCGAAGCGGGACGGTGATGGAGCGGTTGGAGATGCCGGCCGGCACCGGGGTGAGCGGACTCGAGTCCGACGGGGCGGAGCTCTTCTACTGCGGCGGCGGCGCTAGCGGCACCGTCCGGGCGGTGCGCCGTCCGAAAGGCCGGCGCGGGTAGCGATCGAGTGCGCCTCCTCCTGCCTCCACGGTGAGGCGCCACGACCGGCTGCAGGGCTTGGACGACGGCTCGTGCCGCTCAGGCAATCTCCCGAGCCTGCGGCCGCCCCGTCGAGACTCCCAGTGGGCCCGGCAGGCGTTTGATACCACCGACTGCCGGCACGCTGCCATGGGCAATCATCCGTGGTCCGCCTGCCACCGATCGACCCGGATGTTGCAGGCTGGCGCCCTTCTCCGCCTTGGCGGCCGGGCGATAGGCGCGCACGGCGCCGGTCACGGTCATCTTGATCTTCACGTCGTCGCCGACGCGCCGGGTGCTTTCGCCTGCCTCGAGCTTCGGAATGACGTTGCGCGTGACCTTGCCAGGGCTGGGATGGACGTTCTGTTCGACGACCGTGACGCTGCCGTCCTTGTGGACCTCCATCACGATTGCGGTGTGATGCGGGCGGGTCAGGGTCCTGACCTCGGTCTCGTACCACTTGCCGTTCGAATACGTCAGCGTCTGGGTGTGGACGACATGCTTGCGGAACTGCAGGATGTCACCGGGCTGGATCGAATCGAGCATGATCCCGTCGCCCCAGTCGTAGTCCGCCGTGGCGGTCACGGGCACGTCGCCATCGGCGGCCGACTGGGCGCCGATGCCCCTGAGCAGCTTGTCCACCAGGGCGAAGCAGTCGAGGCCGAACCTGCTGGTGAGCGCCTTCTTGCCGACCAGCTTTGCCGCCTCCGTCTTGAGCCTGGCATTGAGGTCTTCATCGCTCATGGCGGATCTCCCGAGTCGCAGGCGCGCCATGAGGGCGCCCGGTGGTCGTCGACTGGAAGCATACCGCTGCAGCCGGGCCGTGGCGAGACCGGCATGCCGGGGCCTTCCGGAGGTGGACGGCGGATCAGCAGCGGCGCCGGTGGATCCGCCGACCTGACAGCAGCTTCAGCCAAGGCCCGGCATGGAAGGCACTCATCAGCAGGTACATCGGGGCCATCCCGCCCAGCGCCGGCGCGGTTCCGGCCATGCACAGCGAATCGCCCGCGTCGATGCCGCCGGTGGCCGTCAGCGCTGCCATGAGGGCGAAGGTCGGCGCTGCCGCGATGCTCAGGCATCGCGACGCGCGCAGCCAAGCCCGCCTGGTGGGCGTCGGTCTCCGGAGCAGCGCAGTTGGCTGGCTTTCGTTCATGCCCTGTTCGCGCCGTCGAGGCTCCGGAACGCCTCCTCTCCGGCGTCGGACACGGCAATCCACTGCGGGTCGGGTGAAGCTTCGTTGGCGTAGTTGTCGTGCCAGTTCCACCATTTGTAGGGCGGGCTCTGCGGATAGCCAGCGGGAGAGTCTTCCCAGGCTTCCTGTCGGCCGAGGGGCGTTGCGTCGAGGTAGCTCCAGGTGCTCCCCATGGCCTCGTCGCCACGGTTGTTGATGAGGTAGGTGCGGAATATGCGATCGCCGTCGCGAATGAAGACGTTGTGGCCGTGCCATTCATCCACGCCGAAGTCGGCGTCGAAGCCGTCGGTGATGGTGTACCAGGGCATGTGCCAGCCCATCCGCGCCTTCAGGCGCGCGATGTCCGCCTGGGGCGCGCGCGAGGCATACGCCAGCGTCGTGTCGCGGGCATGCAGGTGGGCGAGATGTGCGACCTGGTCCGCCCCCAGTGAGCAGCCGCGGCAGGCGCGATCGGGCCATCCGAACACGCCGGGCTCGAAGAAGGCACGATAGACGACCAGTTGCCGCCGGCCCTCGAACAGGTCGAGCAGGCTTGCCGCGCCCGCTGGACCGATGAAGGCATACGTCTTCTCGACCGCCATCCACGGCATCCGCCGTCGCTCGGCTGCCAGTGCATCGCGCGCGCGGGTGTGCGCCTTCTCCTTGGCCAGCAGCGCTTGCCGTGCCGCTTCCCACTGCTGGGCCGAGACGATCGGCGGCGTGGACATCGCTGCCAGGGTGCCGTTGGCTCCCTTCTCTGGTGACTCGTTCATGGTCGCTGCGGCCTCCGAGGTTTGCCGAGTGGCTCCGCGCGCCGCCGTGGCGCGCGGGGGTGGGGGGG
>JAEZQX010000341.1 GCA_023441105.1 Pseudomonadota bacterium | reverse complement strand
CCCTCGCCCCCGCCCGCGTGGGGTAAGGGGGGTCGGCGCGAAACCCGGGCCATGGGGGGATCTCTTCCCTACGCTTTCTTGAACGGTATCGACCGCAGCCGGTTGCCGGTGGCCGCGAAGATCGCGTTGGCCAGGGCTGGCGCGAACGGGGGGACGCCGGGTTCGCCGACGCCAGTGGCGTGCACCGAGAAAGGATGCTCGACGATGGCGGTGTGGACGTTCTCCGGATAGCGATCCATCCGCGACATCTCGTAGTCGTGGAAGTTGGATTGCTTCACCCTGCCCTTGACGTAGTCGAGGCCGGAGTAGAGCGCCATGGTCATGCCCATCACCGCGGCGCCCTCCATCTGCGCCCTCACCCGCTCGGGATTGATGCAGAAGCCGCAGTCGATGGCGGTGTAGACCTCCGGTACGCTGATGGCGCCGTCGTCGGCCACCTTCACGTGCACCACCGTCGCGACGTACGAGACGAAGCTGCGATGGGCCGCGATGCCGAGCCCTTCGCCCTTGGGCAGTTGCCGCCCCCAGCCGGCATTGGCCGCCGCCATCTCGACCACCTGGCGCAGCTTGCCGGTGTCGATCGGGAACTCCTCGTACGGCTCGCCGTAGTTCCAGAGCTCGCCGACGATGCCCATCTTGGCCAGGTCGAGCTTGCGCGCCGGACCGATCAGCTCGAGCAGCATCGTCTTCTGGTCGCGACCGAGCTCGTGCGCCAGCTCGCCGACGAAGGACTGGATGGCGAAGGCACGCGGCAGGTTGGACACCGCCCGGAACCAGCCGACCCGCGTGTGGGCCTTGACCTTGCCGTTCTCCATGCCGATGTGCGGGATGTCGAACGGCAGGTCCGCCAGGCCCATGCCGAGCTCGAGCGGCAGCTGCAGCCCCGTGTCCTCGGCGAAGGTCGAACCGATGCTGGGCGCAACCGTACGGTGCCGCCATCCCACCACCTTGCCGCCGGCATCCACCGCCGCTTCGAGTCGTTCGACCGACGTGGTGTGGTTGAAGCCATGGCGGATGTCGTCCTCACGACTCCACTGCACCAGCACCGGCGTGCCGACCTCGCGCGACAGCAGCGCCGCTTCCAGCACGTAGTCGCACTTGGACTTGCGCCCGAAGCCGCCGCCGAGCAAGGTCTGGTTGACCGTCACCGCGGACTCGTCGAGCTCCAGCATCTTGGCGACATCCTGCCGGGTGCCATACGGACTCTGCACCGGCGCCCAGATCTCCGCCTTGCCGCCCTTGACGCTGGCGAGCGCGACTGGCGGCTCCATGGGCGTGTGCACCATGTGCTGCTGGTGGTACTCGGCCGCGACCACCTTGGCCGCCTTGGCGAAGGCGCCATCGGGATCGCCCTGCTTGCGCACCACCTCGCCCGGCTTCCGGGCAGTCTCCGCCATTTCCTTGCGATAGGCGTCGGTATCGAAGACCGCGTGCGGTCCATCGTCCCAATCCACCTGAAGCGCCTTGACGCCCTGGAACGCCGCCCAGGTGCTGTTGGCGACGACGGCAATGCCGCCGAGCGGCGCGAACTTGGCAGGCGGCATCGAACCGGGGATCTCGATGATGCGTTCGACGCCGGCCACCTTCTTCGCCTGCTCCGCATCGAAGGAGCGGACCTTGCCGCCGACCACCGGCGGCCGGGCGACCGCGGCATACTTCATCCCGGGCAGGCGCACGTCGGCCCCGTAGACCGCGTGGCCGGTGGTGATGTCGTGGAGATCCACCAGCTGGACCTCGCCCTTGCCCATGTAGCGGAACTCGGCGTCCTTCTTGAAGCGCAGCTGCTCGAACGACGGGACCGGCTCCGCCATCGCAGCCTTGGCGAGCTCGCCGTAGCCGAACATGCGGCCGGTCGGCTTGGCCGCCTCGCCGGTGCCATCCAGCAGCACCACCGTGTGATTCACCGCGCGCACCCGGGCGCGATCGACGCCCCAGCGTTTGGCGGCCGCGCTTTCGAGCATGTAGCGCATCGACGCGCCGCACTGGCGCATCGGCTGCACGAAGTGGCGCAGGCTGCGCGAGCCATCGGTGTCCTGGTTGCCGTAGCGCGGCTCGTCACCCGGTGCCTGGACGAGTCGGACCTTGGACCAGTTGGCCTCCATCTCGTCGGCCAGGACCATCGGCACGTTGGTGCGCGAGCCGGTGCCCATTTCTGCGCGGTGCGACACCAGCGTGACGGTGCCATCCGGCGCGATCTTGACGAAGACCAGCGGGTCGGCGACCGTCTTGTGGGGCATGCCGGCGGCGCCGGTGGGATAGGCGTTGAACGCCCTGGCGACTTCCGGCGGCAGCAGCTGCACGGCAAGCACCAGCCCGGCACCCTTCAGGAAGCCTCGCCGGCTGATCTTGGTGACGAGGAAGCGGCCGCTCTCAGTCGCCTCCGGCATGGCGCCGGGCATCATGACGACGGCCCCGCGTGCTGCGCCGGCCGCCGTGAAAGACTGGATATGGCGCAACATGGTCATGCTCCTTTCGACTGGATCTCGACTGCCGCCGCGCGAACGGCCGCATGGATCCGCTGGTAGCAACCGCAGCGGCAGATGTTCCCCGCCATCGCCTCGGTGATCTGGGCATCGCTGGGGTTGGGCGTCTCGGCGAGGAACGCCGCCGCCTGCATGATCTGGCCACCCTGGCAGAAGCCGCATTGCGGGACGTTGTGTTCGCGCCATGCCTTCTGCGTCGGGTGCATCCCGTTGCTGTCCAGGCCTTCGATGGTGGTCACTGCCATGCCCGCGGCTGCCGACATGGGCAGCTGGCAGGCCCGCGCCGCCTTGCCGTCGAGATGCACCGTGCAGGCACCGCACAGCCCCATGCCGCAGCCGAACTTGGATCCCGTCATGCCGAGCATGTCGCGCACGTACCAGAGCAGCGGCATGGATGGGTCGCCGTCGAAGCTGTGCGCAGTCCCGTTGACTTTCAACGTGATCATTCCCTCTCCTCCTTCGATTGACAGGAAGCCGTTGCGACCGGCTCGGATCCGCGCCGTGCACGGCTGCGGCGCCAGTCGACTTGCAATCCTCCTCCGATGGTAGTACCGGGGCCGGATCCAAATGACAAATATCGTCCCGCCGCCGACCGGGCGTCGAGCACCGCCCGCCCGCCGACGTCGAGACAGGTCGACAGGCCTAGTGCAGCCGCTGGTAGATCTCCTGCGCCAGCGTCCGCGAGATGCCCTCCACCGATGCCAGGTCCTCGACGCTGGCCGCCATGACGCCGCGCAGGCCGCCGAAGCGGGCGAGCAGGCGCTGCCGGCGCTTGGCGCCGATGCCATCGATCTCCTCCAGCGACGACGCCCGCCGGGCCTTGGCCCGCCGCGCCCGCATGCCGGTGATCGCGAAGCGATGGGCTTCGTCGCGGATCTGCGCGATCAGCATCAGCGCTGCGGATTCTCGCCCCAGCTCGAGCGACGGCCTGCCGTCGGCGAAGACCAGCGTCTCCAACCCGACCTTGCGACCTTCGCCCTTGGCGACACCCACCAGCACCCCGATGTCCAGCCCGAGCTCCTCGAAGACCTCGCGCGCCACCGACACCTGTCCCTTGCCGCCGTCGATCAGGACCACGTCCGGCAGGCGCCGCTCCGGCGGCGGCTGGGCCGGATCCGCCGACGCGTCCCCGGTGACGGCGAGCCGATCGTAGCGCCGGGTGAGCACCTGGCGCATCGCCGCGTAGTCGTCGCCCGGCTCGATGCCGGCGATGTTGAAGCGCCGGTATTCGCTGCGCGCCATCTGGTGGTTCTGGTACACGACGCAGGACGCCTGGGTCGCCTCGCCCATCGTGTGGCTGATGTCGAAGCATTCGATGCGCAGCTGGTCGAGGTCGCCGTCGTCGAGCTTCAGCACCTGCGCCAGGTCGCGGGTGCGCGCCTGCTGCGATCCCTCTTCCGCCAGTGCCCGCGTCAGCGCGATCTCCGCATTGGCCTGCGCCTGCTCCAGCCAGCGCCGGCGCGACTGCTGCGGCTGGCGGATCCACTGCACCGGCTTGCCCGCCTGCTCCGCCAGGCTGGACAAGGCCTCCGGCGCCTGCGGCTCGATGGCGCACACGATGATCGGTGGCACGAAGGTGCCGGCGTAATGCTGCGCCAGGAACGCCTCGAGCACGGCGACCGGGGTCGCGTCGTCGACATCGCCGACATGGCCGGGGAAGTAGGCCTTGTCGCCCAGGTGCCGCCCGCCCCGGACCATCGCCAGGTTGAGGCACACCTTGCCGCCACGGCAGGCGAGCGCGATGACGTCGGCATCGGTGTCGGAACCGGTGTCCATCGACTGCTGGTGCAGCACCCGCGACAGCGCCGTCATCCGGTTGCGGTAGACCGCCGCCTCCTCGAAGCGCAGCGCCTGCGCCGCGTCGTTCATCTTCGCCTCTAGCTCGCCGAGGATCTCTTTGTGGCCGCCGCGCAGGAAGCGCACCGCCGAATCGACGTCGGCGGCATAGTCCTCCGGCGAGATCAGGTTCACGCAAGGGGCGCTGCAGCGGTCGATCTGGTGCAGCAGGCAGGGCCGCGAGCGATTCGCGTACACCGTGTCCTCGCAGGTGCGCAGGCGAAACACCTTCTGCAGCACCTGGATGCCCTCCTTGACCGCCCAGGCGCTCGGATAGGGACCGAAGAACTGCGACATCCGGTCAAGGCCGCCGCGATAGTAGGCGATGCGCGGGTAACGGTGCGCGGTGATGCGTAGGAACGGGTAGGTCTTGTCGTCCCGGAAGAGGATGTTGTAGCGCGGCAGGAGCGACTTGATCAGGTTGCTTTCGAGGAGCAGTGCCTCGGCCTCCGACTGCGTCGCCGTGGTCTCGATGCGGCGGATGCGCCCGACCATCTGCGCAATCCGCGGGCTCAGCTGCGTCTTGTTGAAATACGAGGACACCCGCTTCTTGAGGTCGCGGGCCTTGCCGACGTAGAGCACCACGTCGTCGTCGCCGATCATCCGGTACACGCCAGGCCGGTTCGGCAGGCGCGACAGGAAGGGCTTGAAGTCCGGGGGTCCTGCCGGCTTGCCGGTCGGGGGCGCGCCTGCCTGCTCGCTCACGTCCCTTCCGGGGCTCCCGCAGCCCGCAGTGCCGGATGAATGGTCGCCAGGCGTCGCGCCAGGTGACGGTTGCGCGGCGGCTCGAGCCCGGCCAGCAGTTCGTCGGCGAGATCGGGGCGGTTGCACACCAGGACCATGTCGCAGCCGGCGGTCAAGGCGGCGCTGGCGCGCGCGACGATGCCGCCGGCGACGGTCGCCGCCTCCATTGTAAGGTCGTCGGAGAAGACGAGGCCGTCGAACTTCAGGCGCCGGCGCAGGATCGTCTGCAGCCACTTGCGCGAGAACCCGGCCGGATTCGGATCCACCCGCGGATAGACCACGTGCGCCGGCATGACCGCCGACAACGAGCGCCCGAGCCAGGCATACGGCGCGGCGTCCTGGGCCAGGATGTCGGCGAGCGGCCGCTCGTCTCGCGGCATCGCGACATGCGAATCGGCGTGGGCATAGCCATGCCCCGGAAAATGCTTGCCGCAGTTGGCCAGCCCGGCCAGCAGCAGGCCGTGGCCGAGGCTCTTGGCAAGCAGCGTCACCACCCGCGGATCGGCGTGGAAGGCCCGGTCGCCGATGACGCCCGAGGCGCCGTGGTCGAGGTCCAGCACCGGCGTGAAGCTGAGGTCGACGCCGACGGCCCGCAGTTCGCTGCCGATCCGATAGCCGACTTCGGTGGCCTCGCGCTGCGCGGCGAGCACGTCGCGGTCCCACAGCCGGCCGAGCTCGCGCATCGGCGCGATGCTGCTGAAGCCCTTGCGGAAGCGCTGCACCCGGCCGCCTTCATGGTCGACGCAGACCAGCAGCGGCGGCGCGCGCAGGCCGTGGATCTCGCGGGTGAGCGCGGCCAGCTGCTGCGGCGAATCGTAGTTGCGCGCGAACAGGATCACGCCGCCGACGAGCGGGTGACGCAGCCGCTTGCGTTCGGCTTCGGTCAACTCCAGCCCGGCGACGTCGGCAATGACAGGACCAAGCGACATTCAGTTCTTCTCGAGGATGACGAAGGCGAGCGCGCTGCCCTGCTCGTCCGACAGCGACACATGGGCCGCAACGCCGAGTTCGTCGAGATACGGCGCCAGCGCCTTGCGCGCGACCGCATAGGGCTTGCCGCGCCGGTCGTTGAGGATCTGCAGCGACAGCAGCGTCATCGGGCCGCGCAGGCCGAGCCCGAGGGCCTTCGAGAACGCCTCCTTGCCGGCGAAGCGCTTGGCCAGGTAGCGCACGGCCCGATCGGTGCCGGCCACGCCGTCGGCCGCGCCACGGGAGCGGCGCCGCGCGAACTCCTGCAGCTCCTCCGGCCCGAGGATGCGGCGGGCGAAGCGATCGCCGTAGCGGCGGAACAGGTCTTCGATCCGCGCGAGCAGGACGATGTCGGTGCCGATGCCGTAGATCATCGCGCTCAGCCGTGGCGCGCGGCGGCTTCGCGGATCAGCCGTTTCATCTCCGCGACCGCTTCGCGAAAGCCGACGAACAGTGCTCGCGAGACGATGGCATGGCCGATGTGCAGCTCGCGGATGCCGGGCAGCGCCGCCACCGGCTGGACGTTGAAGTAATTGAGCGCATGCCCGGCGTTGAAGCGCATGCCGCGCTGGCGAACCAGCTCGCCGGCGCTGCGGATCTTGGCCAGCTCGCGCAGCACCGCCGCGCTCTCGGCGTCGCGACCCTGCAGCCGGAAGGCTTCGGCGTACGGTCCGGTGTGGATTTCGCAGACCGATGCGCCGACGCGCGCCGCGGCTTCGACCTGCGCCGCCTCGGCATCGATGAAGACGCTGGTGCGGACGCCGGCAGCATCCAGGCGCGCTACCGCCGAGGCAATCTTGGCTTCCTGTCCGACGATGTCGAGGCCGCCCTCGGTGGTGATCTCATGCCGCCCTTCCGGCACCAGCATCGCCATCTCCGGCCGCAGCTCGGTGGCGATGCCGATCATCTCCTCGGTGGCCGCCATCTCCAGGTTGAGCTTGATGTGGGTGAGATCCTTGAGCCGACGCACATCCAGGTCGTTGATATGGCGGCGGTCCTCGCGCAGGTGCACGGTGATGCCGTCGGCGCCGCCCAGGTGCGCCTCGACCGCCGCCCAGACCGGGTCCGGTTCGTAGGTTCGCCGCGCCTGGCGCACGGTTGCGACGTGGTCGATGTTGACGCCCAGTTCGATCATTCGTGGAATCCGCTTCTTCGTTTGCTACAGCCGCTGCAGGTCGATCAGGATCTGCCGCGTCTTGAGCGGCGCACCCTCGAGCTGCGCCCCCAGCACCTGCCGCGACAGCCGCTTCGCCGTGGCCAGCACCCCCGGTGCATCATACCGCCCGCCCGCGATGTCCTGGAGCACGCGGCCGGAATACGCCTCCTCGTCGCCGCCGTCGACCAGCACCAGCTGGCCGGCCTGCATCCGGTAGTCGGCATCGGGCTGCAGCAGCCGGCCCTGGCGATCGCGGCTGAGATCCGGCGCGTAGCCGATCTCCTTCAGCAGCAGCCATTCGAAGCGGCGCAGCACCTCCTCCCGGGCGCCGAATTCGGCGAGCGCCCGCAGCGCCTCGACGTAGGCGTGATAGAGCCCCGGATGCGGATCCTCGCGCATCAGCAGCCGCACCAGCAACTCGTTGAGATAGAAGGCGAACAGCAGCGCTTCGCCCGAGGGCATCGGCAGCCCACCCTGCCACTCCGCCCGGGTCAGCAGCCGCATCTCGCCCTTGCCGGCGATGGCGAACTCGAGCGGCTGGAACTGCAGCAGCACGGCCCGCAGCGCCGATTGCGGCCGGCGCGCGCCCTTGGCGATGACGGCCAGCCTGCCATGCCGCAGGGAGAACAGCTCGACGATCAGGCTGGTTTCGCGGTGGGGCAGGCTGTGCAGGACAAAACCGGCTTCACTCATAGCCGTAGCTGCGAAGATGCGCGGCATCCTTCGACCAGCCGCCGCGGACCTGCACCCAGACCGTCAGGAAAACCTTGCCGCCGAACATCTTCTCCATGTCCTGGCGCGCCTCGCTGGCGATCCGCTTGATGCGCTCGCCGCCCTTGCCGAGGATCATCGGCTTGTGGGCGCGGCGCTCGACCACGATCGACGCGGTGATGCGGCGCAGGTTGCCGTCGACCTCGAAGCTGTCGATCACCACCGTGCTCTCGTAGGGCACTTCGTCGCCGAGCAGCCGGAACAGCTTCTCGCGGATCAGCTCGCTGGCGAAGAACCGCTCCGGACGGTCGGTGAGCGTATCCTCGTCGTAGAGGGGCGACGCAACCGGCAGCTCGGCGATGACGGTCGACACCAGCTCCTCGACGTTGAGGCCGGTGCGCGCGCTGAGGGGCACGATCGCCTTCAGCCGCGGCGCCCGCTCGGCCACCCTGGCGATGATCGGCAGCACCTCGTTGCGGCTGCGCAGGGTATCGACCTTGTTCAACGCCAGGATGGCCGGCACTTCCGGTGGCAGCAGCTTGAGCACCTCGTCCTCGGCCGCGGTCCAGCCGTTGACCTGCGCCACGATCACCACCACGTCGGCGTCGCGGGCGGTCGACTGGGCGGTGCGGTTGAGCAGCTGGTTGAGCGGATTGAGCTGGCGGGTCTGGTAGCCCGGCGAGTCGATCAGCACCAGCTGCGCATCCGGCCGCGTCAACACCGCGAGGACGCGATGGCGCGTGGTCTGCGCCCGATCGGCCGTGATCGACACCATCTGGCCGACCAGCCGGTTCAACAGGGTCGACTTGCCGGTGTTGGGACGGCCGACGATGGCGACGTGGCCGCAGCGGAACGGAGCTTGGGTGGACATCCTGGCGGCAGGCGTGGACGACGATCAGGAAGGGACGGCGATCGCGCGGCGCGGCCGGTGCGATCAGACGGCGGCCGAGCGGCTGGAGGCGGTGCCGCCTTCGACGTCGTTCTCCGGCGCCTTCGCGGGCGCGGCGGGCATTGGCGGCTTGGCGACGCGGGCGGCCGCTGGCGCCGCCTTGGGC
>JAEZQX010000143.1 GCA_023441105.1 Pseudomonadota bacterium | reverse complement strand
GTGGGGATCTTGACCCACGGCGCCCAGCACAGCAGCACGAAGCTGATGCCGAAGGTCAACACCGCCAGCACGATGACCCAGGTTGACCAGAAGGTGCTCACTTGTCCCGCCTCCGACCGTTGTCGTCCCGATCCTCGAGGTCCTCGAGCGGCAACTTCGACAGGCGCTCGAACTTGCGCTTGTGACGCGGCCGCCAGACCCACACCCAGATGCCGATGAAGACCAGCATCAGCACCACGATGAGGACCCCGATCAGGTGCCCCCAGATGCCGTTCACTTCAGTGCCCCCTGCGCTGCCGGCGCCCCGGGGGCGGTGGCGGCGGGCGCCTGGCTGACGCCGAGGCCCTGCAGGTAGGCGATCAGCGCGTCCATCTCCGTCTTGCCGCGAACCACCTGCTGCGCGGATGCGATCTGCTCGTCGCTGTACGGATCGCCGAGGCGCTGCAAGGTCCGCATCCGCTGCGCGACGTCGTCGGCATCGACCTTGCGCGTGAGCAGCCACGGATAGCCGGGCATGTTCGACGTCGGCACGACATCGCGCGGATTCTTCATGTGGATGCGGTGCCACTCGTCGGAGAACTTGCCGCCGACCCGGGCGAGATCGGGACCGGTGCGCTTCGAGCCCCACTGGAATGGCCGGTCATACACCGACTCGCCGGCGACCGAATGAGGCCCATAGCGCTGGGTCTCGAAGCGCTGCGCGCGGATCATCTGCGAATGGCACAGGTAGCAGCCCTCGCGGACATAGATGTCCTTGCCGGCCAGGCGCAGCGGATCGTAGGGCTCGACACCCGGCGCCGGCTTGACCGACTGCGCGTTGGCGAACAGCGGCGTGATCTCCGACAGCCCGCCGAGCGAGACCATGAAGGCGATCAGGACCGCGAGGAGGACGGCGTTCTTCTCGATCGCCTCGAAATGCTGGTAGCGCAAGCCCATCGTTCAATCCTCTCAGGTCGCCGCCGGCAACGGCGCCGGGCGCTGGTGCGGATCCGGCTCCGGGATCGGCACGATGATCGGCACGATCAGCTTCTTGCGGGCGTCTCCGGCGGTATGCCAGAGGTTCCATACCATCGCCACCATCCCGCCCAGCACGAACAGTCCACCGACGAACCGCATCACGTAGAGCGGCATGATGGCCTCGAGACTGGCCAGGAACGGATAGGTGAGCGAACCGTCGGGCTCGGTGGCACGCCACATCGTGCCGGCCACGGCACCCGACAGCCACATGGCGAAGATGTACACCAGCAGGCCGATGACGTGCATCCAGAAATGCAGCTCCATTGCCTTGCGCGAATGCATTGCCGGCACCCCCAGCGCCCGCGGCGCCATGGCGTAGAGCGAGCCGATGGTGATCATGGCCACCCAGCCGATGGCGCCGGAGTGGACGTGGGCAACCGTCCAGTCGGTATAGTGGGTGAAGGAATTGACCGACTTGATGGCCATCATCGATCCTTCGAAGGTGGACGCGGCATAGAACACCAGCGACATCACCATGAACTTGGCGGCCGGGTCGGTGGCGACCCGATGCCAGGAACCGTTGAAGGTCAGCAGTCCGTTGGCGGCCGTGCCCAGGCTGGGCATCAGCAGGATCAGGGAGAAGACCATGCCGACCGACTGGACCCAGTCCGGCAGCGCCGTGTAGATCAGGTGGTGCGAGCCCGCCCACATGTACACCGAGATCAGCGCCCAGAAGTTGACGATGGAGAAGCGATAGCTCCACAGCGGCTGCTGCGCCTGGCGCGGCACGAAATAGAACATCATGCCGAGGAAGCCCGCGGTCAGCACGAAGGCGACGGCATTGTGCCCGTACCACCATTGCACGATCGCATCGACCACGCCCGAGTAGATCGGATAGGACTTGGTGAGCGATACCGGCAGCACCAGGTTGTTGATGATGTGCAGCAGTGCCACCGCGATGATCAGCGCCGCGTAGTACCAGACGGCGACATAGATGTGCTGGATGCGGCGACGCGCGACGGTCGCGAAGAAGACGACGCCGAACGACACCCAGACCACCGCGATCAGCAGGTCGATCGGCCATTCCGGCTCTGCGTATTCCTTGCTCTGGGTGATGCCCAGGGGCATCGTGATCATCGACAGCAGGATCACCAGCTGCCAGCCCCAGAAGGTGAAGGTGGCAAGCGGGCCGAAGGCCAGGCGCGTGTGACCCGTCCGCTGCACCACGTAGTAGCAGGTGCCCATCAAGGCGGTGACGCCGAAGCCGAAGATGATGCCGAAGGTGTGATTGGGACGGATCCGGCTGAAGGTCAGCCAGGGAACGTCGAAATTGAGTGCCGGCCAGGCAAGTTGCGCTGCGGCAATCACGCCCACCGCCATCCCGACAATTCCCCAGATCGCAGCGGCAAGCAGGAAGTTGCGGACAATGCGGTCGTTATAGGTCTCGACTTGCGGCATCTTGCACCCACCTAAAAGATGCAGCTATTGTATATCTTATGCTGCAGTGTGCCAAAACGTGCCCGCCACCGTTGCCGGGCCGCAGCGTTCCCGGAAAAGTGTATGCCTCCCTCGCCTGCCCAGCGTGAAGGATCGAATCCTGGCCGGCCGGGCGTCGCGGATCGACGACTGCCCTCCTCGGGCCACCGGCGATGGCGAAGGAAACCCGCCTTGATTCCGGTCCGGCCATGATTGGCAATCCGCGCTCCGGGCCGGTGGTCGACTGGTCGAGCGGCGCGCCGCGCAGTGCCCGCTACGGCGACATCTACCATTCGGCCAGCGGCGCGGTGGCGCAGGCGCGACATGTCTTCCTGGCCGGCTGCGACCTGCCCGCGGCCTGGGCCGACGCAAGCATCTGGAACGTGCTCGAGACCGGGTTCGGCCTCGGCCTCAACTTCCTCGCGCTTCTCGAAGCGCTGCGCCGCGACCCGCGCCGCCCGCAGCGGCTGCGCTTCGTCTCCGTCGAGGCACATCCGGTCGCTGCCGGGGACATCCGCCGAGCGGGCGAACTGGCCGGCGTGGCGATCGCGACATCAGCCGGGGAGTTGGCCGACCGATGGCCGACGCCGGTGCCGCCGGAAATCCGGCTGGACTTCGACGACGGACGGGTGCAACTGCGGGTACTGGTCGGGGAGGCCGCGGAACGATTGCAGGCGCTGCAGGGCGGTGGCTTCCGCGCGGACAGCATCTTCCTCGATGGCTTCAGCCCGGCCCGCAATCCGGAAATGTGGTCGCGGCAGACGCTGGGCGCCACTGCGGCCTGTGCGCGGTCCGGCAGCAGGCTGGCGACCTGGACGGTTGCCGGCGAGGTGCGCGCCGCCCTTGCGGAGTTGGGATTCATCCTGCAGCGGCGCTCCGGCCTGCCGCCTAAGCGACACTGCTTGCAGGGCGTCTACCGGGAGCCGCCAGCGACCTGACGTTTCGCTTCCTGCTCTGGCGCGGGAAAGAGCTTGATATGCGATTGTTCTTGACACCATACCGACTGGTTGGTATGTTCGCTCCAGCAACCCGAAGCCGATTCCCTGCCGTGCAGAGTGCCCCACATCTTTCCGCATCCCGCTCACCTGCTGATCGCTGACAACGACATGTCCAACCCGCGTCACCCGTCACGCACCCGCTTGCTGGAGGCGGCCCTGCAACTGATCCGCGCCAAGGGCTACGCTGCGACGACCGTGGAACATGTCTGCGAGGCCGCCGGCGTCACCAAGGGCAGCTTCTTCCACCACTTCAAGGGCAAGGAGGATCTCGCCCTCGCCGCCACGGCGCACTGGAACGAGATGACCGGCAGCGTGTTCGCCGAAGCGCCGTATCGTCGCCTGGCCGATCCGCGCGATCGCGTGCTCGGCTACATCGACTACCGGGCGGCCCTCCTGACCGGCGAACTGCCGGATTTCACCTGCCTGCTGGGGACGATGGTGCAGGAGACCTTCGAGACTCATCCGGCCATCCGCGACGCCTGCCGCCACGGGATCGAACTGCACGCAGGGACTGTCGCCGCCGATCTTGCCGAGGCCAAGGCGAAGTACGCACCGCAAGCGGACTGGCGCCCCGAGAGCCTCGCGCTCTACACCCAGGCAGTGCTGCAAGGCGCGTTCATCCTCGCCAAGGCGACGCAAGGCCCCGCGGTCGCCAGCGACTGCATCGATCACCTGAAGCGCCATGTCGCTTCGTTGCTGCCCCTCACCCCCGAGCCGGTCCATTCATAGGAGATGACCGATGAAAGAAGCGATGAAAGAAGAAGCGAACGTCAAGGCCAATTCCGTGCGGCTGCACCGCGTGCTGCGCGCCAAGCCGGAGCGGGTCTACCGCGCGTTCCTCGATCCGGCGGGAATGGCGAAGTGGCTGCCGCCCTACGGCTTCACCTGCACCGTCCATGAAATGGACGCGCGCATCGGCGGCCGCTTCCGGATGTCCTTCACCAACTTCACCAACCAGAAGAGCCACTCGTTCGGCGGCGAGTACCTGGAGCTGGTGCCGTCGGAACGGATCCGCTACACCGACACCTTCGAGGATCCCAACCTGCCGGGCGAGATGCAGACGACCGTCGTGCTCAGGCCGGTCTTGTGCGGAACCGACATCGACATCCTGCAGGAGAACCTGCCGCCGATGATCCCGGTCGAGATGTGCTACCTCGGCTGGCAGGAGTCGTTGGAACAATTGGCCAAGCTGGTGGAGCCCGAGATCACCGAGTAAGTGGCGGGGAGGTCGAGATGATCACGCTCTATGGCTTCGGCCGCATCTTTCCCGAAGGACGCGGCGAGACGAAGGACCTCCGGGCACAGTGGGCGCTCGAAGAACTCGGGCTGCCGTATCGGGTCCATGCGCTCGACCACACCGCCGGCGAGCTCGACGGCGAAGCCTTCGGCCGGATCAGCCCTTTCCGCCAGGCACCGGTCATCGACGACGACGGCTTCGTGGTCGCCGAATCGGCCGCGGTGGTGCTTTATCTGGCGGAGAAGGCGGGCAAGCTGATTCCCGGTGACGTCCAGGGTCGCACCCGCGTCGTCCAGTGGTGCTTCGCGGCGGTCGGCACGGTCGAGCCGACCTTGACCTGTCTCGATCTCATCGGAATCTTCGATCGCGGCGGCGGCGCCCAGGCAGTCGGCGCGGAGGTGCGCAAGCTCGCCGGCCGCTGGCTCGGTGATCTCGAGCGGCGCCTGCAGGGCCGCGAGTGGGTCGCCTGTGACGATTTCACCGTGGCCGACATCATGATGGCCGGAGTCTTGCGCACCATCCGCAAGACCGACCTGATGGAACCGTTCCCGACGGTTAAGGCCTACTACGAGCGTTGCCAGACCCGACCCGCCTGGGAGCGCACCCTCGCCCTCTACGCCGAGCGGATGGGCCTGGAAGCCGACGACATCCGATAGGCGCCCAGGGGCGTTTTCAAGCCGGCATTCAGCCGTACAACCAGCGGGCCGGCACCATCACCAGTCCAGGGAACAACACCAGCAGGAATAACACGCCGAACTGCGCAACCATGAAGGGCCACGTGCCGCGGGTGACCGAATCCATGCTGATCCTGCCGACTCCAGCCACCGTGCTGAGGACCGTGCCGACCGGTGGCGTGACCAGGCCAATTGCGTTGTTGATCATGAAGAGCACGCCGAAATACACCGGATCGATGCCGGCAGCCTTCACCAGCGGCATGAAGACCGGGGTGAGGATCAGGATGGTCGGGGTCATGTCCATGGCGGTGCCAACCAGGATGGTGACCAGCATCATCGCGATGAGCAGCAAGGTGGGACGTTCCAGGAGAGGCTCGAGCAGGCCGACCAGGTCGCTGGGCAGGTTTGCCACCGTGATCATCCAGGCGGCCACCATGGCGGACGCCACCAGGAACATGATGACCGCAGTGGTCTGCGCCGCAGCGACGAAAAGACCGTACAGCTGCGACCAGCGAAGCTCGCGATAGATCACCATGGACACGAAGAGCGCGTAGACCGCCGCCACCACGGCGGCCTCGGTGGGGGTGAAGACGCCGAACTTGAGGCCGAAGATCACGATGACCGGCAAGCCGAGCGCGAAGGTGGCGTCGCGCGCAGAGGACAGCACTTGACGCCAGCTCGCGCGGGGCTGTGCGTCGACCTTCTCACGCCGCACCAGCAGCCACCAGGTCAGCCACAGCGCCGCGCCGAGCATCAGGCCCGGTGCGATTCCCGCCATGAAGAGCCTGGAGATCGACACGTTCGCGGCGACGCCGAAGACCACGAAGCCGATCGAGGGCGGGATGATCGGCGCGATGATCGCGGCGGACGACAGCAGGCCGGCCGACCGCGCGGGATCATGGCCGGCGCGCTTCATCATCGGCAGCAACAGCGCGGACAGGGCCGCGGCATCGGCCACCGCCGAGCCGGACAATGCCGCCATCAGCACCCCGGCCATGATGCCGACATAGCCGAGGCCGCCCTTGACGTGGCCTACCAGGGTCATGGCGAAGGCGACGATCCGTCGCGACAGCCCGCCGGCATTCATGATCTCGCCTGCCAGCATGAAGAACGGCACCGCGAGCAGCGGGAAGCTGTTGGCGCCCTCGATGACGTTCTGCGCAAGGATCTGCGCGTCGAACATGTCCATGTGCCACATCAGTGCCGCGCCACTGATCAGCAAGGCGAACGCGATCGGGACGCCGATGGCCATGGCGCCGAGCAGCGAGACGAGGAAGATGGTGATGATCATGCGTCAAGGCCGTGGGTTGGACAATCCGTGCGGCATGTCCTCGGACCCGGCGACGCCGGCCAGCTCGGTTGGTGGAATTCGGCCGGTGACGAGCTGCCACAGGTCGTGCAACAGCACGACGGCCGCCAGCAGCCCGAACACCACCGCGCTCACGTAGAGCAACGCGGTGGATGCCTGCATCACGGCGCTGGTGGTGTGGACGTTGATCACCGTCTGCTGCCAGCCGCCGCTGACAACCAGCCAGCACACCGCCAGCATCAGCATGCGCGACATGCCGAAGCACAACCGGCGGCCGGATAGCGGCAGTCGTGAGATCAGCGCGTTGGTGCCCAGGTGTCTGCGCGCGCGCAGGGCAACGAAGGCGCCCAGGAAAGTCATCCAGACGAACAGCCAGCGCGCAAGCTCCTCGGAGACGGTGATGCCCGAATTGAAGCCGTAGCGCAGCACGACGTTACCGAAGACCATCACCACCATGGCGGCGAGGCAGATCACCATGAGCAGCGAGAACAGACGCGAAATCCGATCGGTCAGCGCGATGAGCATCGGCGTGCTCAGGCGTCACCGGAGGCGCGCGGGTCGGTGACCCCGCCCACGTCCTCCAAGTCGGAAGGCACGGCGGAAACGGCCAGCTCGTACAGCCCCTGCGCCACGTCCTTGGCCCCCAATGCCGCCAGCACCTTCGGCGACAACGCCTCGCGAGCGAGATTCTCGAGCACTGCGCGTTCATGGCCGCTCACCAGCAGCACCCAATCCGCCGCTTGGTCAGCGCCGCGAATCCTCTGCTCCTTGGTCTGCGGGATCGGCGGCGCGTGGTGTCGCAGCAGGTGCGCGCCGTTCACACCCGGGCGTAGCGGCACTTGCGCGATCAGGGTGTGCAAGGTGGCCCGAAGGCCGTCGGCAGCCTGCGCCGACCGAGGCGACAGCCGCACTGTCACCACATGGGCGGTTGCATAGGCGCCGCGCGACTCCAGCACTTCGCACTGGCTGCGGATCATGTTCCGGTGAAGCGGCATCATCCGGGTTGACCAGGGCGTAGGTGCGTTGAGCCGATCGAGGTAGGGCTGCGAGGACAGCACGGAGGGGTCTGCCAGCTCGTACGTCACGAACACACCCGCGCCGCCGGCGGCCTCTCGCCACCGCGTGGCCCGCAGAAAACCGGGGATGCGGAGACGCTCCGGAAGGTGTTCATGCGAGTGCCAGTGCTGGAAGTCGAGGCTGTGCTGCGGCTCCACCTCCCACCACATGGCCAGCGCGGCCTTGCCCAGCAGCGCCATGCTTCAGTTGGCGCCGCGCAGGCGCGTCAGCTCGGCCGACACCTGACCGTATACCGAGTCGCCGACTTCCTTGGCGAACTTGTCCACCACCGGCTTTACCTTCGCGCGCATGCGCGCCATCTCTGCAGTCGACACCTCGTTGATCTGCATGACCTTCTTCAAGCCGCCGATCGACTTCGCCTCCTGGTCCACGGTCGCCTTGCGCTGGAACAGCTTCGCTTCCTCGGCAGCCTCGCGGATGATTCGATGTTCTGCCTCGGACATGGCGTCCCAGGTCTTCTTGCTCATGAGGAAAGCCATGCCGGTGTAGAGATGCCGGCTCAGCGAAAGGTACTTCTGCACCTCCTGGAACCGGGCGGATTCGATCACGCCCAGGGGGTTGTCCTGGCCGTCGATCGCACGCGACTCCAGTGCCCCGTACACCTCCCCGAACGTCATCGGCACCGGATTGGCGCCGAGCTCATTGAACATCTCGACGTAGACCGGCGAGGCGATCACCCGCAGCTTCAATCCCTGGATGTCCTCCACCTTGGCGATCGGCCGGCGGCTGTTGGTGATGTGGCGAAAGCCGAGATGCCATACACCCAGGCCCACGACGCCGTGAGGCGCCAGGTCATCCATCAGCTTGCGGCCGACCGGACCGTCAGCGATCGCAAACGCTTCCTGCTCGTTGTTGAACAGGAATGGCAGGTCGAACACCATCTGCTGCTTGTCGATGGACGACACCAAGCCGGTAGCCATCGACGTGAAGTCGAGCGTTCCGCCACGGACGGCGGAAAGGTTCTGGGGGTCGCTACCCAGCACTGCCCCGGGGAAGAGTTGCACCTTCATCTTGCCGCCGCTCTTCTGCGTCACCAGGTCGGCAAACTTCTGTGCCCCCTGCCCCAACGGATGGTCCTTTGCCAGGCTGAATGCGAAGCGCAAGTTGCGCTCCTTGATTTCCTGCGCCTGCGCGCCGGCGGCCGCGACGAGCAGCGTCGTGCCGGCTGCGAGGGCCACAAGGGCGCGTCGAACAATGCTGGTTCCCATCAACCGTCTCCTCCACTTTGAGCCGTCAGAAGGAGCGCATGATGCCCATTTTATGAAAGATGTTCAAGTTTTGTATGGCTTTCAAACTTTGAAAGCGCTACTATGTCGCCACTTCGACCCGATCGCCCGCGCCATCCATGAGCGGTTCGCTGGAAAAATCCCTCGCGATTCTGGAGTACCTCGCGCGCCATCCCGATGGCGCGCCCCTGGTCCAGATCGCCACCGACCTGAACCAGCTGCGCAGTGGCTGTCACCGCACGCTCCACGAGTTGATCCGCTTCGGCTACGTCCGTCAGCTGCCACAGCGCGGGGACTACAGCCTGACCACCAAGCTCGCGTCGCTCGGCCTGAGCTTTCTCAGCCGCTCCGGCGTGGTCGACATCGCGCAGCCGGTCATCAACCGGCTGGCTGACGCGACCGAGGAGCTGGTGCGGCTCGCCATCGTCGACGGCGAGCGGCTGACGCTGGTGGCCAAGGCACAGGGCGCCAAAGTCGGACTGAAGTACGACCCCGACATGGGGATCGACCTGCGACTTTCCTGCAGCGCCGCGGGACACGCCTGGCTGATGACCCTCCCCGAGGACGCCGCAATCTCCTGTGTCACCCGCCAAGGGATCGGAGACCCACGCCACTATGGTCCCAATGCGCCCACCAGCATCAAGGCACTGCTGGCCATGCTCGGCCAGCACCGGCGTCGCGGCTACAGCATCATCCAGGACGTCTATGCCCCGGGCATGAGCTCCATGGCCGCACCGGTCGCGCGAGAGGGAGAACCGGCTACCGGGGTGATCGTGATTGCCGGGCCGTCGTCACGACTCACCCTGCCCCGGATGCAGCGCTTCGGTCCGCACTTGCTGGCCGCCGCGCAAGAGCTCGCGGTCGCGGCGCAGGCGTCGCCGCTGTTGAAGGCCGCGAACGTCGGTACCTGGGGCAACCTGAGCGAGACACCGCCGCAACGCGGCGCGCGGACGGCCGGCGGATCGGCCTAGTCACTTCAGGAGGAGGTGATACTCCCCGCCCTTCTCGAGAGCCCGCACGTACGCGGGCCGGGCCTGCAACCGCCTCACCCAGGCCTCGATGTTCGGATACGCCGCGAGCACGCCCAATCGCGCGGCCATCTCGCCCACGAAGCTCATCTGCACATCCGCACCGGTCAGCTCCTCGCCGAGCAGGAAGGTTCTCCCGGCGAGCGCGCGGTCGACATGGCCGAGATGGTTGGCGACCTCGCTTTCGATCCGCGGCGACAGCGGCGCGCCCGCCTCGCCCAGCCGGCCGACGTAGAGCTTCAACATCAGCGGCAGCATCGCCGAGCCTTCGGCATAGTGCAGCCATTTCTGGTACTCGTCGTAGCGATCGCTTGCCGGATCCGGCTGCAGGCGGCCGTTGCCGTGCCGCCGGATGAGATAGTCGACGATGGCACCCGACTCGATGACGGTCTTCCCGCCCTCCTCGACCACCGGTGACTTGCCGAGCGGATGGACCGCAAGAAGCTCCGGCGGCGCGAGCCGCGTCTTGGCGTCACGCTGGTAGCGCCGGATCTCGTAGGGCAACTCCAACTCCTCCAGCAGCCAGAGGATGCGCTGGGACCGCGAATCGTTGAGGTGGTGAAGGACGATCATAAATTTCCAGGTGGATATGGTGAAAGAGGCGGCCCTCCAGCATACGCTGAGAATAGACCCGGCATGCCGAGAAGTTGATCCACTCGTCCTCTTCTGCCTTGGCGCCGCTATTGGAACCATTGGATGAATCAATGCCGTAACGCGGGGAGCGGTCTATCCTTGCCTGACCAAGCCCAGCCCCGGGTCGCGCAAGCCCGGCACAGTCCACCGCCTTGAAGAGGACTACCCCATGCCAGACAAGGAGCACACCCGCAGCGTCAGCGAGAGCGAAAATCCCGCCATCCCTGCGCCGAAACCCAAGGCCACGAGGCCGCGGACGAACCGCGATTGGTGGCCGGATCAGCTCGACCTTTCGGTTCTGCACACGCACTCGAACCTGTCGTGTCCGCTGGAAGACGACTTCAACTACGCCGAGGAGTTCAAGCAGCTCGACGTCGGTGCGCTGAGGCGCGACCTCATCGAACTGATGACGACCTCGCAGGAATGGTGGCCGGCGGACTACGGCCACTATGGGCCGCTCTTCATTCGCATGAGCTGGCACGCCGCAGGAACCTATCGCATCGCTGACGGACGCGGCGGCGCAGGCGACGGCCAGCAGCGGTTCGCTCCGCTCAACAGCTGGCCGGACAACGCCAATCTCGACAAGGCTCGCCGCTTGTTGTGGCCGATCAAGCAGAAGTACGGGCAGAGCATTTCCTGGGCCGATCTGCTGGTGCTGGCAGGTGACGTGGCCATGCAATCGATGGGTTTCAAGACTTTCGGCTTCGGCTTTGGCCGGCACGATGTCTGGGAACCGGAGGAAGTGTTCTGGGGCCCGGAGGACACCTGGCTCGGCGACGAGCGCTACGGCTCCGACCGCAAGCTGAACCTCCAGGAGCAGCCGTTCGGGAACGTCACGATGGGTCTCATCTACGTGAACCCCGAAGGGCCCGCGGGCCAACCCGATCCCCTGGCGGCCGCGCATGACATCCGCGAAACCTTCGCCCGCATGGCGATGGACGACGAGGAGACAGTGGCGCTAATCGTCGGCGGCCACACCTTCGGCAAGTGCCATGGAGCGGCGCCGGCGATCGGCAATCTCGGACCGGAACCCGAGGGCTGCCCAATGCACGCCCAGGGGCTGGGATGGCAGAACGAGTTCGGCAGCGGCAAGGGGGCGTGCACGATCACGAGCGGTCTCGAAGGCGCCTGGACCAATGACCCGGTTCGATGGGACAACGGCTTCCTCGAGAACCTGTTCAAGTACGAGTGGGAATTGACCACCAGTCCCGCCGGCGCGAAGCAGTGGAAGCCGAAGAATCCTGAAGCCCAGGGCACTGTCCCGGACGCGCACGACTTGGGCAAGCGTCATGCGCCGATGATGCTCACGACCGACTTGTCGATGCGCATGGATCCGATCTACGGACCGATCGCCAGACGCTTCCTCGAAAATCCGGATCAACTCGCGGACGCATTCGCCAAAGCATGGTTCAAGTTGCTGCATCGTGACATGGGTCCGCGAGCGCGCTACCTCGGCCCGTGGGTGCCGGAGGCACAGCTTTGGCAGGACCCGGTCCCGGAGGTCGATTACGAACTGATCGGCGAGGCCGATGTCGCCAGCCTGAAGCGCACGCTGCTCGGGTCGGGGCTGTCGGTCGCCGATCTGGTGGCCACCGCCTGGGCCGCTGCCGCGACCTTTCGCGGAACCGACATGCGCGGCGGTGCCAACGGCGCCCGCATCCGCCTCGCGCCGCAAAAGGATTGGGAGGTCAACGAGCCGGCCAAGCTGGCCGAGGTGCTGCGGACGCTGGAAGGGATCCAGGAGGAGTTCAATGCCCAGGGCGGCAGGAGGAAGGTGTCGCTCGCCGACCTGATCGTGCTGGGCGGATGCGCCGCGATCGAGCAGGCGGCCCGGAACGCCGGGCGCGACGTCACGGTTGCGTTCACGCCGGGGCGCACCGACGCCTCCCAGGAGCAAACTGATGTGGCGTCGTTCGCGGTGCTCGAGCCCCCGGGTGACGGTTTCCGCAACTGCTTCCGCGCCAACGATCCGCTTTCGCCCGAAGCCCGTTTGCTGGACCGCGCCAACCTGCTGCGGCTCACCGCCCCGGAGATGACCGTGCTCGTCGGCGGCTTGCGCGTACTAGGCATCAATCACGGCGGCTCGAAGCACGGGGTGTTCACCGACCGGCCTGGCGCGCTGACGAACGACTTCTTTGTCGCCCTCTTGGACATGAACACGGCTTGGCGGCCTGCGGACGGGCACGTCTACGAAGGCGTCGACCGGGGCAGCGGCAAGGTGAAATGGACCGCGACCGCCGCCGATCTGGTCTTCGGCGCGCACTCGCAACTGCGCGCGCAGGCGGAGGTCTATGCCAGCAGCGACGGAAACGAGCGGTTCGTGCGCGACTTCGTCGCGGCCTGGGACAAGGTGATGATGCTCGACCGTTTCGACCTGGTGAACAACGGCCGGATCCGCGCATGCCGTTAGCCGTTGCGGTTCGCGCCGGCGCCGGACCCATCAGCAGCGGCCGGCGGCCAGACGCGTTTTTGCTTGCACAAGAGACTGTTTATTTATACAGTATCCTCGCCAAGCCAGTTGGCCAAGTCCCCATGCTCCGCGAACGCAAGTCCAAACCAGCCTCCACGCCGCGCTCTCGCGTCGCGATCAGCTTCGGCTCGCCTGCCGGCGAAAGCGGCGTGACGCGACTGGACCTCAACGAGATCTTGATCCGCAACCCGCAAGCGGCTTTCCTGATGCGCATTGCAGGGTCGAGCATGCGCGATGCGGGCATCGACGACGGAGACCTGGCACTGGTCGATCGAGCGCTTGAGCCCAGCCATGGGCAGGTGGTCATTGCCGTTCACCGGGACGACCTTCTCTGCAGGCGCCTTTGCCGGCGTGGCGAAGAGTTGGGCCTGCAATCCACCGACCCGGAGGTTCCGGATGTCTGGGCCAGCGAAGGCGACGCCTTCGACGTTTGGGGTGTCGTCACGCACGTGGTCAAGCAAGTCTCGAACTAGGGAAAAGCCGTGTTCGCACTGGTCGACGTGAACAACATGTACGTCAGCTGCGAGCGTGTGTTCCAGCCGTCGCTCAACGGCAAGCCGGTGGTGGTGCTGTCCAACAACGATGGCAACTGTATCGCCCGCAGCAACGAGGCCAAGGACCTCGGCGTGAAGATGGCCCAACCTTGGTTCGAGGTCAGGCATCTGACACGCAGTGCCGGACTGATCGCGCTTTCCGCCAACTTCGAGTTGTATGGCGACATGTCCAGCCGCATGATGGTGTTGGCCGCCGGTTACGCACCTCGGCAGGAGATCTACAGCATCGACGAGTGCTTCCTGGACTTCGAAGGGGTGAGCGGAGAACATGCCCCGATCGGCCATGCGCTGAGGCGTCGGGTCCTAAAGGAAGTGGGTCTGCCGACCAGCGTGGGCTTCGGTCCGACCAAGACCCTGGCCAAGCTGGCCAACTATGTCGCCAAGACGGCTGACCGCAAGCCCGGCAGCTACCCGCGGCAGCTTGCGCAGGTCTGCGTTTTCGGGAGCCTGGGAGCGGAAGCGCTGGACGAAGTGATGCGCCGCACGGACGTGGGCAACCTCTGGGGCGTCGGGCGCAAGACCGCGCCGAAGCTGCACGAGGCAGGAATCCGAACAGTGCTCGATCTGAAGCGCTCAGATGCTGCCACCTTGGGACGCCAATTCAGCGGGGCCATGCAGAAGACCGTCCTCGAGCTGCAGGGCACGCGATGCCTGGAGGTCGATGACGACCCGCCGGCCCAGCAGCAGATCATGTGCTCGCGGTCGTTCGGCAATCCGGTGACGGACCTGCCCGATCTGATCGAATCGGTAAGCGACTTCGCCAGCCGCGTGGCAGGTCGACTGCGGGCACAGCAGGCCGTGTGCAACGCGGTGCATGTCTTCATCATGACCAGCCCCTACCGGAAGCAGGACCGGCAGCACGCCCCGACCGCCACCCTTCCCTTGCCCCGTCCCAGCGCGGACACGCGCGTGCTGGTGAAGGCCGCGGTTGAGGCGCTTCGCGCGATCTACAGGCCGGGGCACCGCTACTCGAAGGCCGGCGTGATGCTGGTGGAACTGCAGAGTGGAACCCAGGAACAACGGGGACAGGCAAGCCTGGATCTTTTCGATGACCCAGAAGCGATGCAGCCGGATGGGCGACGAGACCTGATGGCGACGCTGGATGCCCTGAACGAGCGGTTCGGCCGTGGTGCCGTGGGCATCGCTAGTGCGGCAGGGAAAACCGCGCGAAGTACGCATGCGTCCAAACAAGAGCGGCGTTCGCCGCGCTACACGACGCGACTGGATGAGGTGATTGTCGCCAAGGCTTGAGCGCGCAACATCATGGCGAACGGCGTCCGACGCCGTCCGGCGCCCCGGATGCGGCCGAGGCGGCTGCCGGTGATCCGATGACCGGCCGGGTCGATGCAGCCCGGCTTCTTGCAGTCGATGTGCAGCGGGTCGCCAGGCGCTTCGTGCTCGTCCTCGGCGCGCTTCCGGTGGCCCAGGCCTTCCCTACTGCCCTTCGGCCGCGGCGGGCTTGTGCAGCCCGCTGCGCGGGCCGCTCAAGCCTATTGCCCTTCGAGGAAGCTCTTCAGCTTGTCCGCGCGGCTGGGGTGGCGGAGTTTGCGCAGGGCCTTGGCTTCGATCTGGCGGATGCGCTCGCGGGTGACGTCGAACTGCTTGCCGACTTCCTCCAGCGTGTGGTCCGTGCTCATCTCGACGCCGAAACGCATGCGCAGCACCTTCGCTTCCCGCGGGGTGAGCGAATCCAGCACCTCCTTCACCACGTCGCGCATCGAGTCGTGCAGCGCCGCATCCGACGGCGCCAGCGTCGTCGTGTCCTCGATGAAGTCGCCGAGATGCGAATCGTCGTCGTCGCCGATGGGCGTTTCCATCGAGATCGGTTCCTTGGCGATCTTGAGGATCTTGCGGATCTTGTCCTCCGGCATCTCCATCTTTTCCGACAGCGTCGCCGGATCCGGCTCCTGGCCGGTCTCCTGCAGGATCTGCCGGCTGATCCGGTTCATCTTGTTGATCGTCTCGATCATGTGGACGGGAATCCGGATGGTCCGCGCCTGGTCCGCGATGGAGCGGGTGATGGCCTGGCGGATCCACCAGGTGGCGTAGGTGGAGAACTTGTAGCCGCGGCGATACTCGAACTTGTCGACCGCCTTCATCAGGCCGACGTTGCCCTCCTGGATCAGGTCCAGGAACTGCAGCCCACGGTTGGTGTACTTCTTGGCGATCGAGATCACCAGCCGCAGGTTCGCCTCGGTCATCTCGCGCTTGGCCTTGCGCGCCTTCATCTCGCCCATGGCCATGCGCTTGTTGATGTCCTTCAGGTCCGGCAGCGGCAGCACCACCCGCGCCTGCAGGTCGATCAGCTTCTGCTGCAAGTCCTGGATGTCGGGCACGCTGCGCGACAGGACATCGGCGTACGGCGGATTGCCGGCGAGCTCCTTCTCGACCCAGTTGAGGTTGGTCTCGTTGCCGGGGAAGCTCTCGATGAAGTGGCCGCGATCCATCCCGACGCGATTGACGCAGATGTCGAGGATGGAGCGCTCCAGCGTACGGACCTCGTCAACCTGCGCGCGCAGCATGTCGCACAGCTTCTCGACCATCTTGGCGGTGAAGCGGATGGCCATCAGCTGGTCCTGGACCTCGGACTGTGCCTTCAGGTAGCCCTTGGACTTGTAGCCTTCCTTCTCGTACGCCTGGCGCATCTTCTCGAACCAGTGCGCGATCTGGTCGAAGCGCGACAGCGCGGCCTGCTTGAGCTCCTCGAGCTTGGCGTTGTTCATCGCGGCGACGGCTTCCTCGTCGTCGTCGTCGATGTCGGCATCGTCGCGCGACGGACCGAAGGAGA
>JAEZQX010000058.1 GCA_023441105.1 Pseudomonadota bacterium | reverse complement strand
CCTCGCGGCCGTTCCCCTCGTCCGCGGTCGGCGGCGCATCCGGCACCTTGTGGATCGCGCTCGCCGGCGCCCTGCTGGGCGGGCTGATCCTCAACCTGATGCCATGCGTCTTTCCGGTCATCGGCTTGAAGGTGCTGTCGTTCTCGCAGGCCGCTGCCGGCAGCCCGCGGCTCGCGCGGCGTCACGCGCTGGCCTTCAGCGTCGGCGTGGTGCTGTCCTTCCTGGCGCTCGGCCTGGTCATGCTGGCGCTTCGCCAGGCCGGCGAAGCCGCGGGTTGGGGCTTCCAGATGCAGTCGCCGGTCTTCGTCGGCGCCATGGCGTTGCTGTTCGTGCTGATCGGCCTCAACCTGTTCGGCGTTTTCGAGACCGGCGTCCTGCTGACGCGGCTCGGCATCCCCGCCGGCCCTGGCGACGCGGTCCCCGGCCAGCAGGGCGCCGGCTCGGCGCGCTTCCTGCCGACCGGCCGCGCAGCCGCCGGGGGCTTCGGCAACAGCTTCGCTACCGGCGTCATCGCGGTGCTGGTCGCTACGCCCTGCACGGCGCCATTCATGGGAAGCGCCGTGGGCTATACCCTCGCGTCGCCGCCGCTGCAGACCCTGCTGATCTTTGCCGCGCTCGGCGTCGGGATGGCGCTGCCGTACCTGGTCCTCGGCTGGGCGCCGCGGCTGCTGCGGGTGCTGCCGCGGCCCGGGCCGTGGCTGCTGGTCTTCAAGCAACTGCTCGCCTTTCCGATGCTCGCCACCGCGGCCTGGCTGGCGTGGGTGCTGACGCTGCAGGTCGGTGCGGATGGGCTGCTGCGCCTGCTGATGGCGGCCATCCTGCTGGCGTTCTGCGCCTGGGTCTATGGCCGCGCCCAGCAGGCGGCGATGGGCGGACGCACCCGGCCCGGCGCCCTCGGCTTGGCCGCGGCGGCGGTGGCCGGCGCCCTGACCGTCTGGCAACTGGTGCAGATCGGATCGGATGCGGTCGCGCAGGCCGGCGTAGACCCGGCCTCGTCGTTCACGTCCGCCGGCCGCCCGCTCGATGCAGCCGGTGTCGGAGGACGGGCAGGGACGCCGGGCACGTCCGTCTTCCGCCTGCCGGGCCGTTCGGATGAGCTCTCCCCGCGCGCGGCGCAGGCGGCTACGGCCGACGTCGACGCCGGCCATGTCGGCGGAGCCGACGGTGGTGCCCAATGGCAGCCCTGGTCGGCGCAGAAGGTGTCGCAGTCGCTTGCCCAGGGGCGGCCGGTGCTGGTCGATTTCACCGCGGCCTGGTGCATCAGCTGCCAGGCCAACAAGAAGCTGGTGCTCGAGCGCGAGGTCGTGCGGCGTGCCTTCGAAGCGCAGGAAGTGACCCTGTTGCGGGCCGACTGGACGCGCCGCGATCCTGCCATCACGGCCGAGCTGGCCAGCTTCGGCCGCAATGGCGTGCCCTTGTACCTCGTCTACCATGCAGCCGGCGAGCCGCCGTTGATGCTGCCGGAACTGCTGACGGTGGACATCGTCCTCGCCGCGCTCGCCAACGGCCGCTGAGCAGACTGCCCCGGGCCTGACGCCGTCGCCATCGAACGCCCGCGACCGGGACAGCACGGCCGGGAAACGCGGCAAGCTCGCAACACGGCTGGCTGTGGCTCGCAACCCCCGGCTATAGTCCGGGCTCCCAACCAGTGGAGGGCCCAGCATGCCGGTCATCGCCATCGTGAACCCCAAGGGGGGCGTCGGCAAGAGCACCGTTGCCACCAATCTCGCGGGCTTTTTCGCCGCCTCGCGCCATGCCACGATGCTCGGCGACCTCGATCGGCAGCAGTCGTCGCGCGACTGGCTCGCCCAGCGGCCGGCCTCGGCGGCGCCGATCAGCGCCTGGGAGATGCAGGGCGGCGCGGCGCGGCCGCCCAAGGGCGTGACCCACGTGGTGATCGACACGCCGGCGCAGATGCCGGTGCGCCAGCTGGCCGGCGTGATGCGCGGCGTCGACAAGATGCTGGTGCCGATGCAGCCGTCGATGTTCGACATCAAGGCGACCGGCGGCTTCCTGCGCGAGCTGCGGGCCGCGATGGGCGACGACCAGCGGTTCCGCAGCAGCGTCGGCATCGTCGGCGTGCGCGTCGATCCGCGCACCCGGTCGGCAGAGGAGCTGAGTCGCTTCGTCGCTGCTGCCGGCCTGCCGGTTGCCGGCTACCTGCGCGACACGCAGGCCTACGTCCACCTCGCCGCCCACGGGCTGACCGTGTTCGACGTGCAGTCGGCGCAGGTGGCGCAGGACCGGGAGACATGGAAGCCGTTGCTGGATTGGGTCTTGCATTGATCCGTTTCCCGCGCGGAATACTGCGGTCCCGTTTGGGCAGCGGGTAGCGGGGTTTGTGGGCAGGGCCAGCGGAGTCTCACGGATTGCGCTTGCAAGCGCAATCCGCTCCAGGGCTCGCGGAGCAGTGCTCCGCGTCACCTGCGGTGACCGCCCCGGAGCCCGCCGCTGCCTCGTCCGCCCGGGCCGCGGCCGGATTCGGCGGCGCGGCCGCGCAGCCGAGCGGACGCTGGAAAGATCCCCCGGATCATTCCACCCGGTCCTCCTTCGTCAGCCGGCGGCTCACCTCCGAAGGCCCTGCCCACAAACCCCGCCACCCGCTGCCTTCGTGACAGCCGGTTGCGCGGGAATCACTGCAAGAGGTGGTGGAGTAGGGAAGTAGCCGGCCGCTCTCGGTTCCCGCTCAGATGCGCATCATGCGGCTGGTGGCAGCAGCTGGCGCGAGGCATCGACCATCGCGAGCACGACTTGCGCCATAGCGCGGCGATCGTCACTGCAACCCTCCAACCTTTCAACGGCTGGGCTGGTGGTAGCGGTGGCGGTGGGTGTCGAGGGCACAGGCCGTTTGTGGGAGCCGTCCGCTGACGAAGGCAGAAGCGGGTAGGGGGGTGCGGGGGGGCCCCCGGAGG
>JAEZQX010000534.1 GCA_023441105.1 Pseudomonadota bacterium | reverse complement strand
TTGTTTATAAGAGACAGACACTTCTGCGCGGGCGCGCCCGCGATGGCCGGCTGGTGGCGCTGTCGGTGTCGGTACCCGATGCCGTCGGCAGCCTGTCGGCCATCACCACCGAGATCGCCAAGTCGGGCGGCAACATCGTCGAGATCCGTCACGATCGCCTGTTCGCCCGCGAGTCGGCCCGGCGCGCCACCGTCGAGCTGGTGGTGGAAGCACAGGATCGCGACCATGTCGCCCGCATCGTGCGCGGCCTGAGCGCCGCCGGCTACCCGGTGGCCGAGAACCCGATCCACCGCTAGGTCCGCAACGGCTGGACCCGAGTGGCGGCGAGGGCGTATGCCGGCGAAGCAAAGGCCCCTATCATCGCCCCTGATCTCCGGACAATAATTTGCAAGCACACCCTCCGCCGGTATCGGCACGCGTGAATCCCTGGCTGGTCGCCGTCGTCGCGGCGGTCGTCGGCATGCTGATCCGCATGGCGCTAACGCCCTACCTGGGCTCGACGCTGCCCTTCGTCAGCGCCTTCCCTGCCATCGTCATCGCCGCGTGGTACGGCGGTTTCTGGCCCGGCATGCTGGCCATTGCGATCTGCGCCGCCTGGTCGCTGGCGCTGCCCGAGGGCGTGCCGCCGCTATCGGGTGACGTGCCCATCGGCGCGCGCATCGCCCTGATGCTGCCGGCCGGGCTGCTGATGTGCCTGCTGGCGGAGCAACTGCATCGCAAGCGGCGCGAGGCCGATCGCCGCCTCGAGGCAATGCAGCGGCTCGCCAAGCCGAGCCAGCGCCTGCAGGCGGCGCTCGAGCTGGCGGCGATCTCGGCATTCGACGTCGATCACGACCTGCGCTACGTCTGGGCGCAGAAGCCGCCGGTGGGGCTGCGCGAGGCGGACATGCTCGGCAAGACCGCCGAGGAGATCTACGAGCCGGCCAACGCGGCCCTGCTGACCCAGGCGCGACGCCGCATCCTCGCCGAAGGCACCGCCTTCCGCACCGAGATGCAGGTCACCCGCAACGGTGCCGTCGAATGGATCGACTGGATTGGCGGTCCGCTGCGCGACACGGATGGCCGCATCGTCGGCGTCACCAACCTCGCCATCGACATCACCGACCGCAAGCTGTCGGAGATGGCGTTGAAGCGCAGCAGCGACGAGCAGCGGCTGCTGGTCCGGCTGCAGGATGACACCCGCGAGCTCACCACCGCATCGGAGATCAAGTCGGTCGCGCTAGCCGACGTCGGCCGGCACTTCGGCGCCAACCGCTGCGTGTTCGCGGATATCAGCATTGCCGAGGCCGCGGTGGACGTGGTCGCCGACCACGCCGACGGATTGGCCAGCGTCGCCGGCCGCCACCGGATCGCCTCCGGCGACAGTCCGCTGCTGAAGCAGCTGCTGGCGGGCAAGACGCTCGCCATCGAGGACATCGCCGCCGACGCGGCCGGGGAGCTGATCCCGGGCGAGGCCTGGATGGTCGTCGGCTACTGGGAGGTGGAGACCGGCGCGATGCTGTGCGTGCCGGTGCTGCACGAGGGCGAGCTGGTGGCGGTGCTGTCGCTGCGCCATACCCGGCCGCACGCCTGGCGCAGCGACGAGATCCGGCTCGCCGAGCAGATCACCCAGCGGCTCTGGACGGTGCTCGAGACGGCGCGGACGCAGACCTCCCTGCGCGAGAACCGCGACGTCCTCACCTTGGCGATGCGCGGCGGGCGGATGGGCGCCTGGTCGCGCGAATTCGAAACCGACAAGGCGTGGTGGAGCCGCGAGCTCGAGGAGATCTTCGGCATCGAGGACGACGGCTTTCGCGGCAATCGCCAGGACTTCCTCGACCTGCTGCATCCGGACGATCGCGAGCGGGTGCGCACGGCGCTCGACCAGGCGCTGCACAACCATCGCGACTATGTCGTCGAATACCGCTTCCGGCATCGGTCCGGCGAGTGGCGCTGGATGGAGGGCCGCGGACGCTCGTTCTATCGCAACGACGGCCGGCCCGCCATCACCTACGGCCTCGGCATCGACATCACCGAGCGCAAACGCTCCGAGGATGAACGGCGGCGGCTCAACGCCGAGCTGGCCCAGTCCCTGCGGCGCAAGGACGAGTTCCTCGCGACGCTGGCGCACGAGTTGCGCAACCCGCTCGCGCCGATCGTGACGGCGCTCGAGGTGCTGCGACTCAAGGCGCCGGCCGATCCGCAGATGCGCTGGTCGCGCGATGTCATCGAGCGCCAGGTGCGGCACATGACGCGGCTGGTCGACGACCTGCTGGACGTCGCGCGGATCTCCACCGGCAAGGCGCAGCTGCGCATCGAACGCGTCGAGCTCGCCGGCGTCGTTCAGCATGCGGTCGAGGCGACCCGGTCGCTGATCGACACCGCCGGCCACCGCTTCAGCCTGTGCCTGCCGCCGCGTCCGCTGATGCTCGACGCCGACCCGACGCGCCTGAGCCAGGTGCTCGCCAACCTGTTGAGCAATGCCGCCAAGTACACGCCGGCCGGCGGCAGCATCGCGCTCACCGCCGAACGCGAAGGCGACCAGGCGGTGATCGCGGTGGAAGACAACGGCATCGGCCTGTCGGAAGAAGACCTCGAGAGCATTTTCAGCATGTTCGCGCAGGTGACGCCGGCCATCGATCGTTCGCAGGGCGGGCTCGGCATCGGACTGGCGCTGTCGCGCGGCCTGGTGGAGCTGCACGGCGGCACCATCACCGCCGCCAGCGCCGGCCTGCATCGCGGCGCGCGCTTCACCGTGCGACTACCGCTCGCAGCGGCAGCCGAGGCGCGGGGCGACGACGAGGAGCCGGCGGCGGCGCATGAGTCGGCGGCGCAGCGCATCCTGGTGGTCGACGACAACGTCGACGCCGCCGAATCGCTGGCCATGCTGCTGCAGATGGACGGGCACGAGACGCGCCTGGCCCCCGCTGCCCCA
>JAEZQX010000480.1 GCA_023441105.1 Pseudomonadota bacterium | reverse complement strand
GGCGCTCGGCAATGAGCGTTGCCGTTTCCTCGCTGTCCGGCCCGTGGCCGCGCCCAGGCCGTTTGCCGGCAGGGACCGCAGCCGTGCCGGCGTCCGGGTCGGGGTTGCCGTCGGGATCGCCGACCGTCGGGCGTTCGTCTTCGAGCAGCGCCAGGGCGGCCAGCGCCAGCAGCTCCAGGGCACACATGTGGTAGCCGGTGGAGTACTCGAAGTGCGCCCCATCCGCATCGAACTGCTCGCCGATCGCCCGCAGCAGCCAGCGTCGCGGGGCGTCGCTGCGGCCATCGATCGCTCCTCGCGGCCACGACGGCGACGGACCTTCGAGGCTTGCCAGCATCGCCAGCAGGCAGGCCACGTTGGTGAGGTGATGATTGTTCGACAGGGCGCCGACGTACTCGGGATCCGCGCGGCAGGTGTCGATCGCGCCGACCACCATCGCGGCGAGGGCGGCTTCGACGGCGGCCTGGTCGCCGGCAGGTTCCGCGTCTCCGCCGCGAGCCTGGTCGCCGCCCGCCAGCGCCGCCTGCACGAGCAACAGGCTGAGCGCCCGCAGTGCATGGTCCATCGGATAGCAGCCGGTCGTCGCGGACGCCACCGCGCCGTCGCCCTCGCGACCTCCACCGCCGGCGCAGGCCTGCCGCAGCGCGCGTCGCAGGTAGCGCGACAGCGGCTCGGGCAGCGTCTCCCGCAGGCGGGCCGCCAGCAGCGCGTCGCCGCGGGCGTGCCAATGCAGGACCGCGAGCGGCTGCAGGTGCTGCAGCCGCATTGCCTCGATGGCGAAACGGCCATCGATGGCGCCGAGCGCCGCCGCCGGCAGGCTCCAGCAGCGCCCGAAGAGCACGCAGGGTGCGCGCATCATCATCGCCGCGGCCGCCACGGGCGGCACGGTCGCGGTATCGAGCAGCGTCTCGGCCCAGCGCAGCCGGTGCCGCAGCGCCGGTCGCCCGTCGCCTGCCGAAGCGACCGGCAGCAGCGCCTGCCGGACGCGCAGCCAGGGCCTTCGCAAGCCGCGCCACAGCACGGCGGTGGCCACCGATTGCGGGCTCAGGTTCAGTTGCCGCAGCAGGCGCGCGGCGCCGGTGCCGGGCTGCACGATGTTCATGCCGGCTGCCCCGCCGCGGCAAGGGCAGCTTGCGTGCTGCGCAGGCGGGCATGCGTTTCGAGCAGCAGCACCAGCCCCACCACCGACAGCTGCAGCGAGTAGTCGATGCCCTGCAGCACGGCGAAGACCATCAGCGACAGGATCAAGGCGGCGCCGGCCGGCTGCCCGGCACGGGCGTTGCGCCACGCCAGCCGCCCGGCGGTGGCCAGCGTTGCGAGCAATGCGCCCAGGCCGAACAGGCCGTAGGCGATCAGCTCGTCGACGTAGGCGTTGTGCGCGATGAGATAGAAGCTGGTGTAGCGCTCGATCGCCTTCTTCGATGCGGTGCGGCCGATGCCGAACAGCTGCCGCAGCGGCGGCTGGTCGGCGAATGCCTTGAGCGCAGCCTTCTGCAACGTCAGCCGGCCACTCGACATCGCATCGGCGCTGTAGTCGACCACGTAGACGTTGCGGCCGAGCGCGCGGTCCATGGCGACATCGACCAGCTCCGGACGCATCGCCGCCACCACCAGGCCGAGGAATGCCGCCAGAATGATCAGCGCCAGCAACGACATGAAGCGCCGCGCCAGGCAGGCAATCACGATCATCCCGAGCACGGCGGCCAGCAGTCCGGATCGCGCGGTGGTGAGGACGGTGAGGGCAAGGCAGGCGAGGGAGCTGCCCAGCAGGACCAGCCGATGGCTGGCGCCGGCCCGCACGAGCAGCGTGAAGCTGCAGATCACCGCGACCGCATGTGCCAACGCCGCCGAATGGATGTTCTGGAACGGCCCGACGTAGGCGTTCACGTCGTAGCCGCTGACCGCCGACAGCGGTTCCCTGGTCGGCGGCAGCACGCCCAGCAGCAATGGCACGCTGACCAGGCAGAGATAGATCGGGAACGTTCTCACCAGCAGGTCGGCGAGGTCGAAACGGCAGGCGGTCAGCAGGAACATCACCACGATGATGGGGAAGATGCGCTGCGCGAAGACCTCCAGCGACACCTGGATGTCCGACGAGCCGACGCCGATGCCGAGCAGCGGCGCGATCGCGAACGCCAGGAAGGTCCAGAAGAGCGGCTCGAGCTCGCGGGTGGTCGCGGTGGGGACGAAGGGGCGGACCGCCATGACCAGCGCGGCGACGACCACCACCAGCAGCCGCCACAGCGTGGCGACCTTTAGCCCGCCGAGGTTCATCGTCTCGAAGTAGGTGATCAGGAAGAAGACGGCCATCGCGATCGCGAACGCGCCGGCGGACCGGATCGGCGCCTCGTGCAGCATCCGACTGTCGCGCGTGGTGCGGTCCCCGCCGGCGAGCGCAGGCTGCGCGCGGTGCCCGGAGCCGCCGGCTGCTGCAAGGCGGCCACCGCTAGCTTCGGCCATGGTAGATCTCGCCGGTGCGCCGCCGGAGCTCGAGCAGGTCGAAGGTCAGCAAGGTCAGGAAGCCGGCGTAGGCGCCGATGCTGAGCAGGTGATGACGGCCGCTGACCGCCGCCAGGGACGCTGCCATTGCGCAGATGGATAACGCCGTCAGCGCCTTGACCAGGTGGAAGCGGCGGGTGGCGCGCAACAGCAGCGGCGCCTGCAGGATCGCCTGCGCGAACGCCAGTGGCAGCAGCCACGCGCCGATGCGCAGGTAGGTGGCGCTGCCCGCATAGTCGCTGCCGAACACGGCGACCACCACCCATGGCGCGATGACGACGATCAGGCCGGCGCCCAGGGTGGCGATGGCCACGGCGAACATCACCAGCTGGGCGTGATGCCCGCGCGAGATGCGGCCCGACTTGAAGAGCGTCTTGGCGCCGACGACGGTGAGCAGCGTTGCCGAGAACGCCAGCGCGGCCTCCAGCAGGTTCATCGACGCGACGTAGTGGGCGAGCACCGGAGCCGGCACGACATCGCCCAGCAGCAGGCGCTCGATCCTGACCAGCGCCACGGTGGCGGCCGCGGCGATGGCCAGCGTGCAGCCCTGCGCGAAGATCCAGCGTACCAGGGCCCAGTCGATCAACGCCGGCCGGAAGCGCCGCTTGCGGATCCAGCCTCGGCACAGCAGCAGGTTGAGGAGCAGGATCTCCGCCAGCCACGCGGCAGCCATCCACAACAGCCCGCCCTGCATCGCAACCACTGCGACCACCACCATCAGTCGCAGCGACATGGCGGCGATGCGGCTTGCCTGCGGCCAGGCGAAGTTTCCGCGCGCATACGATTCGTAGACCGCCAGCGACACCGGCTCGCCCAGGAACAGATAGACGGCCCACAACATCGCCAGCGGCAGCACCGCGAGCTGGCCTGACGAGGCCGCCCAGCCGAGTATCAGCAGCACCGAGGCGGCGCCCGCCAGCAGCTTGGCGACGAGGATCGAGTTCCACAACGTGGGCAAGCGCCCGGGCTCGGCGCCGCAAAGCATCGGCAGGACCACGCGTTCATGCGCGATGTCGCACACCGTGCCGACCACCACGAACATGGAGAACGCAACCTGCCAGGCTGCGAAGTGCTCGTGGGAGAAGCCGCGCGCGATGCTGCCCGCGACATAGAGGCCGACGAACATCTGCAGCAACCGCTCGCTCGACAGCGCAGCAAACGCGAGAAGCGAATCCTGGTTCGTGCGAAAGAATGCCGCGACGGCTGCCATGACTGTGGACCTGCGTCAGTCAGGTACGACCTCCAACCGAGCGTCGAGTCTAGATCAGGGGCTCCGGCACAAAGGTTAAAAATGTGAGCGACGCGATACTGCGCGCAGACAGGATGTTTAAACTAGTTGCAATCCGGGGCAATCCCGGAGAGCGAGAGTGGCAGCAGCAATGATTCTCGTGACCGGACCCGCGCGCAGCCTCGTGGGTGGACAGTCCAGGCATCTGGACAGGCTCGCGATGATCGCCACCAGCCTCGGGTGCAGTCTGGAGCACATCGAGATTGGACGGCGTGCCGGAGAATCACGCGTCGGCGGCACGGCGCTGCGCCTGTGGCGCGACTACCAGCAGGTCGTCATCAGGTTGCGCCAGGCGCGTCGCGCGCGCGGGGTTGCGCCGTCCTTGTCGATCGACGACGACGCGAAGTCGCGCGGGGCAGGCGTGGCGCTCGCTGCCGCACGACGCAGCGAGCCGCTGGTGCTGCATGTGAACAGTTCCGTGCAGTATGCGTCGCTGCTGCGGGACATCGGCTTCGTCGTCATCGGCCGCCTGCTGGGTGCCGACCTGGTCGTCGCCCAGATCCATGGCTGCGAGCTCGACGGGCCGCAGGATCGGCGCGCGCCGCTGCGCTGGCTGGCGCGGCTGCTGGCGGCCGTGGCGGACCGCCTGGTGGTGCTGGGCCGGTCGCAGGCTCTCGCCATCGGCGGAGCGGCCGCGGCGGCACTGGTCGTGCCGAACGCGGTGGTGCTGCAGGAGCCGGTGGCACGCAGCCTGCGCAATGGTCGGCCGCGCGAGCTGCGTGTGCTCTACCTGGCGCGGTTGATACCGGAGAAGGGGCCGTTGCGCTGTCTCGAGGCGGTCGACCTGCTGCGCCAGCGCGGCGTGCCGCTCCGGCTCACGATCGCCGGCGAGGGGCCGCTGCTGCAGGAGCTGCGGGCGCGCGTGCAGGCATCGGGCCTGGATGCGACGGTGAGCGTGAAGGGTGCCGTGCCGCCTGCGCAGGTGCGCGCGCTGCTGGCGGCGCACGACCTGCTGTGGGCGCCATCGATGTATGCGGAAGGCCAGCCTTATGCGCTGCTCGAGGCGCTCGAGGCCGGCCTGCCGGCGCTGACCTGCGTGCCGAACGCCGCCATGCGCGAGTTGCTCGACGATTGCGCAGGCGCGCTGGTGGCGGTCGCACCGGATGCGCAGGCCCTGGCTCGAGCCACCGCGGCGCTGGCCGTCGACCCCGCCGAGCTGCAGCGCCTGCAGCGTCTTGCGCGGCAGACGGCGGAGCGACGCTTCGCCATCGAAGCGGTCCTGCCGCTGTGGCGTGCCGGCTGGTCGCTGCCGCCGGCGGCACCGCTGCAACCAGATCCCTGCATCCGGACGTCATCATGAAACCTGTCATCGCGTCGATGCCCGGCGAACCGTCGGGGCCGACCTTCCTGCCCGTGACCTCCGGCGCCCCGGAACCCGAGCGGCCGGCGGGTGTGGCGAGCGGCCGTGCTTCGCGCTACGCCGAGACGTCGCTGCCGACGCCGGCGCCGCTGATCGTCCAGTACTGGCGCCTGCTGCGGCGGGAGAAGCTGCTGCTGGCCGTGCCGGCGCTGCTGTGCGCGGTGGCATTCGTGGTGATTGCGCTGCAGATGACGCCCACCTACCGCGCCTCGGCCACCGTGGTCTTCGATGGCGGCCAGCGCCGGCCGGTTTCCTACGAGGAGGTCTATCGCGCGATGGCGGCGGACCAGAGCGCGCAGCTGACGCAGGCGGAGTTCCTGCAGACGACCGACGTGGCGCTGAGGGTCATTCGCCAGCTCGCCCTGGTGGGCCAGCCCGAGTTCAGCCCTGGCGAGAGCTGGATCGACCACATCCCGCCGCTCAGGAAGCTGCTCGACGGCCTCGGCAGCCTGCTGCCGGCAGCGACCGGCGGCGCGGCAGACGCGGACTACAACGGCGAGGAGTTCGCGCTCGGGCGTTTCAGGCAGCGGCTGACCGTCGACCGGTTGAGCCAGACGCAGTTGTTCCGGGTGTCGTTCGTGTCGGTCGACCCCGAGCTCGCCGCCGCGGTCGCCAACGCGGTGGTGGCGGCGTACGTGCGCGCGGACATGGACGCCCGCTACGAGGCCACGCGCGAGGCCAACGCCTGGTTGTCCGATCGGTTGGCGCAGCTGAAGCAGGCGCTCGAACGTTCGGAGCGGAACCTGCAGGACTATCGCCAGAAGAACGGGTTGCTCGCGCGCAGCGGCGACGCGGCCACCGATCGCCAGCTGGGCGAGATCACGCAGCGCCTGCTCGACCTCCGCACGCGCCGCACCTCGCTCGAGGAGTCGTTCGTCCAGGCGAACCATCGCGACCTGGAGACGGCGCTAGCGACGCCGGCGGTCGCTTCCAATCCGATGGTGATGCGGGCCCGCGAAGCCGAGTCGGCGGCGCAGCGCAGGCTCGCGGACCTGCGCAACCTGTTCGGCTCGGAGCATCCGCAGTACCGCGGCGCGGTCGGCGAGCTCAATGCGGCGCGCGAATCCCTGCGCCAGGAGCTCGGCAACGCCGTGCGCCTCATCGGCAAGGAGCTGGCAGGGGCGCAGGCGGCCGAGAAGCAGATGGAGGCGACGCTGGCAAATGCGCGGGCGGCCGGCCAGAACCTCGACCGCAAGGAGATCGAGCTCAAGCAGCTCGAGCGCGAAGTCGGCATCAGTCGCCAGTTGTACGAGGCCTTCCTGTCGCGGAACAAGGAGATCTCCGCCGCCAGCGACTTTCAGCAGGCGGCGGCGCGGCTGGCCGATCCGGCGTTGGTGCCGACCCGGCCGACGCGGCCGTCGATGGCCCTGATCGGCGGCTTCGGCGGCATTGCCGGCCTGCTGCTGGGCCTGGTGGTGGTCCTGGTGCGCGACCGCCTGCGCAACACGCTGAGCACCACCGCCGATGTCGAGGTGCGCCTCGGGCTGCCGCTGCTTGCGGCCGTGCCGGTGCTGGGCCGCAACGAGGCTGCCCATGCGCCACGCCATTTCGTCATCGAGCCGCATTCGCTGTTCGCCGATGCCATCCGCAATGCCGCGACCAGCGTCGCCCTGAGCAACCTCGATGGCAGCCGCAGCGTCATCGCGGTCGGCTCGGCGCTCGATCACGAAGGCAAGACCACCGTGGCCTGCAACCTGGCGCTGGCGCTGTCGTCGAGTCGCCGGATGCTGCTCATCGACGCGGACCTGCATCGACCGTCGGTGTGCCGCGCACTGGGGCTCGATCCATCCGGCCCCGGCCTGTCGCAACTGCTGGAGGGCCGCTCGCGCATCGACGACTGCCTGCAGGGATTGCCCGGCACCGCGCTCACCGTATTGGCCGCCGGGCGGGTCGCCGGCAATGCGCTCGACCTGCTGATGGGTTCGCGGCTGCGCTCGCTGGTGAACGAGCTGCGCGAGCAGTTCGACTTCATCATCTTCGACACGCCGCCGTCGCAGCTGGTTTCCGACAGCATGATCCTTGGCCGTGTCGCGGCCGGCATGGTGCTGGTGGTGCGTTCCGACACCACCCCGCTGCAGGTCGTCTCCAGGGCGCTGCGCAAGGCGGAGGCCACCGGCACCGAAGTCCTGGGCGTGGTGCTGAATGCGCACGACTTCAAGCGCGCCGACCGCTACCACGGCGAGAACTCCGGGTACCGCGACTTCAGCTATCGCTACGGCTACGACGTGCAGCCGCTGCCGCCGGCGCGCACGGTGCGGGCCTGGCGGCGGGACGCGCGGGCCTGAGACCGCTGTTCGAGGCGAGCGACGACCCGGCGCGTCCCCGAGACGGGCAGTGCTAGGC
>JAEZQX010000463.1 GCA_023441105.1 Pseudomonadota bacterium | reverse complement strand
GGGAGCGGCGGTCGTCGCCACGCCTGTCGCGGCGCAGGAGCTGAAGGTGGCGATGAGCTCGCCACCGAACTCGATGGATCCGCACTTCTACAACCTGTTCTCCAACATCAACGTCTCGGAGCACATCTTCGAGTCGCTGATCAAGATGGACGCCGATAGCCGCATCATCCCGTCGCTCGCGGAATCCTGGAAGCTGGTGGATAACCTCACCTGGGAATTCAAGATCCGTCCCACCGCCAAGTTCCACGACGGCGCCGACGTCACCGCCGAGGACGTCGCCTATTCCATCGACCGGACCTCCCAGATCGTCAACAGCCCGGGCAAGTTCGACGTCTACACCAAGGCGATCGTCAAGAAAGTCATCGTCGACCCGAAGACCATCCGGCTGGTGACCGCCACGCCGTACCCGCTGATGCTGTCGGACCTCACATCGATCTTCGTCGTCAGCAAGAAGGCCACCGAGGGGCTCTCCAGCGACGACTTCTCCAGCGGCAAGGGCATGGTCGGCTCCGGGCCGTTCAAGTTCGTGAGCTTCGCTCGCGACGACCGGGTCGAACTGGTGCGCAATGACCAGTATTGGGGCACCAAGCCGGCCTGGACCAAGGTGACGCTGCGCTTCATCCCGCAGCCGGCCACCCGGGTGGCGGCGCTGCTCGCCAAGGATGTCGACGCCATCGAGAACGTCCCCACCGCCGACCTCAAGCGCATCCGCGACAGCAAGGATCTTGCCTTCTTCTCGAAGGTCTCGCACCGGGTCATCTACCTCAACCTCGACCAGCGGGAGAAGACGCCGTTCGTCAGCGACAAGGATGGCAAGCCGCTCGACAAGAACCCGTTCCGCGACCAGCGGGTGCGGGATGCGATGACCATTTCCATCAACCGCGAGGCCATCAAGGACCGGGTCATGGAGGGGCTGTCGGAGCCGACCAGCAACATGGTGCCGGCCACCCTGTTCGGCCATGCGCCGGACCTGAAGGTGCCCAAGTACGATCCGAATGGCGCCAAGAAGCTGCTGGCCGATGCCGGCTATCCCAACGGCTTCAACCTGACGTTGCACGGACCGAACAACCGCTACGTCAACGACGAGCCGATCCTGCAGGCGATCGCCTCGATGTGGACCCGTATCGGCGTGCAGACGCAGGTCGCCGCCAGCCCGATGGCCGACTTCTCGTCGCGGGTGAGCATCCGGCGCAAGGAGTTCTCCGCCTGGCTGCTCGGCTGGGGCGCGCAGACCGGCGAAGTATCGTCGCCGCTGCGGGCATTGACCGCCTGCGAGAATGCCGACAAGGGCTTCGGCACCAACAACGGCATGTCGTACTGCAACCAGCAGGCGGACGCGCTGCTGGAGCAGGGGCTGGCGGAGGTGGACGACGAGAAGCGCCTCAAGTTGTTCCAGGACGCGGTGCGGCTGGTGATCAAGGATGGCGCCTTCATTCCCATCCACCAGCAGGTCACCACCTGGGCGGCGCGCAAGGGCATCGACTACGTGCCGCGCACCGACGAGCGCACCTATGCGCACAACTTCAAGCCGCTGTAAGGAGGCCTCCGGAGCGCGCTGACAGCGGAGCAGGCGATGCTCGCGTTCATCATCCGCCGCGTCATCCAGAGCCTCATCGTGCTGCTGGCGATGTCGGTGATCGTGTTCGCCGGTGTCTCCGCATTGGGCGATCCGGTGGAGGTGATGACCAGCCCGGATTCGACCCAGGCCGACCGCGAGGCGACGCGGCTGGCGCTTGGGCTGGACAAGCCGCTGCCGGTGCAGTACTGGCGGTTCCTCAGCGGCGCCTTGTCCGGCGATCTCGGCAAGTCCTTCGCCTACGGTGCGCCGGCGGTGGACCTGATCCTCGAGCGCATGCCGGCCACCTTCGAGCTGGCGGTGGCGGCCATGCTGATCGCCGTGGTGCTGGGCATACCCCTCGGCCTGTGGGCAGGGCTCAAGCCGGATTCGATCGCCGGCAAGACCATCATGACGGGCTCGATCCTCGGCTTCTCCCTGCCCACCTTCTGGGTCGGGCTGATGATGATCATGCTGTTCTCGGTGCAGCTCGGCTGGCTGCCCACCAGCGGCCGCGGCGAGACCGTCACCGTGCTCGGCATGAAGCTCTCGTTCCTGACCCGCGACGGCCTGATCCACCTGCTGATGCCGGCGCTCAATCTCGCGCTGTTCAAGCTGTCGCTGATCATCCGGCTGACCCGCGCCGGCACACAGGAGGCGCTGCTGCAGGACTACGTCAAGTTCGCGCGCGCCAAGGGACTGGCGCCGTCGCGCGTGGTCGGCGTGCACGTGCTGAAGAACATCATGATCCCGATCGTGACGGTGATCGGGCTGGAATTCGGCGGCGTCATCGCCTTTGCCATCGTCACCGAGACCATCTTCGCCTGGCCCGGCATGGGCAAGCTGATCATCGATTCCATTGCCGTGCTGGACCGGCCGATCATCGTCGCCTACCTGCTGGTGATTGTGATCATGTTCGTGCTCCTCAACCTCATCGTGGACGTGCTGTATTCCGTCCTCGATCCGCGCGTGAGGCTGGCCAGTGAGGGAGCCGGCCACGCGCCAGGCGCCGGCGTCCGAGGC